>CAKZKA010000172.1 GCA_937120965.1 uncultured Chloroflexota bacterium
TCGGCGAGGGTCTTGCCGCTCTGCAACTGCGCGATCAGTTCTAGCCTGCTCACCCCGAGCTGAGCCGCTGCTGTTCCAACCAGCGACTGCTCCGGCCCGCCCTGGCGGGCGCGGCTCCACTGCGGATTGCCCGTTGGCCCCTGAGCGAAGGCGCCAGCCGGGGCGCCCAGCGCCAGCAGGGCGACCACGATGCCCAGGGTTACGAATGTTATCAGACGTGTCATTGCGGTCCTCCTTTACGTGCTGCCCGATGCTCCAGGGTTCCCTGTCGCACCCTCACTGTAGCAGGCAAGTATGGAGACTCAGTGGAGAGCGCCTGGAGGCTGCGTGGAACCCTGCCCGGCGCGCCCCGGCCCCGACTGTGATGAGCGAGTAGTTATCTTGCCAGCGCTGTTCTGGCGCGCTCCGGCCTAAGATAAATAGAAAGACATATGGAAAATAACAATCATGTCAATATGAACGTTTTCATATCCACATTACTTGCTGTGGCCTCTGCAAATTGCTATACTTGGCCGTACGAGATTTTAGTATTCTTTGATGTTGCTGAATCTGAGAGCTGATGGCTTTCAGGATGTGATGTATCTCCCTTGAAAGCGCTGTACTTCCTAACCTGAACATCCCCCAAGCAGCGCTGTATCATAGTGCGCCTCCAATCCCGGCGCGACAATCTGCAAGCGAAAATCTACACTCTAAAATGGCATTACATTCGATAAGGTTCTGGAACAACGGGAGAAGTAAAACCCTTCCAGAACTTCGAATTTGCACGTTTTAGATGCCCATGCGGCCCCGTTGCACAGCGACGCGACGAAAAAGTTCAGCGGTCTGTAAGTTGTTGTCACCCTGAGCGCAGCGAAGGGTCTACCGCATCAGGAGGCGGAAGATGCTGAGCATAGCCAAGCATGACGGGGCTGGTAAAGTACCGAGAAACTTTGTTTACAGACTATTAACTATTGGAGGGTGCAGCTCTCCCAGGCCGTCCCCGCCGGGATGGGTATGGCGCAACCCGGTTTTCACTCCTTGCACATCAGCAATGATGTCCGGGTAGGCTAAAACAGAAGGGCGGGCTTCGCAAACGGAGGAATTCATGGAATTCAAGGCGTTCGTAAGTTTACTCTGGCGCTGGGCTTGGTTGATCGCCCTGGTTGCGCTGCTTAGCGGGGGGCTGGCCTATGTGGTTAGTTTGCAACTCACGCCAACCTACGAGTCGCGGGTGACCGTTACGGTTACCCGTCGAACCGCAGCCGACAGCGAGATCTGGGGTATTAACGAACGCCCCATCGCAACTTACATGGAGTTGCTGCGTAAGCGTCCGGTGCTGGAGACGGTGATTGCCAGATTGCAGCTCAATACTACCCCCGAAGCGCTCGAGCGCAGAGTGCGTGTTTCGTTGACCCGCAATACCTCGTTGATTGTCCTGGCCGTTCGCGACTCTGATCCCGATCGGGCAGCCGTCATTGCGAATGAAATTGCCAATCTGGTCGCGCAGCGGGGGCGCGAGTTGCTCGGCAATGATGTGACTTTCAGTCGCTACAATCTGCACGTCGTCGAACCGGCTCTTCCGGCGACTCGCCCGATCAGTCCGCGCACGCCACTCAACGTCGCCGTCTTCATGGTTGTCGGCGCAATGCTGGCCTTCGGTGGGGTGCTGCTGCGCGAGCACCTCGATGACCGCGTGCGCTCAGCGGAGACGATCATGCAACTCACCGAGGCGAAGACCCTGGTCACCATCCCTCCGCAGGCTGGGGGTTCAAGCAAACCCCTGGTGCTGGCGGATGGCCGGTCGCCGGTGGCCGAGACGTACCGCCGGCTGCGCATGCACATCGAGCACGCTGCGGCACAGCGCCCTATCCACACCCTCCTCGTCACCAGCGCCACCGAAGGCGAGGGCAAAAGCACCGTCCTGGCAAATCTGGCAATCGTGCTGGCGCAGGCGGGCAAGCGCGTAATCCTGGTGGATACAGACCTGCGCAAGCCGACCCTGCACACGATCTTCCAGCAACCGAATACGCGCGGCGTCACCACGGCCCTGCAAAGTGACGGCGAAAGCCTGGCCAGCCACTTCGTTCCAACCGGGGTTGCCAATCTAGATTTGCTGCCCAGCGGTCCGTTGCCACCGAATCCGGCTGAAGTCATCGGATCGTCGCGCATGGCCGATCTGATTGAGCGCCTGAGGACCCATGCGGATATTGTGCTCTTCGATAGCCCGGCGCTTCTGCCGGTGGTCGATCCGATCACCCTGGCTCGCCGCTGCGACGCCACCGTGCTGGTGGTGCGTTCCGGGCGCCTGCGGGGCGGTGCGCTCGTCAGCGCCATTGACCAGCTTGCCCGCTTCGAGGTCGAGCCCCTCGGCGTAGTGCTGAATGCCCATAAGGGGGCGCGCAGCCTTGCCTACCGTGCTGCCGGCGCGCCCCGGCCCGCCACCCCGGCCAGGCAGCCACAGAGTCCCGGAGCGAGTCGTGATGAGCCTGGCAGCACGACATCTACTGGCGGGTATCCCGCTACCGCAGAGTAGGTAGCAAGTGCCGGCCCGACCGTGGGCCGGCCGGCATCCTGGAGTCGCGTTCGCGTTCGCAAACCTGTGTCCGCACCTGCATCCCGGATGAACCCGGTTCGTCCAGGCAGGGACGATCTGCGCTCAAAAGTGGCCGATCCTCGACTACCGTAGCAGGAAGATGGCAGAGAGCTTGAAACCATCTGTGGCAGGCACCCCTTCGCGCCTCTCGTTGCGCGCCAACTTCTCGTGGACCTTCCTGGGCAATGTCATCTTTGCCGCGTGCCAGTGGGGCATGTTGATCGTGCTGGCAAAGCTCGGCACACCGGAGATGGTGGGCCAGTTCGCGCTTGGTTCCGCTATCGCCGTACCGGTGCTGATGCTGACCAACCTCCAACTGCGTGATGTCCAGGC
>CAKZKA010000173.1 GCA_937120965.1 uncultured Chloroflexota bacterium
CGCCGCCGCCCGACCCCCACGCGGCGCGCCGGCCCGCCCCGCCGCCGCCCGACGGCCACGGGGTCGCCGACCCTGACCCGCGCCGCCCGACCGCCACGGGGTTGCCGGCCCGGCCCACCTGCGGTCGCCGGCACGCTGTTGCGCATGGTGGCCCGCCCACCCGCGGTCGCCACCCCGCCACGGGTATGCACGTAGGGCCGAAGCATTCGCCCTTCGCGCCGCCCCGCGCTCGCGCGCCCCCCGGCGCGAATGCTTCGGCCTGACCCCCCGCCGCCGCCCGACCGCCATGGGGGGCGTTACCCGCCGGGGGCGACGGCGCGCGGCAAACGGCGCCCCGGGGACGCCGGGACGACCATGTGGCCGCATAACCCCCACGCGGCGCGCCGGCCCGCCCCGCGCCCGCACGACCGCCACGGGGGGCGTTACCTGCCGGGGGCGACGGTGCCCCGGGCTACAATCCAACATCTCCAATCTGAAATGCAATGTCCGGCCCACCAGCCCGGAACTGGGGTATACTGCTTGTATGGCTACACAGTATGCCAGCGACAACGAGCCGATCCAGCTCGTCTGGTTCAAGCGCGATCTCCGGGTCAGTGACCACGGCCCGCTCACGGAGGCAGCGGCGCGTGGACCGGTGCTGCCGCTGTACATCGTCGAGCCGGCGCTTATCCACGCGCCCGACTTCGCTCCGGCCCACTGGTCGTTCATCGCCGACTGTCTGCGCGCCCTGCGCGCGGCTCTCGCCCGCCGCGGGCAGCCGCTAATTGTACGTGTAGGCGAGCCGGTGGCGGTGCTGGAGCACCTGGCAGCTACGCTGCCCATCGCGCAGCTCTGGGCCCACGAGGAGACCGGCAACCTGCTGAGCTACCAGCGCGACCGGGCGGTGCGGCGCTGGGCGCGCGCCCGGGGCCTCCCCTTCACCGAGCTGCCGCAGGGCGGAGTCGTGCGACGGCTGGCGTCCCGCGACATATGGGACGCCAGCTACGACGAGCGCATGGCCCGCCCATTGTTCGCTCCACCGCCAGCGCTGCGACCGCTCACGCCCGCGCTCGACCCTGGCCCCATCCCGAGCCACGCCGAGCTGGGCCTCGCGCCGGACCGGCTAGCGTCAGGCCGGCGGCGAGAGCCCGGGCCACGCGCTGCTCGACGATTTCCTGCACTGGCGCGGGGCAGCCTACCACCGGGCGCTCTCCAGCCCGCACACGGCCTGGGAGGGTTGCTCGCGCCTCAGCCCCTACCTGAGCTGGGGAGCGCTATCGGTTAACCAGGTTGTGCGCGCAACCCGCGCCCGCATCGGCGCGCTCATCGCCAGCGGCCATCCCGCCGATATCGCGTGGGTGCGCCCCCTGAGCGCCTTCGCCGCGCGGCTGCGCTGGCGCTGCCACTGTATGCGCCCCGAGCAGCCGGACGAGGCGCGGCTCGCAGCCTGGGCTGCCGGGCAGACCGGCTACCCGTTTGTCGATGCCTGTATGCGCGCCGTGGCCGCCACCGGGTGGCTCAACTTCCGCATGCGCGCGATGGTCGTCTCCTTCGCCTGCTTCGACCTGTGGCAGCACTGGCGCGCCCCTGGGCTTGTTCTGGCCCGCGCCTGGCTTGATTACGAACCTGGCATTCACTACAGCCAGCTCCAGATGCAATCCGGGACGGCGGGCAACGCCATGCTGCGGATCTACAATCCGGTCAAGCAGGGCCAGGATCATGACCCCGATGGGTCGTTCGTGCGGCGGTGGGCGCCTGAACTGGCGGGTGTGCCGGCCTCGTTTATCCACGCGCCCTGGCTTATGCCGCGCGAGATGCAGCTCCGCGCGGGGTGTGTGATCGGCCGTACCTACCCGGCGCCGATCGTTGACCACGAGACAGCGGTTCGCCGGGCGCGCGCCGCCATTGCCGCCGTGCGCAACCACCCGGACACCGCGGCCCAGGTCGCCGCGGTGCGTGAGCGTCACGGCAGCCGCCGCCCGCCACCCGCGCCGCGCCGCCCGCCGCGCATCAACCCCGACCAGCTCCGGCTCGAGATCTAGGTCTCTGAGCAGGGTAACCATCAATTTGACCACAGATGCCCGGGCAGCTTCGCCGCGCGATGATGATGAGTGGCTCGATATCCACCCGCGCCGCGCGCCCGCACACCCATGGGCGCTAGTGGTTTGTCAACCAGGTTGTGATGGATAGTTTTTTGCGGGGAGGGCTTCGCCCTCCCACGCCCCCTCCCGCCACGTTCATCACAATTATCGTGGCAGGCCACTAGCCGTGAGTGTCTGCCTGTGGTACGCCTGGTATGGCATGATCGGGCCAATACTGGTAATCGGACGTGGAGGAGACTGGTCATGCTTCAGGGACTCTTTGGCAACGCATCCGAAGTAAGCTTGCAGGAAGTACAGAGCGAGTTCGAGCCACTTACTGGTAGAGGGCGAGCAATTGCTCCGAGCCTTTCGGGTCATTCGTGACATGTTCATTTTCACGGACAGGCGTCTGATCCTGGTTGACCGGCAGGGCGTCACCGGCAAGAAAGTCGTCTATCATTCTATTCCGTATCGATCAATCACTCATTTTGAGGTGGAAACGGCAGGTATGTTCGATGGCGATGCGGAGCTGAAACTACACCTTTCAGGAGGTGCGCTTCCAGTTACACGTGAGTTCAAGCGCGGGACGGATATTGTTGGCGTGCACCGCATGCTGGCACAGTGCATATTACGGTAGAACAGGGTGTTGCGCCCCCGGGTCAGCGAGGCGCTCCCAGCCTGGATGGCCTTCAGGAGCGCGCCCCGGGTCGCAAACGCGACGAGGTAGACACACAACAGCGCCAGAAAGGCAGAGAGCCTCTCGTAGCCGTTCGGACGAGAGGCTCTCTGCTACCGCGTAGCGGCGGACAGCGGTCGTGATGGCGTGGGGGTGCGCTGGTTGGTTCTTACCCCTGGCCCCCTTCGACAGGCTCAGGCTTCGCCCTGAAGCTCAGCCCGAAGGGGCGGGCCGCTCCAGCTTCGCTGGAGAGCCTGCGCTGAGCCCTCCCAGGAAACAACTCGCCAGCGGGGAGGGTTTGGGAGGGCGCAGCCCTCCCAGGAAACAACCCGCCAGCGGGAGGGTTTGGGAGGGCGCAG
>CAKZKA010000174.1 GCA_937120965.1 uncultured Chloroflexota bacterium
TAGTGAAAGTGGAGGCTTACCGATGATCGAGGCCGCGCACCTCGCCCCCCCTCGCGCGCCGCGCAGTAACCCCATCCGATCCCGTACCGATTGGGAGGCTCAACGCCGCGCTTTCCAGGCCGATCCCGGCGCGTTTTTCGGCGCGATCGCCCGCGGCGCGATCCACTGGTACGATCCGGCCCTGAAGGCCTGGATTACCTGGAACGAGCCGGAGAACCGCTGGACCGGTCTCGACGCCGCGACCGGCGCTCCGGTCGAGGTGCCGTATGGGGCTGCGCATCAGCCCTGGGCGCGCGCGTTCAACGACGACAATCCGCCCTTCTATCGCTGGTTCGAAGGCGGTCTGACCAATGCCTGTTTTAATGAAGTTGACCGCCATGTGCTCCTCGGCTACGGTGATGAGTTCGCCCTCATCTTCGAAGGTGACCGCTGGGACAACTCGCTGAACGGCGGGCGCGGCGGTCCGGTGACCGAAGAGAAGGTTACCCGGAAGCGCCTGCTGCTCGAGGTGGTGAAGGCCGCCCTCGTGCTCGCCGGCCTCGGGCTGAAACAGGGCGATCGCATCGCCCTCAATATGCCCAATATCCTCGACCAGATCTACTACACCGAGGCGGCCAAGCGCCTGGGCATTATTTACACCCCCGTCTTCGGCGGCTTCTCCGACAAGACCCTCAGCGACCGCATTCACAATGCCGGCGCCCGCGTGGTGATCACCTCCGATGGGGCTTACCGCAATGCCCAGATCGTTCCGTACAAGGAGGTGTACACCGACCAGGCGCTTGATAAGTTCCTGCCCGTTGAAACGGCTGTCGAGATTGTCGAAGAAACCCTTGCCAGACTGAACGTCAAGCCGGATCACGCCAGCAAGATCGTCGCCACCGTGCGCGCCACCATCGCCGAAGATATTACTGTGGAACGCTCCGATGTGATGCGCGGCGTCGGCAAGGCGCTTCAAGACCTGAGCGGCCTCGATGTGGCCGTGCAGTCCCAGATCCGCACCACGGTCGCCAGGGCCCTCGTGGCCTCTCCGCCCCGTGTCGAAGCGGTGATCGTGGTGAAACACACTGGTCAGGAACTCCTCTGGCGCCCCGAGCGCGATCGCTGGAGCCACGAGTTGACCGCCCGGGCCCTCGAGCAGATCCTGGAGACCGCCCGCGCCCGCGGCGCGGCCGTTACGTCCGAAGCCGAGTTGCTCGCCCTGCCCGTTGAGCAGTTCTACTCCATTCTTACCAGCCTGTCGCCCTGCACCCCCGTGGATGCCGAGTACCCGATGTTTATCATCTATACCAGCGGGAGCACCGGCAAGCCCAAGGGCGTCGTGCATGTCCACGGTGGCTACGTGGCCAGCCTGGTCCATACGATGAAGGTGAGCTTCGACGCCGAGCCGGGCGATACGGTCTTCGTGGTGGCCGATCCGGGCTGGATCACTGGCCAGAGCTACATGATCACCGCCAGCCTCGCCAGCCGCTGCACCAGCATTTTGCTCGAAGGCTCGCCGGTCTTCCCCAGCGCGGGCCGCTTCGCCAGCGTCATCGAACGCAACAAGGTGCAGGTCTTTAAGGCCGGCGTGACGTTCCTCAAGTCGGTGATGACCAACCCCCAGAATGTGGCCGATGTGCAGCAGTACGATATGAGTTCGCTGCGCGTCTGCACCTTCTGCGCCGAACCGGTCTCGCCGGCGGTCCAGCAGTTCGGTATGGAGATTATGTCGCCCCAGTACATCAACTCCTACTGGGCGACCGAGCACGGCGGGATCGTCTGGACGCACTTTTACGGCAACGATGATTTCCCGCTGCGCCCCGACGCGCATACCTACCCTCTGCCCTGGATCATCGGCGATGTCTGGGTGGCCGAGGTTCCGCCGGAAGGCGGCGAGCCGGTCTACCGCCCGGCCGATTTCGAGGAGAAGGGCGAGATTGTCATTACCGCGGCCTATCCCTACCTCACCCGCACGATCTGGGGTGATGTGGCGACCCTGGAGGCGGTTGTGCGCGGGGAGAAGCCGTTGCAGGCGTGGCGCGGCGATGCGGAACGCTTCGTGAAGACGTACTGGCGGCGCGGTCCCAATGGCGAGTGGGCCTACGTCCAGGGCGACTTCGCGATGAAGTATGCCGATGGCTCCTTCACCCTCCACGGCCGCTCCGACGATGTGATTAACGTCTCGGGGCACCGTATGGGCACCGAGGAGATCGAGGGCGCTATCCTCCGCGATAAGCAGATCACCCCCGACTCGCCTGTCGGCAACTGCATCGTCGTCGGCGCGCCCCACCGGGAGAAGGGCCTTACCCCCGTCGCCTTTATCCTCACCGCTCCGGGCCGCCGGCTCACCAGCACCGACCGCCGCCGCCTCGATGACCTGGTGCGCAATGAGAAGGGCGTGGTTGCCGTGCCTGAGGATTACATCGAGGTCTCGGCCTTCCCCGAGACGCGCAGCGGTAAGTATATGCGCCGCTTCCTGCGCAACCTGATGCTCGATGAGCCTCTGGGCGATACCACCACCCTGCGCAACCCCGAGTCGCTCGATGAGATCCGCCAGAAGATCGATGAGTGGAAGCGCAAGCAGAAACTCTCCGACGAGCAGCAGATCTTCGAGCGCTACCGCTACTTCCGCATCGAGTACCACGCCCTTACGACCGGCTCGCGAGCGAAGGACACCGAGGCAGTCAAGCGCCTGGCGATTGTGACCGTTACCAACCCGCCGGTCAACGCGCTCAACGAGCGCGCCCTCGATGAGTTGAATACCATCGTCGATCACCTGGGGCGCCGCCAGGATGTCTTCGCCGTGGTCTTCACCGGCCAGGGCACCAGGAGCTTCGTCGCTGGCGCTGATATTCGCCAGTTGCTCGAGGATATTCACACGGTCGAGGACGCCATCGCCCTGCCCAACAACGCCCACCTGGCCTTCCGCAAGATCGAGCGCATGGATAAGCCCTGCATCGCGGCCATTAATGGCGTGGCGCTCGGTGGCGGCCTCGAGTTCGCCCTCGCCTGCCACTTCCGCGTCACCGAGATGCACGCGGAGTTCGGCCAGCCCGAGATCAACCTGCGCCTGCTCCCCGGCTATGGCGGCACCCAGCGCCTGCCGCGGCTTCTCTACAAGCAGAACAACGGCACCGGCACCCTGCGCGCCCTGGAGATGATCCTCGGCGGACGCACAATTACCGCCGAGGAGGCCGCCGAAATCGGCCTGGTTGATGTCCTCGTCACCGATGCCCAGGACTGCGTCAGCGTCTCGACGGCCCTGATCCGCGAGTATGCCACCGGCAGCGGCGTCCTGAAAGAGGCCTTCGAGCGCCGCAAGGCCGCCGTCGCCGCCTGGGAGGAGCCCCAGCCGCACTTCGTTAAGGACGAACTTAACGCTATTATCCAGAACCCGCGCATCAAGCGCATCGTTGCCCAGGCCGTGACTGCCGGCCGCACCAGGGCCGTCGAGCGCGCCCTGGAAGCCATTCGCTACGGCTTCGAGCACGGCTTCGAACAGGGCCTCGCCCACGAAGCGCGCCTCTTCGCCGAGGCCGTCGTTGATCCCGAGGGCGGCAAGAAGGGTATCCAGGACTTCATGGATAAGCACTCGGCGCCGTTGCCCACGCGCCGTACCCTGGTAACCCCGGAGCAGGAGCGCATGTACCTCGAAACCGGCCAGCTTCTCCCCATTGGCTCGCCCTTCTTCCCCGGCGTGACCCCCATCCCCACCTGGCAGTATGCCCAGGGGGTTATCCGCGATCCTGAGACCGGCGCAGGCATCCTGGGCGACCCCAAAGATGTCGAGCGGCAGATCATCATCCCCGTCGAACATCCTGCGCCGAACCAGGCCCTGCTCTACATCCTCGCCAGCGAGGTCAACTTCAACGACATCTGGGCCATTACCGGCATCCCGGTTTCGCTCTTCGATGAGCACGACCGCGACTGGCACGTTACCGGTTCGGGTGGCGTGGCCCTCGTCGCAGCCGTGGGCGAAGAGCTGCGTAAGGAAGGCCGGATCAAGGTCGGCGATGTGGTCGCGATCTACTCCGGCCAGAACGACCTGCTCTCGCCGATGGTCGGCCTCGACCCGATGGCTGCCGATTTTGTCATCCAGGGCTACAACACGCCCGATGGCTCGCACCAGCAGTTTATGCTGGCCCAGGCGCCCCAGTGTATGCCCCTGGCCCCCGATATGTCGCTGGAGGCCGCCGGTAGCTTCATGCTCAACCTTGGCACCGCCTACCGCGCCCTCTTCACCACCTTGGCGATCAAGCCCGGTAAGAGCATCTTCATTGAGGGCGCCGCTACCGGCACCGGCCTCGACGCGGCACGCTCGGCGGCGCGCAACGGCCTGAATGTGATCGGTATGGTCTCCAGCGAGGCCCGCGCCCGCACCCTGCTCGAAGCCGGCGGCAAGGGCTACATCAATCGCAAAGACCCCTCGATCGCCAACATTTTCACCCGCATCCCCGCCGATCCGGCCACATGGGCTGCCTGGGAGAAGGCCGGCGAGCCGTTGCTCGATATGTTCCGCGCTCAGAATAATCACCACCTCGCCGACTACGCGATCTCTCACGCCGGTGAGCAGGCGTTCGCGCGCTCCTTCCAGCTCCTCGGCGAACCGCGCGATGGCCACATCCCCACCCTCACCTTCTACGGCGCCAGCTCGGGCTATCACTTCACCTTCCTTGGCAAGCCCGGCCACGCCAGCCCCGAGGAGATGATGCGCCGCGCCGGCCTGCGCGCCGGTCAGGCCGTGCTGATCTACTACGGCGTGGAGGGTGATGGCGCCCTGGTGGACGAGCCAGGTCTTGAGGCCATCGAAGCCGCTCGCTCTATGGGCGCGCGGATCGTGGTGGTGACCTACACCGATGCCCAACGCGAATTCGTGCTCAGCCTCGGCTTCGGCGCCGCCCTCCGCGGCGTGGTCAGCATCGAAGAGTTGCGCCGCCGCTTCGGCGAAGAATTCGACTGGCCCCGCACGATGCCCGACCTGCCCGACTCCAAGACAGACCCCGAGGGGCTCAAGGAGGCCGTCCGTCGCTTCAACGATCTGACCTTCAAGCCCCTGGGCAGCGCCGTGGGCGTGTTCCTCAGCAGCGCCGATAACCCCCGCGGCTATCCGGATATGATCATCGAGCGGGCCGGCCACGATGCGCTTAACGTCAGCGCTATGCTGGTCAAGCCCTTCATCGGGCGGATCGTCTACTTCGAGGAGCTGGGCGGACGACGCTACTCGTTCTTCGCCCCCCAGATCTGGATGCGTCAGCGCCGTATCTATATGCCCACCGCCAATATCTGGGGCACCCACCTCTCGAATGCCTACGAGATCCTGCGCCTGCTCGATGAGATCAGCGCCGGCCTGCTCTCCATCACCGAACCGGTCTTCGTCGAGTGGAAGGATCTCGCCGAGGCCCACCAGGCGATGTGGGAGAACCGCCACACCGGGGCCACTTATGTCGTCAATCACGCCCTGCCCCGACCTGGCCTTAAGACGAAGGACGAGTTGTACGAAGCCTGGGCCGAAATGCTGCGCGAGCGCGCCTAGTCTGCTACCCGATAGACGCTGCGGCAGCGATGGGCACAGGGAGGGCAAGCCCTCCCTGTGCAACACTCCTACCGTCGTGGGGCCGCAAGCGCAGCCTGCACGCCTGTAGCCTTATACCATTTTGGATTTTAGATTTTGGATTGCGGATTGCCACGCTGGGCAGCACAACGCCTGAAATCGCTTCAGGCAATGCGGCATCATCAACGGTAATTGGTATTATAACCACAGCAGGGCGCCCCGCGGGGCGCCCTGCTGTAATTGTGCCCGTAGAAACCAACCCTTCCCCACACCCTCGCCAGAGGATCGGGGAGAGCACAGCCCTTCCCAAACCCCGGCTGATCTCGCGCCTGCCTGAACCGGGGAATTGCCACGGGCACATATGAAGGATTGCTCTTTCGCCTGAATATTTGCCCGGCGCGTTAATTGACTCTGCTACACTCTCACGCTCAATGGTTGCGGCCCGGTAATGCCACGGGTCTATGCTTGCAACGATGAGCGTTCCACCTGGCTCCTCCTGAAATAACCCGGCGATAGACAACTGATAGCCCTCGCAGAAGGTATCATGGCAACAATCGCCCTGTCTCGCCTGCAACGTAGCCTGACCCTGCACCAGCGCCTTCGGCTAGCATTTGGCGTCCTCGCTTTCCTGGTGCTTGTGTTGACCATCGCTGCTCTCATAGGCATCGGGCATATCGAGTCTACAGTCTCCAGGGCCATCCGCGTTGACGCGCACCTCAGTCAACTCGCCAACGATGTGGCAATCAAAGTCCAGATTGCCCGTCGCTATGACCAGAGCTACTTTCTGCACCTTGAAACGCCCGAACTACGTGACCAGTTTGTGCAGCAATGGTCGATTGCAGTGTATGATCTGGATCAGGCTATTAACGCTTTTGCCGCCGCTGTTACCAGCGAGGCTGATCAGCGCCAGGCACGCCTCTGGAGAACCTCGTTCGACTTCTATCATCAGGGCTTCCAACGTATTACCGAAGCTGTCGCGGAGGGAGAGATTCAGACCTCCCACGAGGCGGTTCGGCGCTTCGCGGTGTACCATCCCAATATCCAGTTCCTGTCGGATCTCTC
>CAKZKA010000175.1 GCA_937120965.1 uncultured Chloroflexota bacterium
AGACCACGTAGCGACAAACCGCCCCTTCGCTACGCGCTACGCGCTACTCAGGATGCGGTTTGTCGGTATTAGGAATGGCACCGTGGAGCGGCGTCGCGCAGGGCGCCCTGAGTAGCCGCGGAGCGGCGTATCGAAGGGTGCCGGAACTCCGTGCGCCACTCTGCCTCTAGATATACTGATTGACGGGAGCGAAGGCTTCACCTATGAACGAAATCCCGATCTTCGCCAAAACCTACGACCTGCTACTCTGGCTGGTGCCGGCGACGCTCAAGTACCCGCGCGAGCACCGCTTCGCCCTGGCCCTGCGCACCCAGCAGGCCGCCTTCGAGTTCAACGAGCTGATCGTGCTGGCGCGCAAGACCCGTGACAAGCGTGACCTGCTGCTGCGCGCCGACGCCCACCTGGAGCAATTGCGGCTCTACCTGCGCCTGGCCCACGATCTGAAGCTGCTGACCCTGCGCCAGTACGAACACGTCAGCCGCGAGGTCAGCGCCATCGGCGCGCTGCTCGGCGACTGGATGAAGCGCAGCGGTGCGCAGCCGCCGGCAGAGCGGCCGCGCGGCGCGCAGTTTCGCCCGCCGGGCGATACAGACACGCGCAACGGTGAGGTATAATGGGTGGCGGAACTGGCCGACAACGTGCTGCGCGGCGGCTCGTGGAACAACAATCGCGACAACGCCCGTTGCGCCTACCGCAACGACAACAACCCTGACAACGACAACGACAACAACGGTTTTCGTCTCGCCACTCGCGCTCCCCGCCCGCCGGAAATACGTTGTGCTTATGAAAAGCGCAACGTCGAGGCCCAAGAGGAGAACGACAGGCCGGTTCCCGGTTCGCCCTGAGCGAGCCAAATAGCACCCGCGCCGCTCCCCGTGGTAGGCGGCCACCCGCCGAAGCCTGGAGCGGCGCATGCAAGAGGGCTGCGGTCAATAGCAGATCGCAGCCCTCTTGCTGCTCGAACCGCACTGCCTGAACCACATTGCATCTCGCTACCGACGCAAGCAAGAACAGTACTACTGCTTGCAGTTTCCCTGAAGCGAAACTTGCCACAACACCCCTGATCGCCATTAAAACAGTGAATGCTGAACAATACTGTTATCGTCGCTCTTCTTCTCAACCGGAGGCCAGAAGACACCTAAGACCACCCAGGTGTTATAGGGAAAGACCGTTCCCATGAAAAAGCGTGTGTCCTTCTCGGCTGAGCACATCTCCCCCAGGAATTTGCGACGAACGCTTTCTGCTGCTTTTTGATCATCACCCAGGCGTTCGACTTCGTTTAGCCAGAGAACTCCCAATTCCCAGTCCTCAATCATCGCCCGATGAGGCTTATCATGATCCTTGCATTCAAAAATGTAGCTGAATTTGAAAGGTATTTTCCGCAAAGGTTTTTGGGGCGACCCAAAGAGCCGCAGTTGACTGAAGAGTGCTTGCCACTCCGGTTTCCATTCCGGATCGGCAGGTTCGATTACGAGATCCAGCACCCGTGAAGGACGTACGATGCCCAGCGACGTACGATCACGTTCGTACAGGGCTTGCAGTTCCTTCACCGTATAAACTGGCATCGCATCAATGATCTCCCGCCGCTCCCGCCAAGCGTCTTTTGTCGATAGTGGTGCGCCAAGAGATTGCATCGAATCCAGTTCGGGCTTGCGGCTCTCCTTGCGACGATCATTCCCGGCGCCAGAGGGCAAGAGGTCAATTTCCACCCACTGATACTTACGGAATTGCTGGTGTCGCGGCCTGTACCGGTAATCAATAGGATAGAGGCGTACCCACTCCTTGTTTTCTGTTATTCCTGCCGTGCATACGAGTTCCTGATATCCTCGCGATGGATGCGGATAGGTCATGACCGTGATCAGTACTTTCGTCCTGGTGAACTGCGTGGTCATCGCGGCCACTCCAAATGCTTAACTGGAAGCTGGGCAATAGGCGACAAAGCCTCAGCTAACGTTGTCCGATGACAGTATGTCGGGTCAGCCTCCATGCAAACCAGAACACCTGGACGATCGTTCACGATCCAGGCGAGGCGCTTCAAGGTCTTGCTCTGAGCCGGCAAGATGCTATGCTTGTACTCCTTGAATAGCCTCTCATAGTCCGCTTTACTATGCAATTCCTCTCTGCTCGAATTGGGAATGCCCAGTTCAGGAAAATGGAAATACTCTATCCCCAAAAAGTCGCACAGACGCGACAGAGTAGTCTTATGAAAGCCATAGCGTCGCGAGACAGGGTTGTTACGTACATCCAACAGGCATTGGACGCCATTCTTCAGCAGCCTATTCAAAAAGTCGTCTACAGAAAGGCCCTCATACCCAATAGTGTATATCGCCACATCAGCAACTGGACGGCTTGCACGGCGCTTGCTTGCATCCTCGCAGTTAATGGTGAACCAGGGATATCGCTCATACACTATTTCCAACAGTTGCCCTCTCGACATTGAGCCGTATTTGTTCATTATGTAGCGCAATTCGATCTTTAAAGATCCAGGTAGACTCAAGTCCTGCCTTTCAACAGATCCTTTCAATTGCCATTTGACTTCATCATTACCATTTTCAAGCACACCATCGCGCAGCATAGAGTCGATTTCCTGATATAGAACAAAAGAATGTGGTCCGTACAGATACGGGACAAACCGATAATAGGAATTCCCCCCATGTGAAGGCGTCTCCATGCCTAACAAGAAGGCCCACTTCATCAACTGGACCCGGGAGGCAGAACCTCCCGCTTCCTGCAAGATCGCTACGAGCGCCTTTTGTCTTACCAACATAATGAGCCTCGCTGCAAAGGCTGTCAGGCGCCTTTAACATGAAGATCATGTGTTCTGATTGGCAAATTATGGCACGATCGAGCCAAAAATGCAAATCACTTGTGACGAACGACCCCATGCCCTGCCGACGTATACCGTGAAGGAGAAGTCTACCTCATACCGCACATTGAGGGCTATGTTGCTGCCTGTCTCACCGTCTCGGTTAGATCGACTTGATCGACCTGCAGGCCGCCACGCCGCGTCCTCCCCGCGCGAACGATGCGCCCGACGCTGCGAGCGCAGCGCCGCCCACCGTCGTTCCGCTGCGCCTGCGGCGCACGGCGCGCGCTGCGGATGCGGCGTAGCGATGCAGTGGGGGTGTGCGCGGCGGTGTACATCGTCGCGCACGCCGCAGGCGTTGGCTGACCAATGACGCCTCGATCCGGGGGCGCAGCGAGGCTCGGGCCACCCGCAAGGCTGCCAGATGCCTCGCCGCATCGCCCACCACCGCGGCCGATCATCAGTCGGCCAGTAGCGGTGATAGCGTCCTTCCGGGAAGAAGGGACAGGCCGAAGCGCAGCGCGGTGAGCCGAACGTACCGCATAGCTGTATCCCCGGCCGCCTCTGCCGAACGGGGCTAGATCACCAGGTTGAAGAGATAGCCGATGGCGATGATGCCAGCAGCGACGACGCCGACGAAGGTGGCGATCAGGCGCGGCTTGAGCACCCGGCGCAGGATAATGATCTCAGGCAGGCTCAGGGCCACCACCGCCATCATGAAGGCCAGCATGGCACCCATCGCCGCGCCCTTGGCCATCAGCGCATCCACCACCGGGATGACCCCGGCAACATTGGAGTAGAGCGGCACGCCGAGCACGACGCCCGCGGGCGCCGACCACCAGGCCTCTTTGCCCATGATCCCGGCCAGCGCATCCTCTCGAACTGCGTGATCAACCTCGCCCCCGATAAGGGCCAGGTGCTGAACGACGCCTTCCGCGTGCTCAAGCCGAGCGGGCGTCTCTCCGTCTCCGACATCGTCTTCGATGGCGAACTGAGCGACCTGCCGGTCAGTGAGGGCGAGGCGCGCGCGGCGCTGAGCTGGACGGCCTGCTTCGCCGGAGCCCTGACCATGCGCGAGTATCGCACGCTCCTGGAGGCGGCAGGCTTTGAGCGGATCGGCCTGGAGGTGACCCGGCGCTACACGGTCGCCGAGCTGCGCGCCCAGGGCTCCGAGATGCTCACCGGGCTCCCCGCCGAGGCCCTCACGGCCCTCGACGGCAAGGTTACTAGCTGCGCGATCACCGCCTGGCGCCCCGCGTAGATCGGCGATGAAGTTCGATCTGGTGCTGATGCGGACGCCAGGACCTGTCCCCCTGATGCCCTGCACGTCAAGCTGCTCTACGTTATGTCACGCGCGCTGGATCGATTCTGTGACCCCGCTCCTCGATCACCAGCAACCCCGCAGCTTCGTCGAGGAGCGCGATGTTGCAATCGCAGCACTCGACGCGAGCTTCGCCTCGTTCCACAAGCTCCATGCCTGCTGGCTGGCGCACGCCCGACTTGAACGCCAGGCGCAGGCGCTGTATGCGGCAGCAATCGATGGCCGGGTCGCGGGGATTATCGGCACGAGCTTTCTCGACCAGCGCGTACCCCGCGTCCGCTAATCAGCGGCGACGGGCGGGGTGAGTAATCGCGAGACCGCGTATGATATTTTACCCGCGTGCATGTGAAGCAGTGGGCGGCGTAGGACGCGCAGCGCTGCTGCAGCGCGGGATGCTTAGCTTGTTTGCTGGATTGTGCATCGTTCAGGCGGCGAAGCGCGTTCGCCGGTCGCCAGCGGCGTGCGCGGCAGAATGCAGGGACAATCTGCTGCGATCATATCTCAGCTATGGTCGATCTGGCAGCACCGATATGGGTGTATACTTGAAGCCAGGCAGTGCAACATGCCTGCGCATCCTATGAAGATTTAAGGAGCATCGCATGACTCACCTCGTCCACGCTGACCACCCGCATGTGCATAGCGAGCACTGCGGCCATGTACGCATTCTGCACGAGGGCCACGTGGACTATCTCCACGATGGCCACCTGCACTTCGCCCACGAGGGCCACTATGACGAGCATGTCATTGCCGTGAGCGCGACCAACCCCGACGTCTGCGCCCCGATCGCCTGCCAGTGCGGCCACGAGGGCTGTGGCCACCCGCTGGTACCTCACGGCGACCATTTCGACTACCTGGTGAACGGCCGTCTGCACCACCGCCACGGCGACCACTGCGACGACCATGGTCCGGTCACGGTGCTGTAGCCCGGGCCGATGACCGGATTGAGGGTGCAGGCGTCACCCTCGCCTGCACCATTATTGGCGTGCGGCCCGACCCGCCTCTTTGCCTCGACCTGACGCTCAGGCTGCGGCGGTATGTGGTTTTGTTGCGCTTCCTGGCAGGGCCGACGATGTGTGCGGGAAACCGTCTGGCTGGCACCCTGCCTGGAGCTGTGCCAACGCAGCGCTTTTGAACTGTTGGAGTGCCTCTGGCCCCTGCTCGCGCTCCACTGCCTCGAGCCAGCCACGTATGCCATACGACCAGAGCGACGCCCACCCGGTCTCCTCGTCGGGATAGACGAAGTGTGCCGTCTCGGCGGCAACGGAGACGCTAGTGAAGCTGGCTGCGCCGAGCACCGCGCTCAACCCCTCGGCTGTGTCACATGCCGGTGGCGAGGAGCAGTTGCACGCTGGCGCCGTAGGTGGTTGGAGGATTGATCCTCAGGAAGAAGACGCCGGGCGAGTTTCACTGAAATTCGTTAAAGTCTATTGCACGAGAGCGCGTGGGAGTCGAACCCACCGGCGAGGCTCGTCACCCCGCCCACAGGTTTTGAAGACCAGGGCGGCCACCGGGCCACTTCCGCTCTCGGTGCGATTCTAGCCCCGGGCCGGGTGCGCTGTCAAACCGAAGAGGGCGCGTATGTGTTCAGCGCTGGGGTAAGCACGCAAGCCCGGGCGTCTGCCATTTGAGATTGTAGATTTCAGATTGTAGATTTCGGGTTGCAGGTGGTTGCAGAGGGCGCCAGGGCACGCTGCGCTGCACTCCGCCAGGATGAACAACGTAGGGGCGCAGCGGTATAAGCCCTTACATCCAGCGGAGAGGGGGGGAGAAGTCGTGGGGACGCCACACGCGAGCGCCCCCCTCTCCCGCAAGGGAGAGGGGGGTGGGGGGGTGAGGACAGGAACGCCCTCCGCCAACACCTACCCCCCTCTCCCGCTCAGGGAGAGGGGGGCAGGGGGGGTGAGGACAAAAGAGCTGGGGTTGCTGGCGGAACGCTCCCGGCCTTCCCCGCCGGGAGTGACATAAGGGCGCCGCCCGCGCGGTTACCCCTGCGGCGTGGCGTCCTCCTCGGGCGCGCCCGTCTCCCACTGAACGCGCTGGACGCGCGGCGGTCGCTCCAGACGCTCGGCGCCCGTGAGCATGCGCTGCGCGACCCGCACTGCGTCGCCAATAAAGCGCTGGCCGTCGCGAATGGGGAAGGCGAAGCGCACCGGGCCAACCTGGGCGAGCACGTCGAGCACGCTCCCCGGGAAGCGTGTGACCTGCTCGCCAGCTTCCCGCAACGTGGCCGCGACCAGCGATTGCACGTTCTCGACCATGGTGGAGCCAGGGGGCGGCATCAGCACGTTCATAACCATCTGGCGCGCCATTTCGATGCTGCTCCGCACCTCGATCTCGCCATCGCCGCGAATAACGGCCTGGCAGGCCAGGCGCTCACCCTCGGCCAGGCGTTCCGCCGGAATCCAGGCCCGCTCGGCCTCGCTGGGCGGGCTGAGGAGTTCGCCCCCCGCCAGCACCTGGCAGCGGCACGCCTGACACGTGCCGGCGCTGTCACACCAGAAGCCGATATGGGCAGCATTGCGCCGTCCGACGTTGAGCAGCCGCTCACCAACCTTGGCCTCCATCGCCACGTCATTCATGATTACCGTAGGCACGTAAGCTCCTTCTGCATTCAGTGCGTGACCGCAATGCGCTACCGGGGCGCCGCATGCGCGCTCCGCGTTGAACATCCGCCCCCGGGAGGGCCGGAGCGCCCACCGGCTCTACACCACCTCGATCTGCTCCAGGCCGCCGTAGATGCTCCACCAGGGACTGGCGCCCCGGCTCACCGCCTGCTTGAGGGTCTCCAGATTGCGCGCGCCGTGTTCCTCCAGCCAGGTCTCGAGGGCAGCCAGGCCCTTCTGGCCGTAGACAGGCAGACTCTCCTGCCAGATTGCGCGGCCACAGAGCATGCCGGCGAACGGCACATCAGACTCGCCGGCCAGCTCGAGCGTTTCGGTAAACACGTCGTTGCTCATCCCGGCGCTGAGGTAGATGAAGGGCCTGCGGGCCACGCTGGCGGCCCGGCGGAACAGCTCCCGGGCTTCCTCGCGATCCTGGGCCTTCTCGCCGCGAAAGGCGCGCATCCCTTCGACGTACTGCACATTCACCGGCACCTCGACCATCAGCACGTCCACCCCGTACTGAGGCTTGGAAAATTCTTCCATGGCGGCGGTGACGTAGCGCGGCTTGACGCGGGCAAACTCCAGCGAGCGGATGTCCATACGATCGTCGTAGACTATCGGTTCGAGGAACAGGGCCATATCGTTCGCCGCGCACTCCGCGCCCACCCGCTCGACAAAGACGTGCTTGGCCTCATTGATCCGCGGGTCGTCGAAGGCATTATAGTAGAGCAAGCACTTGATCGCATGCGCCCCGGCCTCCTTCAGGCGACGCACGTTCCACAGGTCGAGCAGCGCGGGCAGCCGGCCCCGCGCGTTCACGTCGTAGCCGCTCCGCTCGTAAGCAAGCAGCACACCCGTCTCGGCGGCGCGCTGCTCAAGCGCCGGAAGCCCGTACTCCGGATCCATCAGAATGGCGCTGGAGTAGCGCGACAGAATGCGCGTAACCGCGGTCTTGAACTCCGTCAACGCGCCATCATCAACCTGCCGGTCGTGGACCCTGGCAATCGCGTTCTTTAATGAGCCCCGTTGATCCATCGCCGCGGCGATAATGACGCCACGCTCGTCGGCACAGGCTTGAATCCCCTCGAACTTCCCCCGTGTCATGGTCATCCTGGCCATGTTCGTCTTCCCACCTCTGTGCGTTGCCACTTGCGTTCCAGACGAGCGTTTCCCGGTTCATCCGAGGTTCATGCGAGATGGGAACCGGGCGGCGCCCTCCCGGCAACCCCCTGCTCCGGCTCCGCGGCCAACCCGCTTGCCGGATGAACCGTTATGGAGTATATGACAATTATACCTGAAATAGCCTGAAACGTGGTGCAGCGCGTCACAGCCAACGGGGATATGGTACAATACGTTTGCATGCACGTGACTCGCACCAGGAACCCTGGAGGATCTATGAAGCAGGTAGTTGGCGCCCTGACGTTTGTGCTCGGGCTGATCTTTGGCTTGATCGGCGGCGCAGCGTTGCTGGCCTATGCTTACCAGGCAGCAGGGCTCTACCCGCCGGACGATGCGACGATCAAGTTTATTGCCCGTGAGCGGGGATGGCTTCGCGATGATGTTTAGCCGTTAGGGGAAAGCGCGCCTGTCCCGGCCCGACCGCGAACGTTGCCGCGCGCAGGCGCGTTTCCATTCCTTTATAAGCCCGTGATAGCACGAGGAGGTGCCTGATGGAGAAGCCCTGGCTGTCGTCCTACGAGAAGGACGTGCCACCAACGCTCACCTATCCGAACCAGACCCTGAGCGAGATGCTGGTCAACGCTGCCCGGACCTATCCCGAGAAAACGGCTACCAACTTCGTGCTCAAGTATATGCTTGGTGGCCGCTACACGGTTGGCGGGCGGTTGACCTACAAGCAATTGAACGAACTGGTCGATCGCATGGCCACGGCCCTCTACCAGCTCGGGGTGCGCAAGGGCGAGCGTGTGGCGATCATGCTCCCCAACTCTCCCCAGTACATTATTGCCTTCTTCGCCGCTATGCGCATCGGCGCGATTGTGGTCAATGTCAATCCCACCTACACCAGCCGCGAGTTGCAGTTCCAGCTTACCGACGCCGGCGCCGAGACGATCATTCTGCTCAATCTGTTCTGGCCACGCCTGCGCGAGGTGCGCCCCGAAACGCCGGTGAAGCGCGTGATTGTGGCCTATATTTTCGACACCCTCGGCTTCCCTTCGAACTTCCTGGTTCGTAGTGCGCAAAAGCGCACTCCCGAATGGGTGGACGTTTTGCCCGAGCAGGATACGTTCTTCTTCCAGCACCTCCTGGAGAAGTATGGCCCCACCCCTCCCAGGGTGACGGTGGACCCGGGTGACACGGCGCTCTTCCAGTATACCGGCGGCACCACCGGCCTGCCCAAGGCCGCTATGCTCACGCACCGCAACCTGATCGCCAATGTGCTCCAGGTCAATGCCTGGCTGCCCAGCGGACGTCCCGGCGGCGAGAAGATGATGGCGGCCATTCCGTTTTTCCACGTGTACGGCATGACCGTGGCGATGCTCTACTCGATCTATCTGGGTTCGGAGATCATCATTGTGCCCAACCCGCGCCCGATTGACAATGTGATGAACGTGATGCAGAAGGAACGGGCGACGCTCTACCCCGGCGTGCCGGCGATGTATATCGGCATTATCAACCATAAGGATGTCGCTAAATACGACCTGCACAGCATCAAAGCCTGTATCTCCGGCTCCGCGCCGCTGCCTATGGAAGTGCAGGAGCGCTTTGGCCAGATTACCGGCGGGCGCCTGGTGGAGGGCTTCGGTATGACCGAGGCCAGCCCCGTGACCCACTGTAACCCCGTCTTCGGCAAACGCAAGTCCGGGAGCATCGGCGTGCCCCTGCCCGATACCGAGGCCAAGATCATCGATCTGGAGACCGGCGAGCCGCTGCCCTTCGATGGCGAAACCCAGGGTGAGCTGTGCGTTCGCGGGCCGCAGGTGATGAAGGGCTACTGGAACCGCCCCGAAGAGACGGCGGCGACGATTGACGCCGACGGCTGGCTCCACACCGGTGATATTTGTAAGGTTGATCCCGAGGGCTACTTCTTCGTCGTGGACCGCAAGAAGGATATGATCAACGTCTCAGGCCTCAAGGTGCTGCCCCGCGACGTGGAAGAGGTGCTGTTTATGCACCCCAAGGTGCTTGAGGCGGTTGTGGCCGGTATCCCCCACCCGACCCGCGGCGACGATACGGTTAAGGCTTATGTCGTGCCCAAGCCAGGGGAAAATCCGACCGCCGAGGAGATAAAGGAGTTCTGCAAACTGCACCTCGCCCCCTACAAGGTGCCGCGCGAGGTGGAGTTCCGCACCGAACTGCCCAAGACGATGGTCGGTAAGGTGCTGCGGCGCCAGCTTGTGGAAGAGGAGAAGGCCAAACAGGCCGCCGGCTCTACCGCAACCGCCGCGGTTTGATAGCCGTTACCGGGCCGGGTGGAGCGAACTCACCGTCGCCTCCACCCGGCCTTTGCTATGATCCTCGTATGCCGTGAACGCGACGGTCTTGTGCTACTCTTTGAAGGGTAATACCAATTACCGTTGATGATACCGCATTGCTTGAAGCGGTTTCAGGCGTTATGCTGCCCAGCGTGGCAATCCAAAATCCAAAATCTAAAATCTAAAATGGTATAAGGGTCTCCCCAGGCTCCTGCTTCCCCATGCGCTCACATGTTCTGTCCGCCCCTGAACCTCCCGCACACGGCAGGGCGCCCGCCAGCGCTACAGGTCGTTGCTCTCCCGCCGGATCGTGACCACGCGCACGTTGACATCGCCGGCCAGCAGGCTCAGCGCCGTGGTGACGAACGAGATCACCAGGCCGCCCCAGAAGGCGTCCCAGAAGCTGTCAATGTGAAAGGCGATGTTGAGCTGATCGGCCAGGGCCGAGGTGAGAATCAGCAGAATCGCGTTGATGACCAGCCCGAAGAGACCCAGGGTGAGGATCACCAGCGGGCAGGTCAGCAGATAGAGCAGCGGGCGCAACAGGGCGTTCAGTAATCCGAAGAGCAGGGCGATCACGCCAATGTGCCAGCCGGGACCGCTGAAGTGGATCCCCGGCACGATCCAGATGGCCACGAAGATCGCCAGTGAGCTGATGAGCCAGCGGAGAAGCAGTCGCTGCCATTCCGGTCGCGCTGGCGCCGGGATCTGCTGGTAGGTCATGGGGTGCACTCCTGGGACGCCGCAGCGCCCTGGTATGGCGAGGTGGGGCGCATGCGCTCCATCGTCTGCTCTTATGATACTATACGCTCTGCCGGAACGCAGGGGAGAAAGACAGGGCTATGACCACCGACCTCCTCTCGACCCCGCTGTTCAATCAGGTGCAGCGAAGCGCCGAAGCCGATGGCAAGGCCGCCTACTTCCGCCTGCACCGCCACCGCTTCGCAGCGATGCTGCGCGCTATGGGCGATGTTGCCGGCCTGGAGGTGCTGGAAGTTGGCGTCACCCCCGGCCATTTTACCGAGTTGCTCGTGGGCGCAGGCTGTCGCGTCCACGGCGTCGATCTCGATCCCGAGCGGCGACAGGCGCTCTGGCAACGTCTCGGCGTCGAGGTGCGCCGCGCCAACCTTGAGCGCGAGCGGCTGCCCTTCGCTGACGCTGCGTTCGACTGGGTGGTCTTCTCCGAGGTGATCGAGCACCTGCTCTACTCGCCCCTGCCGGTGCTGCGCGAGTTCCGGCGCGTGCTGCGTCCCGGCGGACGGCTGTTGATCACCACGCCGAATGAACTGTACCTCAAGAGCCGCCTGCGCACCATCCTCCGCGCGGCCCTCTGGATGAGTCTCAGCACCCGCGCAGAGTTCCGTCAGCAGATGCTGCTGGAGGGTGAGGCGCGTTACACCACCCACGCCCGCACCTACACCATGGGCGAGCTGAGCTGGCTGGTGCACCGGGCCGGCTTCCGGGTGATCCAGCGCCGCTTCGAGGCGCCCTGGGAGCGGGTCGGGCTGGAAGCGGCGCGCCTGCGCACGGCCCCCCTGCGCGTGCTCGTCAAGGGCTGCTTTGCCGCCGCTACTGCCCTGGCGCCGCCTACCCGTTCGATGTTGCTGGTGGTCGGGCAGAAACCTTGAGGTGAAAATATGGGGAAACCGGGTTTCCCCATACCCCTGCCTGTGGGGGCGAAATGGGGAAACCGCGTTTCCCCACCTGCGGTGAGCCTGTCGAACCGCACCCCTCCCTGCGGGGAGGCGCCCGGTTCCCTCCCCCAGCGGGG
>CAKZKA010000176.1 GCA_937120965.1 uncultured Chloroflexota bacterium
GTGGTCCTCACCCCCTCCCCCTCTCCAGCGAAGCTGGAGCGCCTGCGCTGAGCCTGTCGAAGCGGGGAGACCAGAGCGGTGCGCGGGGGCGTTCCAATGCGCTCCAAGCCGTATTGGCTCGAATGTTCTGTCCGCCCTTAAATTCCATTCGGCGGGGTGCAGCAGGAGCAGGAGCGGCAGCAGCTACGCTGGGGAGGCCAGGGCAGGTTCAAGCACCCGTACCGCAAAGGCCTCGGTCGCCTGTTTGGAGTAAGGACCTATCCGAAAAACCGCCCCTTCGCTACGCGCTGCGCGCTACCCTGGCTTGCCGCCGGGACGAAGGCTCAGGATGCGGTTTTTCGGTATCCCGGGTTATTCGAATAGGCTCTAAGGGCGGTTGTGAGGCCGCGATCCTGCATCAGATAGCCCACGGGGCAGGAGGATGGCGGCTACCGCCCGCTGTGCTTATGACGCCTGCCGCACCGTGGTTTTGGCGACATGGAGCAAGAGACGTAGTGCTTCATTGACCGCTTCTTCGTTCGGAAACGCTGCGGCTACATCTGGGGCCAGCCGGACAATATTCGAACCGGCCGCGAGCCGCTGCACATATTTCCCACGCACGCCATTCTTCAGGAGTGTCTCATCGTATTCGTCGCGCAGGTCATCCTCTAAGGGGGTGTTAATTTCCTGACTCATATAATCGTCGCTCCTTTGGTCTGAGCGTTCGGGCACTGATGATACGGATACGGTTGCCGCGATCGGTGTGAGCTACCATCAGTAAGCGTCCCTTCGCTGACGTGCCGATAACGATAAATCGATCCTCATCGTCTGAATGGTCGGGATCGGCAAAGGTGATCGCGATCGGGTCGTAGAAGACCGTGGCCGCTTCCTGGAAGGAAACGCCATGTTTCTGCAAGTTATAGTCCGCTTTCCGCTCATCCCATTCAAAGTCCATGGCGCCAGTATATCACAGACGTGATGATCGTGGTGCTCTCGGATAATGAGCGTCAGGGCTGCTGCAACGTCAAGACTGAAAGAAGTGTCACATCGCACCGATGGTGCAAGCCATTCGCGATGCCCCAGATGGAGCCTGTCAGCAACCTGCGTACCGTCAGGCGCCGATACTCGCCTCGCCCGTACCCTTGCTCGTCCCGCTCAACATCGTGCTGGAGATCGGCGGGCAGCTCTCCCACGGGGCGATCGTCGCCCGCGAGTACGGCGTCCCCGCGGTGGTCAATGTGGCCGGGGCGATGGCGGCGATCCGCGACGGGCAGCCGATCACCGTCGACGGGAGCACCGGGCAGGTGGTGCTGGAGCAGGACGCGATCGCGCAGCCCGCCGAGTCGCCGGTCCTTGCAGTCCCGGCATAGCTGCGCGCCTCGCCGCTGGCGCCCTCCCCACCCCACCCGGGCAACAGTTCAAGGGCGGACAGAACATCCGGGCTAACGTGGCGTATACCGCATTGGAACGCCCCCGCGCGCGGCGCTGGTCTCCCCGCTTCGACAGGCTCAGCGCAGGCGCTCCAGCTTCGCTGGAGAGGGGGAGGGGGCGGGAGCCAGGCAGCGCATCCCAACGCCATAACGCCCGTCGGCGCTCATACGTTCTGTCCGCCCCTGAACGGGCAACAGCACGGGGAGGGCGCCAGCGCAACGGTAGTGGCGATGACGACCATACCCACACGGCGGAGCGCTTCACACCGAGCTGCCGTCACTGAGGACAACCGACGAAGGGGGGACGAGGTGTACGGCCACTCATGACACGCGCTCAAAGAACGTGATCAGGTTTCGATCGGGATCGAGCACACCGAATTCGCGGGCGCCCCAGGGCCGGGTGGCGAGCGGCGCATGGGGATGCAGGATACCGGCAGAGTCAAGGGATGCGTAAAGCTCGTCAACAGCCTCAACCGCAACCCGGCAACTGGCCGTCCCGGCAAGGAATGTCTCCGCCCCGGAGACAACAGGCGGTGTACCAGTCCGAGAGCGCCAGGTCTGGTCGTTGGCCTCCCAGAGATGGATTTCCACCGCGTCGCGCCGCACGATGGCGAAGCCATCGGCGCAGTGGACAAGAGTGAACCCGAGCTGGTCGCAGTAGAACGGCAGGCTCCTGGTGAGGGACAGGACAGGCATGGCAGGAATTGCGCCCGTGAGATGCATGATATCGTCTCCTTGTGTTACAACTGGATCAACGACCGCTGCGGGGCGACCGTCACCGCGGACAAAGTCCGGCTGCCCGGCGAGCATGCCCGGCAGCCCGGCGCGCACCACCGGGTGATCATCGGCGATCAGCACGCGCAGCGGTGATCGCATCTGCGCTCTCCCGGCCCCTCGTACGCCGACCCGTCGTTCGCCGTAGATGTAGACGGCCGGGCCGCGCCATACGGCACACTGATGGACAGCGTCGTGCCCTTCCCCGGTGTACTGTCGACAACCACGCTTGCCCCGAGGGCTGCGGCACGCGCGCGCAGGCCGGCGATCCCGACCCCGCCGCTCATCGGGTCCACCGCCACCGGCGCGTCGGAGGCGAAGCCACGGCCATCATCGTGCACATGGAGCACACAGCGGTCGGCGAAGTAGGTCAGGGTCAGTGTCGCCTTGCTGGCGGCGGCGTGCTTGCGGACGTTGGTGAGGCCCTCCTGAGCCGCCCCCAGCAACAGCAGGTCGTGGTCGGCGCCGAGCGGTTCCGGATGACCGCTGACAGCGAATGCGGCCGCCACTCCGCTCTCCGCTGCCCAGCGCGCGGCGACCTGCCGCAGCGCATCGAGGAGGGCGACGCCGTCCAGAGCGCGGGGCCGCAGAGCCCGCACCAACCGTTGGGCCTCGCCCAGGTTTTCACGGGCCGCGTTGCGAGCGTTGTTGAGATGGCGGCGGGCCTGGGGCGCCAGTTCCGGCTGCGTCTGCTCCAGCGCCTCGAGCTGCATCACAATGCTGGCGAAAGCCTGCGCCATCGCGTCGCGGATCTCGCCCGCCAGCCGCTCGCGCTCGGCCAGCGCGCCCGCCTGTCGCTCGGCCGTGACCAGGTCGGCCCGGGTCTGCTCCAGTTCAGCGATGACCTGGAGCCGCTCGCGGCTCTGGCGACTGATGCCGTCGAGCATCAACGCCAGAAGCGTGGCGGTCACGAAGACCAGAGCCAGGACGATCGCCCCCGTGAGCGAGAGTGGACCGAGGTGGCGAGACTGGCAGGCGACCAGCAGCGCGGTGAAGAGGCTCCCGACCGGCAGCAGCCAGCGCCACGGCAGCCGGTGGAAGAGCTGGGCGTAGAGCCCGAAGGCCACGAACAAGAACGCCGGGTGAAGCAGCAGCAGCGCGCCGAAGAGCGGCAGCATCCCCACGCAGTAGACCAGCATCACCCGCGGGCGGGCCTCGTCCGGCTCGTGGCGCACCAGGGTGACGATGTGCCACAGGGTGAGGGCGATCACGAGGGAGAGCATCAGCGTGGCCCGGGCGGGCGCGAGGTCGCGGAGGGCGACCCCGCTGGCCAGCACCAGGGTGCTCAGGCAAACGACGTGCCAGACGGCGAACCAGCGCCGCTCCAGCCGCCCGTCGCGATCCGGTTCAGGGCGGTGAGCCGCCCGAGATGCGTTCATCACCTCACCTCGCTGGAATCCTACGCTCGCTCGTGCGGCGCCAGGGTCCCGGCGAGCATCACGGCCCCGGCGATGATCGGAAAGACCGGCCAGACCACCGTCCAGTCCAGATTGAACAGGAAGATCAGTGCGACAGCGAGGGGAAAGCCCCCCGAGGCCAGCGTCGTCATTGCCGCCCGGTCCCAGAAGCCGACGGTCTCCGCCCGCTGCCACGCGCTCCAGGCCGAAGCGCCAACCGGGATCAGTATGGCGAGCGCCCACCAGTTGCCCAGCAGGGGCAACCAGCCGAGGGTGTGGAGCAGCAGGCCCACGCCGATCAGCAGGACGATCACGCCGGGTACAATTGCCGGTAGCGCGTGGTGGTCCGGTGCAGGCATCGAGTAGTCGTGCTCAGAGGTTGGATGTTTCATCGTGTCTCCGTTTCCGTCTCAAGGGTAGGTTGGGTAGCCCGCAGCTCATCGGGGGCAAGGCCCCGTTCGGCGAGGGCGGTGGTGACGCGGCCCAGCAAGCCCTCGTCGCCGCGATGTTACCATTGTTGATTGCTGATCCTGGATTGCAGATTGCCGCACTGGCGTTGCAACAGGCTCTGGCGGGAGGGCGCATGCGGCTTGTTCAATTCCAGTTGGTAGTATCGGTCGTCACCAGGGAGTATGCCAGTTGAGCAGCGCTTGCAAGATCGCCCGTCCGGTGATCTCCTGCTCCACCTGCCGCCGGAGACGGAGCTCAACTGAGTCGACGATGGTCTGAGAGGAGTTCTTCCCAGGATGTTTGTGTTCAGTGTACTGCCCCGGCCGTTGCGGGCACCCGCAGAAAGGCGGGTGTACCTGGTAGCCTACGGCTGGATACTGTTCCTGAGAATGCCAGTGACTCGAAGTGGATGCAATCTCGGAGCCTTCCCAGCAAACAGGAGTGCCTGTGACGATCCCAGCGCTGGTCGTGCGCGCGCTCGCGCTGGCTGAGGCACGCGGCTTTCGCCACTCCTCTTGCCTTGAGGCCGGACTCCTGCTGCACGCTCTGGCGTCAACCGTAACCGGCGGGCGCATCGGCGAGATTGGCACCGGCTGTGGCGTTGGCACTGCCTGGATGGTCAGCGCCCTCCAACCGAACGTCGGCTGCGTGACGATCGACTCTGATCCGCAACTCGTCGCCGCCGTGCGCGACGTGTTTGCTGATCAGTCGGCGGTTCAGGTGCTGCACGGTGACTGGCGCGAGCTTGTGGCCCACGGGCCATTCCAGCTCCTCTTTGCAGACGGCGGCAACGCGAAAACGGCACACCCCGACCAGGTGCTTGGGCTCGTCGCCGTAGGCGGACTGCTCGTGCTCGACGATCTCACCCCTGAGGAGTACTGGCCTGAGGAATGGCGCGGGAAGCCCGACCCGCTCCGAAGGTACTGGCTCCACCACGAGCAGGTGTCGGCGATCGAGGTTCGGCTCGCAGAGCGCCAGGCCGCCATTCTCGGGACGCGGGTTCGGTGACCGTGAACATTCTTCAGTGCGGAAGGGGAGATATATGATCCTGAACGCTCCGCTTTCCATCGTGCCTTTTGCGCCAGAGCACCAGAACCATGTCAGGGCGCTGATCCTCGCCGGCTTAGCCGAGCGCTGGGGCGTCCTCGATCCCGCACGCAATGGCGATCTGGAAGACATCGCCTCCAGCTACCACGACGCAGACGTGCTGGTGGCACTGTTGGGCGACCGGGTAGTTGGCGTCGGGGCCTGTGTGCCGCGCTCCCCGGGGGTTGGCGAGATTGTCCGCATGTCGGTTGCCGGAGATCTGCGTCGGTACGGCATCGGAAGAGCGTTACTCCAGGCGCTCTGCACACGCGCCCGGGCAGCAGGGCTGACGCGGATCGTCCTGGAGACAACGGCGACCTGGGATGATGCGATCAGGTTCTACCAGCGCTACGGGTTTCAGATGACCCATGTGTACGATGGGGACGTGTATTTCGCCCTCGACTTGCCACAGACCTCTGATGCGGCGTCTCCTTGACGCCCCCGTTTCAAAGGGTTTCACCTGCTCTGGAAAGGGCTTCCTGATGCGGAAACACGCCTGAATGGGCCAACGAAAGAGGCCAACGAATGGGAAACGAAATGGGCCAACGAAATACGTCAACGAATGGGAAACGAAATATGTCAACGAATGAGGAATGAAATACGTCAACGAATGGGAAACGAATAAACGAATAAACGAATGTGAAAGGCTTGCTTCAGGAATGTGCGCCAACCCGGCAGCCGCGCGCACGCGGGCGCCATGATCCGCGCATGCTGCGAACGCGACGGTCTCGTGATACCCGTTGAAACGTCCTCGTCGCGGCGCTGCTGCTGTCTCTTGTGGCAGAGCGACTACTTGCCGTGAGCGCCGGCAGGATTGGCTTTCGCTTCAGTCCAGGCGCAGGGTACGGTGAGCTGCCGCTCGCCGCGGTTCACGACGAGGTCGTTCAGCGCCGCCTCGAGCTGCTCGATGGTCGCGTGTTGCTGGCGCGGCTCGACGACGAGGCGCCGGACGCTGGCAGGGGCAATCGCAGCCGTTGTCGAAACGTGGCCCTGTTGGGTAACAACCAGCGCTCAGCGCAGAACGGTCAGCACCATTCCTGCCAGGGTGGAAGCTCGCTCTTTGCAGGGAGGCGCCTCTGGTCGCGCCGCCGTACACTTCTGTCGTTTGCCCGCCAACCCTCACCGCAATTTGTCGCGGGCAGGCTGATCGCCTATGATTGTTGTGTCGAGGTCAGCGGCCCCCGGGTAGCACCACTCACAGGCGGAGCCAGCTATGCCGCATGCACAAGCGGAAGTTCGTGAGCGCACCCTGATCCTGGCTCGCCCCGGCAGGGCCGAGGCTCATATCCCGCTGGACACGCCAGCCTGGTTTGCCTGGCTCGCCGACGAGCAGGTACGGAGCTTTCGCTACTGCCACCCCCTCGGCGTACTCACGGTTCGCAAGGAGCGTCGCGCCAGAGGCGCCTGGTACTGGAGCGCGTACCGCCGGGTTGACGGCCACCTGCGGAAGCAGTATCTCGGACGCTCCTCCGAACTGACCGCTGCGCGCCTGGAGGCCGCGGCGCTCGCTCTCCGGCAGATGGGCAACCTTCAACAGCGCCACGGTCAGGAGCCCGGGAATGGGCAGGCTTGCACCCTGATCCCGACCAAGCTCATGGTTCCGCTTCCCGGTAGTGCACTCGTGATGCGCCCACGCCTGCTCAGCCGCCTTGCTGCCCAGGGTGGCGGGCGTGTCACCACGCTCGTCGCCCCGGCCGGCAGCGGCAAGACAACACTCCTTGCCTCGTGGCTCTTGAGCACAGAGCATAGCACGCAGAACGTAGAACGACCGGGCCAGGATGACGCTACGCTCCGCTCTCCGCTCCCCGCTCTCCATTGTGGCTGGCTCTCGCTTGATCCGGCAGACAACGACCCGCTCCGCTTCTGGCGTTATGTGCTGGCGGCCCTCAAGCACGCGCTGCCTGCCCTTGAGGACGAACAGATCGCCCTGTCGCACACGGCGCCAGACGCTGTCGGCGATCGCGCGGTCGATGCGATCCTTCAGGCGACATCAGCCCGGGCAGAGCGGCAGTTCACCCTGGTCCTCGACGATTACCACGTGATCGCGTCTGAGCAGATTCATGGGGGCATGGCCCGCCTGCTTGGGCTGCTCCCCCTCCAACTCCATCTGGTGATCGCCAGCCGGACGGAGCCGCCGCTGCCCCTCCCGCGGCTGCGCGTTCGCGGCCTGCTCCTGGATCTGCGCGCCGCCGATCTTGCCTTCACGGTTGACGAGGCAGCGGCGCTGCTGCGCGAGACGGCGCCGGCATCGCCTGCCCTGGATGTGGCGGAGCTGACAGAGCGCACTGAAGGCTGGGCCGCCGGCTTGCGCCTTGCCTCACTCTCTCCACAAGGTGATCGTGTGTGGAGCAGGCAGGCGCCCGAGCGGCTCTTTGCCTACCTGATGGACGAGGTCTTTCACCAGCAGCCTGCACCCATTCAACGCTTCTTGCTGCTCACCGCCCTGCCCGAGCGACTCTGCGCGCCACTCTGCGCGAGGCTCCTCCAGGACGCCGCCGAGGTCGCCGACGCGGGAAGCGCGGAGGCGGCAGCCCACGAGCTGCTCACCGCACTTGAGCGACAGGGCCTCTTCCTGAGCGCCCTTGATGCGGAGCGGCGCTGGTTTCGCTACCATCACCTGTTTCGCGAGTTCCTACGCCATGCCCTGGAGGCGACCGAGCCGGAACTTGTGCCGCACCTCCACCGCACCGCCGGCCGGTGGTTCGCCGAGCACGATCTGGTCGGCGAAGCGCTGCCGCTGCTGCTCGCCGCTGGCGACGTCGAGACAGCCGCCGACCTCGTCGAGGCACGGGTGGATATCGCCCTGTGGGAGTGGTACGACCAGGGGGCAGTACGGGACTGGCTTCACCTGTTGCCATCCGAGGTGATCCGCGCACGCTGGCGGCTTGCCTGCGCTGATCTGCTGGTTCGTCGCGCGGGAAGCCCATCACAGCTCGCAGCCGAGTTCGAGCCACGCATTGCCGCCCTGCTGGCCGATCTTCCTCCGGGGCCGCTCAGAGAAGCATGGCAACGCGAAGATCCTCCACCGCTGCCAGAAACGCCTGCTGATGGGGAGATTCGCCGCAGACTCGGCCTTGTCGCCTTTGCCCGGGTGCTGCTCGATCGACTGGCGCGCGGAAGCGGCTGGAACACCGGCTGGCTACGGCGAGCCGAGCAGTGGCTTCGCCCCGAGGACGGCATGCTGTATGTGTTGCTCCTGGACACGCTGCGCGCGCGAGCGCTGGCCCACCACGACTTCCCTGCAGTGGAGCGCTATGCAGGAGCGATGAGTCGGCTCCCGGGAGGACGGTACCTCGTCCTGCGAACAGCGGTCGCACTGGTCGGCGCTTCGGTCCACTATCGTCGCGGTGAAATGAGCGCCGCGCACCAGCAGTTCACGCGCTGCCGCAACTTGCTTCAGCAGCACCAGCTCCAGCATGGCATCCTGGGGGCGCGGGCCTTCGCGCTCATGGGCCGGTTAGCCTACGAGCGGAACGAGCTTGACCAGGCTCTGGCCGACCTTGAGGCCAGTCGCCGCGCGCGCTGGCAGTGGTGGGAGCCGGAGACACACCTGCCCGCAGCCCTGTATCTGGCGTTGACGATGGCAGCAAGCGGGCAAAGCCAGTCGCTGGCCGGGCCTCTGGATCAGGTCGAGTACCAGCAGGGGAACGTGCCCGCGGAGCACGAGCGCGGAGTGCGCGCGGTGCTTGAGCTGTGCCGCCTGCGGGTTGCGCTCGCCCGTGCCGATGCCGATACGACGGCGATTGCGCGGGATTGGCTGGCCGACCGGCCGATCGCCGAGCTGCGACAACCCTATGCCGCAACCCTCCCTGTGCTCCAGGAGTTGGCCGACCTGGTGCTGGCGCGCGCCCTGACCCGGGCCGGTCGTGCCGCGGAGGCGCGCCTTGTGCTCTCCCGGTTGGCCGAGGAGGCGCAGGCCCAGGGCCGGCTGCGTGCATTCTGGGAGACCCGGGTGCTGCTGGCGCTGGCCATGCTCGCCGATGGCGACGACTCCACAGCCGTGGCAACGCTCGCCGCCGTGCTGCCCGCCATCGTCCAGGCACAGCTCCCGCGGCTCCTGCTCGACGAGGGCGCCCCTGCGGCTATACTCCTGGCGCAGATCATCGCAGGTGAGACGCTTCCCCAGACTGCCCGTGACAGGGCCAGCGCCTGGCTCGCCGGCTTTCCGGCGACACAGCGCCCCGATCCGCCCTCCTACGCGGTACCAACTGCTCCTGTTGGTGGTGCACAGCCCGAACTGCTCAGCGAGCGCGAGCGGCAGATCCTCCAGCTGCTGGCCAATGGCGCCGACACCCGCGTGATCGCAGCGACTCTCTTCGTCGCCGAAAGCACGGTGAAGTGGCACATCCGCAATCTGTGCGCCAGGCTCCAGGTGCGAACCCGGCTCCAGGCGCTGGCACGCGCCCGCCAGCAGGGGCTTATTCAGTAGCAATCATCCGATCAGTGGATGCCCGAACCCGTCTCAGCGTTGAGGCGTGATGTGTGGCGTCGTTGTACAACAACAGTACGGCAGACAGAGCGCTGGCAACGCAACAGCCCTGTCGTTCGTCTGGAGAGTGTACTGCGGCCCGCGTCAGCAAAGCTCTCTGCCAGGCGGGTGTTCATCACGTGTCAGTCGACTCGGGGAGACGGCGCACGGCAATGTGATCGCCGCCCCGATGACGGCCTGCCCTCAGTTAAGCTCTTGATACTAATTACCGTTGATGATGCCGCATTGCCTGAAACGGTTTCAGGCGTTGTGCTGCCTGGCGTGGCAATCCGCAATCCAAAATCTAACAATGGTATGAGAGGAGCCCGGCGTGTCTTCCTCGACGCCTGTTCCCACCCCTGACATCGTGCAAACAACCAGACTCCTGGCTAGCAAGCTGAGCCCACCCCACTTCGGGAATGAGCTCATCGCGCGTCCCCGGCTACTGGATCAGCTCGCCTTTCCGCCCGGCGGCGGCCTGACCGTGATCGTCGCACCGGCAGGCAGCGGTAAGACCGCACTCATGAGCCAGTGGCTCTTAAACGTAGAGCGTAGAGCGCAGAGCGTAGAACAGCCAAACAGCGAGTACGCTGGTCCCGTTCTACGTTCCACGTGGCTCTCGCTCGACGAGGACGACAATGACCCCCGGCGCTGCTGGCGCCACCTGTTTGCCGCCCTGGAGCCGGCGCTGCCGAAGCTCGCCGAGAGCTGGGCGCTGCTTCAGCGGCTCGAGGCCGCTGAGCTGGGCACGGCAGCAATCACTGCCCTGATCACGCAGCTCGCGGGCGCAAACCAGCCAATCTGCCTGATCCTGGATGACTACCATTGCATCCGTGACGGGAACGACGCGATCCATGGGGCCATGGCCAATCTGATCGCCCAGTGGCCGGCCCAACTCCACCTGATCATTGCCAGCCGGAGCGAGCCACCGCTCCCCCCGGTGACGGGCCACCGGCGCCTCGCAATGGCTGACCTGGCCTTCCGCGCCGATGAGGCCGCCGCGCTGGTCGCGCAGGCGCTCGGCGTGGCGGCGCCATCGGCGACCCTGAACGCGATCGTGACGAAGACCGAAGGCTGGGCTGCAGGTGTCCGACTCGCAGCGCTCGTGCTCGCCGAGGGCCAGGATCTGGCCGGTATCGCCGCGGGCTTCGGCGGGAGTCACCAGTACGTCTTCGACTATCTGATGGAGGAGATCTTCAGCACCCTGCCGCCAGCGGTGCAGGCTTTGCTCCTGGTGACTTCATTGCCCAATCGGGTCTGCGCCGCACTCTGTGTCGCGCTGCTGGCTGCCGATGCCCCGCTGGCCGACGGTCAACCGGTGCCGGATGCCGAGGCGGCGCAGCGCATGCTCGAGCGTCTTGCGCGGCAAGGACTGTTTCTTCTGCCGCTGGACACCGCGCAGGGCTGGTTTCGCTACCATCAGCTGTTCCGCGAGTTCTTGCGCCACCGGCTCGCGCAGACCGGGCCGCAGCGTGTGCGCATCCTGTGGCGCGCGGCGGGGCACTGGTTCGCCCAGCAGGATCTGATTGACGAAGCGGTGGCAGCACTGGTCGCCGGGGACGCCGCCGCCGGGGCTGCCGATCTGGTCGAGCGCAGGGTCGGCCACTGGCTCTGGGAGCGCTACGAAGCCCCCGCGGTGCGCGGCTGGCTCGATCGGCTGCCGATGGACTCGATCCACACCCGCTGGCGCCTGATCGTCGCCGATCTGCTCACCTCGCTCCAGGGCGGCCCGGCGGCAATCGCGGCCTATGCGGCGCCACGGATCGAGGCGCTGCTGCAGCTCGTTCCACCAGACCCCTGGCGCACGGCCTGGCTGGATGGCGCGCCACCGCCGCCTGAGCAGACAGCGATTGACCGCGAGCATCGGGCGCTCCTCGCCCAGCTCACCTTCGTCTTGCTGAACAACGACCGCCTGGTGAACGGAGGTAAGGAGTTCGCTCGGCTAGCCCGGCTGGCCGAGCAATGGATTACCCCTGATGATGGGGCGCTCTACCTGACGTTGGTGGGGAGCTACGCGATTGTGGCCTGCTTTCAGGGCGATATGGCCGCCGCAGCCCGCTCGTACCGGACGATGGGCGCACAGGCCAATACAGCCGGCAGCCCCCCGATTCTCCTCGCCGCACGCATTGGCGAGGGGACGGCGGCCTTCTGGGCAGGGCAGATCGAGGCGGCGAGACAGCACTTTGTCCAGGCGCTGAGCGACGGGCGTCGCCACCAGCTCCAGCGCACCACGATTGGCGCGATGGCTCTGGCGCGCCTGGGACGCCTGGAGTACGAGCGCGATCAACGCGAGGCCGCCCAACGCGCGCTCGAGGCGAGCCTGGACATCCCCTGGCAGTGGTGGGAGCCCGAGAGCCGTGTCCCGGCTGCCTTTGCCCTGGCCCTGACACGAGCAGCAGACGGCGCGTATGATGCGGCCCACCAGGCGCTGGATCAGATCGAGCATCTGGCGGAACTGGGGCAGGATCAGGCCCTGCTGGCCGTGCTGGGAGCGCTGCGGGCGCAGCTCTGGCTGCGCTGTGGCGCGCCGGAGCAAGCCTGTCACTGGCTCGCCGGGGCCACGCCGGAGGCGATCCGCGCCCGCTACGCCGGCCTCTTCCTCGCCCTGCGCGAGCCGGCCGACCTCGCCCTCGCCCGCGTGCTACTCGCCGCCGGGCGAGCGACCGCGGCCCGCGACCTGCTTGATGAGGTCCTGGGCCACGCCAGGGCCCAGGGGCGTGAGCGTAGCCGCTGGGAGGCGGGCATGCTGCTGGCCCTGGCCCATAGCGCCCTGGGCGCGTTCGGCGAGGCGCTCGATCTCCTCGACAGCCTGCTGCCAGAGCTGCTGCGCGCCGGGCTGGTGCGGCTTGTGCTCGACGAGGGCGAGCCGGCGCGGGCGCTCCTCGTCCGCCGCGCTGCCCAGGGGCGTCCCGGCAACCAGGGGCGGGCGGCCGCCGAGCAATTCCTACAGCGGTTCAATTCTCCCGGGCGCGGGCAAGAGGGATTGCCGGACGATCACTTGCCACCGCTGGTCGAGCCGCTGAGCGACCGCGAGCTTGATGTGCTGCGGTTGCTGGACATAGGCGCCACCACGCGCCAGATCGCCGAGCAGCTTCAGCTTGCCGAGAGTACGGTCAAATGGCATGTGCGCAATCTGTGCGGGAAGCTCCAGGTTCGTACCCGCCTCCAGGTCGTCGCCCGCGCCCGGGCCATCGGCCTGCTCACCTGAGTCGAGATGCTCAGGGGCACTGCGTCAGGTAGAACTGCCCGTCGTCCCGGCTCCGCTCGACGCGTGCCCGGGTGGTGGGGAAGCCGAAGACAGGCAGGCCGCCCTGCTCCTCCCAGAAGCTCAGGAAGCGACCGCTGATACAGCGGCCGGTCTCGGGGAAGCAGCGCTCCGCCGCGGCCGCCGCGGGCGGGGCCGGTGCGAGGCTGAGGGCAAACAGGCCCAGGGCCAGCAGGTATGCAGGTGCAAGGCGAGACGTGAGTCGCATCGGGAGCCTCCGTTCCGGTTGGGTAACAGCGCCGCATATGGCGCTTGAGTTAAGAAGGCGTAAGCATAGGCCGTCGGCGCATCGACTGGCGCGACGATTCAGAAAAGAGTTGCTCGATGGCGTACGCGCCGCGAGCGTCGGTCCGCAGATCGATATCGTGGACACTCACCGGCAATCCCTGAAGGGCAAAGCTACAGCTCCCGGTGAGGGCCCAGACGACCGGCGCAGGGGGGAGGCGCGCCAGGAGCACGCTGAGCGCCTCGTGATGGGGTTGGGAAAGCGATGCCATGATGGCCTTGCAGAGCGAGAAGGTGCAGCCTGACCCGAAATGGTCGCCGGCGGACTCCATCTTGTGCTAGTGAATTGTACGCCTGTCAGCCCCTGGAGGAAGCACATCCGCCAGACGCGTAACCATCTGTGTGCCGGCCACCCCGCACTTCTGAGGGGTACAGGGCTGCGCGCAGCAGCTATGCTGGCAGAGGTCGCAGCGCGCAGCGATGGAACGGTCGAACACAGCACAATCACGATGCAGAACGAGTCATGAGCCCGCGTACCTCCCCTGGCGACACCGTGAATGTCGGCCTGGACGCCGTGACAAGTGTCTGGTTCCGCCCGGCCAGGTATGCATCCGTCATTGTTCCGCGGCTGACCGACCCAATATGCGCTGACCGCCTCGTTCGAGCGACTCGACTCGCAGTCCTTATCCTCGGCCTCGCCGCCTATGCCGTGCCGCTGGCGATCTACGCCGGCTTCAGCACGAAGATCGTCATGGGCAAGCCGCTGTACAGCATGCTGCTCTGCGGACTGCTGCTGCCTCCCGGTATCGTCCTGGTGACTCTTGGCGCCGGACTTGTGCTGGCGCGGCGCCTCAATCCCGGGGGAGGCCGCCACCCTGAGCGATAGAGACCCCCCGCGCGCTGGCTTCGCGGCGCTCTTGCTGCACCGCTCTGCAATGGATCGAGCATAGTATCAACGAGCGTCAGGAGATCGCAATCATGCCTCCTGCGTCCAGAAATTCCCTTGCCGATGTGCGCTTTCCGGCATTTCACTGGAGATGGCCGCTCCTCGGCGCATTTGTCGGGGCCATCTGGGCGCAGCGCTCACAACCGATGCACCTTCCCGGGATTGTGGCTGATGCCCCGGGTGGAGTCGGGCTCAGCTTTTCGATGATCGGCCTCACTGCCCTGATCGGCGTGAGTCTGCTCATCCTTGCGAGCGGCCTGTACGGGTTGGTCCGTTTAGCGCCGTCGTTCATACGCGGGGAGAACGCTCCAAAGCCGCGCATCGCTCAGCGCGGCGAGGTCCAAGATCAGTACCGGCGAGCCTATGCGATCCCGCCGCGGATCGCTGCCGTCCAGATCCTCGGGGTGATGCTGGTTCTGCTTGCCCTGACCGGCGGCGCGGCGGCGTACTTCTTCTGGGACCTGCTCGACCGCTACGGCTGGCTGTTTGTCGGTGTCGTCGGTCTCGGGATGAGTGTCGGCGCGCTGTTGGGGCTGCTGATGCCTCGAATCGCGTTGAACAATGCCGCGTGGAATTGGGGGGTGCGAATTGGCGCAATCATCGGCCTGTGCCTGGTCGCGCTGCTGCCCCTACCAGCGCCCGGCAGCCGTGGCGCACTGATGAGCGCAGTCCTGATCAGCCTGAGCGCGCTGACGATTGTTAGCTGCTGCGCCGGGCTGATCGCAGTGGGCCTTGCGACGCTGCGCGAGCAGGCCCAGGGCCGCCCGTAAACCTCAGGCGCAGACCTACGCCGGATCTTCCCAGCCCTGCGCGTTGCGCATCCTGATCAGCGAGAAATCGAGTGTCGTCGCGATCACCGCCCGGCCGAGCGGCACAAGCGACTGGCAGATCCGCAGCTCGACCCCGCCTTCCGCCAGGGTCGCTAGCAGGTCGCCGACGGGCTCGACCGACAGTGGACGCACCATCTGCCTGCTGACGTACATGCCATTATCGTCGAGGCTCTGGAAGTCACGCGCGTCAAGACAGTAGCGGTACAGCCGGCAGGCGCGCACGCGCTCAAGCCAGGCCACCTCAATGGCGATCACCATGCGGCCCGCAACGCCAGCCCACCAGCGCTCATGGTCGGCGGGGCGCTGGTGCGGCCCTCGTCGGGCCAGAAGCAGACCCGGGGACAGTCGCGGGGCAGCCAGTAGAGCGGCTGGCGCCACGCATCAATCGCCCAGACAAAGGGCTCGCCAAGGCGGCTCGGGCGCGCTGCGAACGCCGTGATCCCAGGCTCCTCACTATAGTGGTAGACATGGATCATCTGTTTCCTCGGAGTCGCAGCAAGAACATGGCGATGGGCAGGCGGCGCATCAGCTATCCTCCGGCGCGACATACAGCGTCCGCACCGCAGCGAAGAGGAGTTGGTCAAGCACCTGGCCCTCTTTAACGACGCTACAACGCAGGCGGCCCTCATAGACGTAGCCAGCGCGCTCAAGGGCACGGATCGAGGCGAGGTTGCTCGCGAAGGGCTCGGCGTAGATACGCAGCAGATCGGTCTGAGCGAAGAGGTAGCTCGTCAAGGCAATGATCGCCATGCGCATATACCCCCGGCCCCAGAACGGCTCAGCCAGCCAGTAGCCGAGCTCTGCCGTGCGGTGGTGCACATCGTCGCCGCGCGTGATCCCGATCCCGCCGATCGCCTCGTGGGGCGAGGCGAGGGCCAGAAAGAGCGAGGAGGAGGGCCTGAGAGTCGCGTCGATAAAGGCGCAGGCCCGCTCCAGGGTGAAGGGGCGGGGGAAGCTGTCACGCATCTGCCGCCAGATCTTCGGGTTGTCGGCATAGGCCGCCAGCGCCTCCGCGTCTTCGGGGCGCCACGGCCTGATGCTGCCGAATGAGGTTGTGATCATAGTTGCCGTGGTCGAAGAGTGTGCGGAAGGTAAGCGTATTCATACAAGATTGTTCCGGACGAGATTTGCCCACCCGTCGCAGCACGGGCTCAGCGGCGGGTAGTGGCGTCTCTGCCTTGCAGGATAGGTCGTTCTGGGCGTGGGCGCCCCCATCATTCGCAGTGCAATCGATAGCAGCGACGCAGCGCCCACCAGCGCGTTGGGTAACTGCTGTTATCCGCAAGCGCCAACCTCTCGATCACGTCTTTTGGTGGGCGATGCCGTTAAGGTCTGGACGTACAGTGGCGAAAACCGGAGGCTTACCCGGAGCGCAGGGCCTGGCGCGGTCGGCCTCGGCCCGGCGAGACCGTTTGCTGAGGTGAAAATAGCCCCCCGCGGGAGGGTTTGGCGTAGGGGCGCGGCGCCGCCGCGCCCCTACCCCCTCCCAGGAAACAACCCGCCAGCGGGGAGGGTTTGGGAGGGCGAAGCCCTCCTAAGAACACGTATTTTCATTCTGGCGTTGTGCGGCGCAGCCGCATGGACGACTGAAGGGAGAGCGAGATGGTGACACAAACGCTCCACGTTGTCTTCGGCGCCGGCCCCCTCGGACTGGCCACGGCCCGGGCGCTCTGCCGGCGCGGCCATCGCGTGCGCATCGTCCGCCGTAGTGCGGCGACGGAAACGCCGCCCGGGTGCGAGGTCGCTCGCGCCGACCTGAACGACGCGAGCGCCGTTCGCGAGGTTACCCAGGGAGCCGCCGTGGTCTACCAGTGCGCCCAGCCGCCCTACCACCGCTGGACGACGCAGTTCGCGGCGCTCCAGGCGGCGATCATCCAGGGCGTCGCCGACACCGGGGCAAAGCTGATTGTCGCCGAGAACCTCTACATGTATGGCGCGGTGCAGGGCCCGATCCGCGAGGACCTCCCCGCTCAGGCCCATACGCGGAAAGGCCGTGTGCGGGCGCGGCTTGCCGAGCAGGTGGCCAAGGCCCATCAGAGCGGGCTGCTGCGCACCGCCGCCGCCCGCGGCTCCAACTTTTTCGGCCCGGGCGTGCGTCACTCCACGCTGGGCGATGGCGTCTTTCTGCCCGCGCTCCAGGGCAAGCCGGCGCAGGTGATCGGGCGCCTGGATCGCCCCCACAGCTACACCTACATCGAGGACTTCGGCGAGGCGATGGCGATCCTGGGTGAGCGCGACGAGGCCCTGGGCCGCCACTGGCACGTGCCCACCGCACCCGCAGTAACTCAGCGTGAACTGATCGGGATGATCTACCACGAGCTCGGCGCGGAGCCGCAGCTGCGCGCCATGGGACGGCTGATGATGATGGCTGGCGCGCTCTTCCTGCGCGACGCTCGGGAGATGCTTGAGATGCTCTATGAGTTCGAGCAGCCGTTCGTGGTCGACAGCGCGCGCTTCGAGCGCGCCTTTCAGGTCGCGCCGACGCCGCTGCACGAGGCTATTCGTCACACGATAGCCTGGTATCGCGCGAACCAGGGCGCCGCTCGTGCGGTTGCAGTGTAGCGCGAGGGCCAGGGAAATGGGAGGGAGACTCTGAAGGCGGTACGCAAGTTCATTGGAGCGCCTGCGCGCGTGAACGGGCGGCTGCGGAAGCTGCGCCCCGGCTGCTCAGCCGATCTCACAGCCACGCGCCCGGAGCACGCCGCCGGGATGCTCTACCACGGCTCGCCGGCGAGGCATCCTGGTATCGGAGAAACGGACGGCTGGCTGCTTGCCCTGATCTCGACCAGGCTCCGCCCCCCACCTCGACGCCTCGCTCGTGCTGCGTCCCCGGCTCTTCCGCCAGCTCGCGTGTCAGTCCGCCGGGCGCCTCGCAACCGTCATCGCCCCGGCCAGCAGCGGCAAACCACCCTCCTCGCCTCCTGGCTCTGGAACGTCAAGCAGGTTTGAGTCACGTCTTACGTAGCGTAGCCCCTGAGCAGTTCGCTGAGCAGGCGCACACCCACTCCGGTAGCGCCGGGCGCGTCGTAGGGCTTCGTGGGCTTCTCGGCAAAGGCCGTACCGGCGATGTCGAGATGCACGAAGGGGTAGTCGCCCACGAAGTTGGCGAGGAAGGCCGCCGCGGTGATCGAGCCGGCCGGGCGCCCGCCGATGTTCTTCATGTCGGCGATCTCGCTCTTGAGCATCTCGCGGTACTCGTCCCACAACGGCAACTGCCAGACCCGCTCGCCGCTGGCCTCGCCAGCGCGACTGACCCGGTCGGCCAGTTCCTGGTTGGTGGCCATCATGCCGATCGCATGGGCGCCCAGCGCGATCACGATCGCGCCGGTGAGCGTCGAAAGCTCGATGATAGCGTCAGGCTTGTACTGCTGGGCGTAGTGCAGCCCATCGGCGAGCACGATGCGGCCCTCGGCGTCGGTGTTGAGCACCTCGACCGTCTTGCCGCTCAGGGTCGTGATCACGTCATCGGGGCGGAAGGCCGTGCTGCTGGGCATGTTCTCAGCTGCGGGCACGATCCCCACCACGTGCAGCGGCAGCTTCAGCTCGGCCACCACCTGCAGCGCGCCAAACACCGCCGCCGCGCCGCTCATATCCGCTTTCATCGTCGTCATCGCGTCGGCCGGTTTGATCGAGAGCCCGCCCGAGTCGAAGGTGAGCCCCTTGCCGACCAGGCAGATCGTCGGTGTGCCCTCCCGGGCCGTGCCGTACTCCATCACGATGAAGCGCGGCTCGTTGGCCGAGCCCTGACCCACGGCCAGCACGCCGCCGAAGCCTCCCGCGATCAACTGTGGCTTGTCCAGCACGGTGACCGAGAGTCCCAGCCGCTGGCCCAGGGCGATGGCAGCCTCGCCGAGCGCGGCGGGCGGCAGGTCATTGGGCGGCGTATTGACCAGGTCGCGGGCGTAGGCCACACCGCGGGCGATCACCTGCCCGGTGGCGGCCCCGGCCTGCAGGGCTTCGACATCGGCTGTGGCAACGATGGTGGCGCCCTCGATGGTAAACTTCTGCTCCTCGCTCAGATCGGTGCGGTAGCGCTGGAAGCGATAGGCGCCCAGCGCAAAGCCCTCGGCGAGGGCCTGGCCGATCCGCAGCGGGTCAAGCGCCAGCTCGCCGTTGAGGCCGAAGCTCAACCGGGCCACCTGCAACTCCTGGGCCTGGCGCGTCGCCGTCGCCGCCGCCTGGCGCAAACCGTCGGCACTGAGCTTCTCGGCCTTGCCCAGGCCCAGCAGCAATACGCGCTTCGGCCCTTCCGGGGCGCGCGGGTAGAGCAACCGTTGCTGGCGCGCCTTGCCAGCGAAGTCGGCGCTCTCGATCAGCCCGGCAAGCTCCGCGGGCAGTGGCGTATCCTCCAGGCAGGCGAGCACGGCCAGGTCGGACGGCTCGCTCAGGAGCGCGCCGCCTTTCACCACGATCTCCATCAGGATCCTCCCTGGTATGCATCAGTTCATTGCAGATCATTGTACCACCTGGAGTGGGACAAGCTCTGCGGTGAAAATAGCCCGCGCGCGGGAGGGTTTGGGATGGCTTCGCCCTCCCAAGAACAATAATATTTTCATTCTGGCGTGTGCGCCACGCGAATGGTGCCTGACGTTATGGGGAAACCGGGTTTCCCCATTCCCCTCCCTGGTGGGAGGGTTTGGGAGGGCTGTGCCCTCCTAAGAACAAATATTTTTCATTCTGGCGTTGTGCGGCGCAGCCGCAGGGGCGGCTGATGTGAACATACGGGGAAACCGGGTTTCCCCACCTGCGGTGAGCCTGTCGAACCGCACCCCTGCCTGTGGGGGCGCCAGCCGCTCCCAACAGCGGTTGGGAAATGGGGAAACCGGGTTTCCCCATTCCCCTACCTGGTGGGAGGGTTTGGGAGGGCTGCGCCCTCCCAAGAACAATAATATTTTCATTCTGGCGTTGTGCGGCGCAGCCGCAGGGGCGGCTGATGTGAACATACGGGGAAACCGGTTTTCCCCACCTGCGGTGAGCCTGTCGAACCGCACCCCTGCCTGTGGGGGCGCCAGCCACTCCCAACAGCGGTTGGGAAATGGGGAAACCGGGTTTCCCCATACCCCCGCCCACGGAGCGGCAAGCCCTCCCGGTGGGGAGGGCTTGAGTGCAGAGGTTCAGCCTCCCGCCCGCAGCAGCTTGAAATGCAGCGCGTGTTCCAGGCGTTGAAGAGCCTCCGGCGTTCCTCGCAACTCCATGCGCACCTCGCCGACCCGTAGCGAACCGATGCGCACATCGTCGAGGCGCGTCAGCCGGCCCTGCCATGCCGGGCCGGCGACGGCGCCGTCGGGCTGCACGACCCCGCCCAGATCGACCAGGTAATCCCTGAGCAACCAGAGCGGAATGCCGCGAATGTCGTGGATGCGCGTCTCCATTACCCCCCGGCGACGGCAGGGAAGATATCGATCGTATCGCCGTTGCGGATGATCGTCTCGACGCCTTCGGGGAGATAGGGCGCGTCACGTCCGTTGACGAAGACGTGGACGTGGGGGTAGAGCGCGCCCTGCTCGTTGAGTAGCTCCCGCCGGAGGGGCGGGAAGCGTGTCACCACGATGTCAATCAATTCACGCACGGTAATCCCCTCGGATATATCGAACTGTACCGTGCGACCGCCCACTATCGGGCGCAGCGTAGCGTAAAAGTTGATGTGCATTGGTTTGAATACAGGATGAGGCGTTCCGTTTAATTGAATATGGGGCAACCGGGTTTCCCCATGCCCCTCCCTGCCGCAGCGCCTGGCGCCCCCACCACCGCTTGGGGGATGGGGCAA
>CAKZKA010000177.1 GCA_937120965.1 uncultured Chloroflexota bacterium
ATAGCCCGCCCGCGGGAGGGTTTGGGAGGGCGAAGCCCTCCCAAGAACAATACTATTTTCATTCTGGCGTTGTGCGCTCCGCGAATGGGGCCTAACGTGAACATAGCCCGCCCGCAGGAGGGTTTGGGAGGGCGAAGCCCTCCCAGGAAACCACCCGCGCGCGGGAGGGTTTGGGAGAGCCAGGCCCTCCCCGCAAAACCCTGCCCCATCACGACCAGATTGATAAACCGTCAGAATCGACCATGAAAACCACTCGTTTATCACTGCTGAAATCAGGTCTGTACGCCGATCATAACGTTACTGATCACCAGCACCAGCAGCACCCCCAGTGAGACCAGCGGCGCCCAGCGCCCCAGGCCGCGTAGCGGATTGCGCGCGCCGATGGCCATATGCGCCAGCCCGGCGGCCAGGATGCCGATAAGCGGGTGCAGAATGAAGGGAAAGCTCAGGTAGCGCGCCTGGGCCGCGCCCGAGGTGTTGAACAGTAAGAACACCCAGTAGATGATGCCCAACCCGACCTGAATATCCACCAGCACAGGAAACAGACGCGCGACCGGACCACGCGGCGCGTTGGGGCGGTAGGTAACGAGGAGGTAGATCGCCACGGCCACAATGGCCACCGGCAGGATCATCTCGCCCAGAATGCTGTGGATCTGGAACACAACGCCGAATACAGTACCCATGACGCTCGCTTTCCAGGCTCATCGCGGGAAGATCCCGAAGGGGTCTGGCCCTCCCGGATGCTCCCCGTGGGAAAGGAATTGGAGAACTACCGGACACAGCGCTGGGGAGGGTTACGCCCACCCGCAGCCGCTCCCAAGCAGGGGGAGGGCAACCCGGGCTGCCGCTCCCTCCCCTGCCGCCGGGGACGCCTGACATCTCGATGGAGAGGGTCCGGGGCGTGGGAAACCCGGTGTCCCCTGCGTTCACGTGAGACCGCTATGCGGCTGCGCCGCACAACGCCAGACCGAACATACTTGTTCCTGGAAGGGTGCAGCCCTCCCAAACCCTCCCCGCAGGGAGGGGTATGGGGAAACATGGTTTCCCCATATGTTCATCTCAGCCGTCCATGCGGCTGCGCCGCCCAACACCAGAATGAAAATATTTGTTCTTGGGAGGGCGCAGCCCTCCCCGCTGGCGGGTTGTTTCCTGGAAGGGCGCAGCCCTCCCAAACCCTCCCCACAGGCAGGGGTGCGGTTCGACAGGCTCACCGCAGGTGGGGAAACCCGGTTTCCCCATATGTTCACCTCAGATCGCTTCATTGCGCTTAAGGCGCTCGTAGAGCGCATTGGTTTCCGGCAGCGGAGCCATCCCCAGCTCGTCCTGAAGAGCGTGAACGCAGCGGGAGTAGCTCCGCAGGGCCTGCGAGCGACTCCCGGCGCGCGCGTGGGCGCGCATCAGGCACTGGTAGGCCTCTTCGTAGCAGCGGTCGCGTCGCAGCACCTGCTCACAGAGTTGAATGGCCTCAGCCTGGTCGCCCTCGGCGCTGAGGCGTTCGGCGTAGCGCACAGCCACAGCCAGATAGCGGGCCAGGAGGCGCTCGCGTTCCTCGATTGTCCAGGGATCGTACAACGACTCCGCCAGGTAATCGCCGCGGTAGAGTTGCACGGCGATCTGGGCATTGCGCCGGGCGAAGTCGGGGTCATCGCTGGCGGCAGCCGCGGCGGCGCGCAACTCAAACTCATCAACATCGATCCAGACGCCGTAGGACGGGGCGAAGCTGTAGGCCAGGCCCTGGCGGCGAATAAAGAAGGGCGCGACCCGCGGCGGGCGGTTCGGCTCCAGGGCCGCGTTCAGGGCATTGAGGGTGACCTTGAACTGCCGTTCGGCGGCTTCCAGGTCAGCGTCGGGCCACAGGGCGGCGCAGATCTGTTCACGCTGGACCCAGTGGCCACGGTGGGTAAGGAGGAGTTGAAAGAGCTGACGCGCCTTTTCGCGCTGCCATTCACGGGCCTGGATCTCCTGGGAGCCGCGCCAGACGCGGAAGGTGCCGAGCATCTGCACGCGCAAGGTATAGCCGGGGTGGTAATCCTCAACCGTATCATCGGCGGCGATGGTGGGGAAGCCCTGGCGCAACAGGGTGCGGGCCAGCTCGCCGTGGCCGGGCAGGTTGCGTGCGCGGAGGAGCAGTGGCACAATCGAGGCCATATCGCGTGGCCCGAAGAGGCTGGCGCCTCCCAGCACGCCAACGTAGCCGTGGGTTGCCGCGGCGTCGAGCAGCGCGGCGATTTCGGCGTCGGCGGCGACCCCATCGTTGGCCCGCAGGGCGTGGATCGCCCGCCAGAGGGTAACCATCGCCTGGCCGTAGGTATCACCGCCGCGGGCGAAGCGCTGGCGCGCCTGCTCGAGCCACTCCAGCGCGCGGCTATCGCCGGCCGCCACGGCTGCGCCGCCCAGGGCCAGCAAGATCAGCGCGGCGGTCCACTCATCTCCGGCGGCGGCGGCGATCTGCAACCCCTCGCGCGCATCCGACTCGGCGCGGCCCAGATCGCCGGCGTGGCCGAAGAGCAGGGTCAGGCCGAGGAAGGCCTCGGCGCGCGTGCGAGCCACCCCGACGGCCTGGATGAGCCGCATCCCTTCGACATAATGTTGCAGGGCCGGCGCAGGGTCATTGGTCGTGACAAGCTGGTAGGCGTGGCCGAGGCGCAACGCGGCGATAGCCTCGGTGAGGCGCGAGCCGGACTGCTGGGCCTCGGCGAGGCCGCGCCGGGCCATGGCCAGGGCGCGGGTGCCACTACCGAGCATAGCGTAGATCAGCGCCAGCAGCAGCAACGGCTCGCGGTGCGCGTTCACCCGCTCGACACCGCTGCGGCCCTCCTGGGCCTCGGCCCAGAGTTGGGCCTCAAGTTGCTGGCGGGCCTCATTGAGCCGCCCGGCGCGCAGCAGCAGGCGCGGCGGCACCGGCCCCGAGCGCGCCGCCGACTCGTCTGCGCGCGCCACACTGGTGGTTGGTCGCTCGGCGTTCCCCTGGCGGGCGCCGGCCTCCTCAACACGCTGCGCGGCCCGTTCCAGGATCAGCGCCACATCGGCGCGCCCGCGATTGGCCCAGTTTTCAGCCTGCAACCGCAGCAGGCTGGCCCGCTCCGCGGCGCGTTCGCGGGGCAACAGTTTCAGCGCCCGCTTGAGCAGATCGGTGGCGTGGGCCGGCTGCACCGTATCCAGGTAAACCTCGGCCAGGCCACGCAGCGCGCGCACCTGCCCGTCGAGATCGCCACTGGCGGCGTAGGCCCGTTCGGCGGCACTCTCCGCCTTGAGGGCCTCCTCATAGCGGCCCATCTGGCGCAGCGCCGCCGCCTGCAACTCCAGCAGCCGCGGCTGTTCGCGCACGGCAGCCGGCAGGCGCAGGATCCAGGCCAGCATACTCTCGGGCTGGCCGGCGCCGAGGATCGAAGGCGCCAGTTGCACCACCGCCGCCACGGCCTCCTCGTCGGCGCCTGCGCAGAGCAGGTGATGGAGCACACCGTCGGGGTCATTCTGGCTTCGGTAGTAATCGGCGGCGCGATGGTGCACCCGCACCCAGGCGGCCAGGTCGCGCGCGGCGCGGCGTTCAAAAAAGGCCCGAAAGACCGGGAGGAGGCGCGGCGCGCTCCCGGAACCGGGGAGCAACAAGCGACGCCGGGCCAGTTCCGCGAAATACGGTTCGGGCGCCTCGCCATCGAGCAGGGCAACGCACAACGAGCGGTCGAGCCAGCGCAGCCCGGCGACGTGCAACAGGAACCGCTGCAGGGGCGCGGGCAACTCGGCGAACAGCTCCTGCTCCAGATAGCCATCGAGGGCCGACGGGCCGTGCAACCCCAGGGCCACGCGCCAGTCGGCGGCGCCGATGGCCGCCTGCACGCCGAGGGGCCAGCCGCGGGAGACCTCGATCAACGCGCTGAGGTCGCGGGGGGCGGGCTGGCCAGCGATGGCAAAGAGGGCGCGGGCCTCTTCCAGGTCGAAGGCCAGATCCTCGGGGCCGAGGGCCAGCAACTCCCCCCGCAGGCGCGCGGTCTCAACCGCGGCCAGGGCCGGCTCGACACGTGTAGCCAGGGTCAGGTGCAGGCGCATGGGCTGCACACTGATCAGGTGGTCAATCAGATGGCGCAGTTCGGGGCGTTCATCGGCCAGGTGATAATCATCAATCACCAGCAGCGTTTCATCGTCGAGCGCCGCGGCCAGTTCGTTGACCAGCGTTTCGACCGCGGCGCGCGGATCGCTGCCGCGGGCCAGGGCCGCCTCGATGCGGGCCTCATCGAGCGCCGCGACGGGGCGAAACGCCGCGGCCAGGTGGCGCAGGAAGAGCGCCGGATCATCGCCCCGGCGCGCGCGGCACCACGCGGCGGGCCAGCCTCCCACGGCAGCCAGGGCGGCCAGGGCCGTCGTCTTGCCGCCCCCCGGGGGCGCAACCACAACACAGAGCGGATAGTCAAGGGCGGCAGCCAGGCGCGTTTCGACCCGCTGGCGCCGCAGCAGGCGCGCCTGCTGGGCCGGGGGCGCGAGCCGGGTCAGCAACACGCCACCCTGAGGCTCCCTGGTATCGAACTTGTCTGTAACCGCGGGTGGTACCATCGTTTTGACATACACTCACACGAACACCATGACGCTCGCTGCACGCGAGAAACAACGCGCTGCGTCATGCTAGTATACACCATGAGGGCGAAAGATGGCGAATGACGACAATGGACACCCGCGACGGACCAGATCCGTTGCCGACCCCATGATGCGCTCCGTGCGGGTCTGGAACGAATTGCTGGCTGCCAGTACCGATATGGCCTTCGACCTGGTCCTCAAAAACTGGGACTACAGCCGCAGCCTGCGCGGCTCGGCCGAGCAGGCCATCGCCGACACCCTCCGCTTGCAGCGCCAGCTTAGCAAAGAGATGCTGCAGGCCTGGGAGGGCTACTCCAGCGAGATCATGGACATCCTGGACCGCGGCGGCACAGTGGATGGGGAAAACGAGCAGTAAGGCCTTCACCCGGCGAGAGCCACGCTCACGCCGCGGTCCGGTTTCGTTTTCCTCTCCGGGCGCCTGATTCTGCTCTGGGGAAGTCCCCTTTTCCCCATCCTCATCCTCACCTGATTGCCGTCTTCCTCCGGTCCGCCTACATATACGCGCCGCCATTCACGTTGATCTGCGCGCCGGTGATGTAATCGCCGTCGGCGGCGAGGAACACTACGGCCTTGGCGACCTCCTCGGGCCGGCCGAAGCGTCCCAGCGGAATGCGCGACTTGATCTGCTCCTGGACGTTTTCAGGCACCTTGGCGAGCATGTCAGTCATCGTGAAGCCCGGGGCAACCACATTGACCGTGATGTTGAACCGCGCCAGCTCGAGCGCCGCCGTCTTGGAAAAGGCGATGATGCCGCCCTTGCTGGCGCCGTAGTTGGCCTGGCCGAAGGCCGCGGTTTGCCCGTTCATCGAACTGATGTTAATAATGCGCCCGTACTTCTGCTCGATCATCGGCTGCATCGCCGCAGTGGTGCAGAAGAACACGGCGTTGAGGTTGGTCTGGATCACCTCCAGCCAGTCCTCGTCGGTCATCTTGCGGATCGACCGGTCGCGGGTGATCCCCGCGTTGTTGACCATAATATCCAGGCGGCCCCAGCGGTTGAGGACCGTGCTGATCAGGCCGCGAGCCTCCACCGGATCGCTCACGTTGGCCTTGATGGCGAAGGCGCGATCCTCGCCGCTCTCGCCGTTGATCATCGCGGCCACTTCCTCGGCGGCCGCCGCGCTGCTCAGGTAGTTTACGGCGACCTTGGCGCCCTCGGCGCCGAGCGCGAGGGCGATGGCCCGTCCAATCCCCTTTCCTGCGCCGGTCACGATTGCTATCTGTCCGTCAAGCTTACCCATAGCGGTCACTCCTCAACACTATGCCTTACACGAGGTCACGGCCCATTCGGACCTGAAAGCTGCGCGCCGGCCCGTTGCCGGCGCGCGTGGCGAACTACCCCTGTCTGGTCGAAGCAGTGAGCAGACCAGTGCTTCGACCAGACGGGCGCAACGCGGCAACGAAGCGCGGATGGGGTGCTGGTGCGATTGCAGATGTGCGATTGTAGATTGGGCTTGGCGCATCTGGACGCGATCAACGTTGCGCTAATGCCCGAACAGGTCGCCTGGAAGCGCGCTAGAGCCGTTCAAAGATCGCCGCGATACCCTGGCCGCCGCCGATGCACATCGTCACCAGGGCGTAGCGCGCGCCGGTGCGCTGCAATTCGTGGACGGCCTTGACCGTGAGGATGCAGCCGGTCGCCCCGATCGGGTGCCCGAGCGAGATGCCGCTACCGTTGGGGTTGGTCTTGTCGGGGGGCAGGTCGAGGTCGCGCATCACGGCCAGGGCCTGGGCGGCGAAGGCTTCATTGACCTCGAGGATATCAATCTCGTCCAGGCGGATGCCGGTGCGCTCGAGCAGGCGGCGTACCGCCGGTACGGGGCCGATACCCATATATTTCGGTTCGACGGCCGCGTGGGAGTAGCCAACCAGACGCGCCAGGGGCTTGTACCCGCGCCGCTCGGCGACGCTGCGTTCCATCAGCACCACTGCGGCGGCGGCATCGTTGATGCTCGAGGCGTTGCCAGCGGTCACCGTGCCGTCCTTGACGAACACCGGCTTCAGCTTGGCCAGCTTCTCCATCGTGGTATCGCGGCGAACGCCCTCGTCGGTGTCAAACAGTTGCGTGCCGCCCTTTACCTTGAGTTCCACCGGCACGATCTGGCTCTTGAAATAGCCAGCCTCGATCGCCGCTGCCGCGCGGCGGTGGCTTTCGACAGCCAGCGCGTCCTGATCTTCCCGCGAAATGCCCCACTTCGTGGCGATGTTCTCGGCGGTAACACCCATGTGACAGTCGTCGAAGGGGTCGTTGAGGGCGCCGACCATCATGTCCACCATCTTGGTATCGTTCATCCGCGCGCCCCAGCGCATCGCCATGCTGCTGTAGGGCGAGCGGCTCATCACCTCAGCTCCGCCGCCGATCGCCGCATCAATGTCGCCCAGGAGGATGGACTGGGCTGCGGAGACAACCGCCTGAAGCCCACTACCGCAGAGCCGGTTCAGGGTTAGCGCCGGCGTCTCCACTGGCAGGCCGCCTTTCACCGCAGCGACACGGGCGACGTACATATCGTGGGGGTCCGTATGAATAATGTTGCCGAAAACGACGTGCTCGATCTCCTGAGGTTCGACGCCGGCACGGGCGACTGCCTCCCGTACCACCAGCGCGCCCAGTTCCGTGGGCGGCTGATCCTTCAGCGAACCTCCATACGTGCCGATCGCCGTGCGAACACCGCTGAGGATGACGACCTCCCGCTGGCTGCTCATTTCGACCTCCTTGTCGTCCCGGGGCCCAGCGCTCCGGGCACGTCTAGGCTTTCAGTTCAGGCCGCTGGATATGCGCCATTATAGCAGCAAAATTGGTTGCGCGTAGTCCTTTCTTATCCGATTCGGGCCGGGAATTGCCGAAATTGCTCCAGTGCCGTCGCCGGGCGCGCCGCGCCCGACCGCCGGCTGCCGCGCATTGTAATGACGCAATGCAGAAATTACAGTGCATCCGACCCGCAAAGTAACTGCGATGTAACTTTCGGTGCTACAGTACTTCTAACCTTCCCGATCCCGGCTGTCACAGACTTTCCAGCGTGACCAGGAGGCAGATACATGGTCCAGCGCAGCCATGCGGTAGGCAGTGTAGCGTTTTTGAAAGATGGCCGGCAGGTGCATATCCGGCCATTGCTAGAGGACGACCGCGACGCGCTGGCGGCGTTCGGTATGAGCCTGTCAAAAAACGACCTGTTGTACCTCGAAGACGATTTTACGAACCCGGAGATTATTGAACGTCTCTCCAATGCCGTGCGTGCTGAGAACTGGCGCCAACTGGTGGCCGTCACCGATGAGGGCCAGATTGTGGCCTATGCTGCTGCTCTGCGCATGCCGGGCTGGTCGAACCACGTGGCCGATATTCGCCTGATTGTCACGCCCACCTGGCGCCGCAGCGGGCTTGGTATGCACCTGGCTCAGGCCATCGTCGAGAGCGCCCGTGAACTCGGTGTAACCAAGGTTTCGGTGGATATGCTCGCCGCCCAGACGGCCGGCCAGGCGATCTTCAGCCGCCTCGGGTTTGCCGTCGAGGGCCAGCTCGTTCGGCACGCAATTGACCGCGATGGCAATCTGCAGGACATTGTGATTATGTCGGCCTTTGTGCGCGTGTAGGGGTCGCGGCGGGTTCTGCGCCGCACACTGATGCGAAGATATGGGGAAACCGGGTTTCCCCATCCCCCTGCCTGATATGGGGAACCCGGGTTTCCGCACACCTCTGCCGGTGGGGGCGCCAGCCGCTTCCACCAGCGGTTGGGAGATGGGGAAACCAGGTTTCCCCATGCCCCTGCTGTGGGGGCGCCAGCCGCTTCCACCAGCGGTTGGGAGATGGGGAACCCGGGGTTCCCCATGCGCCTGCCGGTGGGGGCGCCAGCCGCTCCCACCAGCGGTTGGGAGATGGGGAACCCGGG
>CAKZKA010000178.1 GCA_937120965.1 uncultured Chloroflexota bacterium
CCCCTGCCCCCTCCCAGGAACCAACCCGCCAGCGGGGAGGGTTTGGGAGGGCTGCGCCCTCCCAAGAACAATACTATTTTCATTCTGGCGTTGTGCGCTATGCGCATGACCGTCTAACGTGAACATTGGGGAAACCGGGTTTCCCCACGCCCCTGCCCGGTGCGGCACCGGGCGCCCCTACGGCCGCCTGAGGTGTTGGGGCGCCCGGGGTTCCCCATCTCTCAAAGGGTATCACGAGACCGTCGCGTTCGCGGCATGCGAGGATCATGACGCCCGTACTCGTGCGGCTGATGGGTTAGCGCGCCTCCCTGAAAGACTCAGGCACACCTTGCGCATTCGTTTATTCGTTTCCCATTCGTTGGCGCATTTTCCCCCTTATCAGGAAACCCATCCCAGAGCTGGTGAAACCCTTTGAAGTTCCCCATCCCGCTGCCCGGCGGGAAGGGTTTGCAGCGTTCCGCCCCCCTCCCAGCCTCCTCCCGCCGGGGTTCAGGGGAGGAACCGTCTACTCGCCCTCCTCCAGGCTCAACCACACTTGATAGGTCACACTCTTCGGCAGGCCGAGTTCGCGCGCTACGGCACGGGCTGCCGCGCTGCCGGCATAGCCCTGGTCGCGCAACTGGCGGAGGCGCCGGGCGATCTCGGCTTCGCTCGGGGGCGTCTCCGCCTGTGGATGAACCTGGAGGCGGTGGCGGTCGCGTTTGCGCTGGCTACTGACAGCCAGCCCCTCGATCACCAGGGTGTATTCACCACGGGGGCGGTGCAGGCTGAAGTGGGTGACCATCTCGCTGACGGTGCCGCGCTGGAACTCCTCGAAGCGCTTGGTCAGTTCGTTGGCGACCACGATACGCCGGTCGCCGAGTACGGCCAGAATGTCCTGGAGTGTCTCCAGCAGGCGATGGGGCGCCTCGAAGCAGACGAGGGTGAGGGTCAGCCCGGCCATCTCGGCGAGGAACTGGCGGCGCTCTGCCGCTCGGCGGGGCAAGAAGCCCACGTAGGCGAAGCGCGTGGTGGGCAGGCCCGAGGCGATGAGGGCGGACAGGAGCGCCGAGGGGCCAGGCACGGGTGACACGGGAAAACCTGCCGCAATGCAGGCCTGTACCAGCTCAACCCCCGGGTCGGAGATAGCGGGTGTGCCGGCGTCGGAGACCAGGGCCACGTCGCCCAGGGCCAGGGTTTCCAGAATGGTGTCGAGGCGGACCAGTTTGTTGTGCTCGTGATAGGAGATGCAGGGGGTGGTGATGGCGTAATGGTCGAGCAGACGGCGGGTGTGGCGCGTATCTTCGGCGGCGATCAGCCGGGACTCGCGGAGCACGCGCAGGGCGCGCAGGGTGATGTCCTCCAGATTACCGATTGGCGTGGCGACGAGGAAGAGAGTGCCCACGGTTCAACGCTCGGCGCGCAGACGGGCCCGCCAGTAGTCGAGTAACTCCTCGACGATTGCAGGCACATCAATGGTCGGTTCCCAGCCGGTGGCAGCGCGCAGTTTGGTGTTGTCGCCCATCAGGACAGGCTCATCACTGGGGCGGAGGCGGGCCGGGTCAACTCGCACCTCAACCGGCACGCGGCCCCGCTCCACCACCAGGCGCACAATATCGCCGATGCGGGTGGCCCGTCCAGAGCAGAGGTTGTAGACCTCGCCGGGGGCGCCGCGTTCGAGCAGCAACCACAGGGCGCGAGCGACATCGCGGGTATGGGTGAAGTCCCGGCGCGACTCCAGATTGCCCACATAGATCACCGGTTCCTGCAGGCCAAGTTCGGCGGCAGCCATCTGCTGGCAGAAGGTCTGGATCGAGCAACGGTCGCCCTGGCGCGGCCCTACGTGATTGAACGAGCGGGTTACGACCACGTGGAGCCCGTAGCTGGCGTGGTACTGCAAGCCGGCCAGTTCAGCGGCAACCTTGCTGACGCCGTAGGGGCTGAGGGGGCGCAGTGGGTGGCTCTCGGCGATGGGTGTCTCCTCTGGCCGCACCGCCCCGTACTGGGCGCTGGTGCCGGCGATGTGGATGCGGGCGTGGGGGGCATGGCGACGGGCGGCTTCGAGCAGGTTGACCGTGCCCTCAACGTTGACCCGCAGCGTGTGGATCGGCGCATCCCAGGAGGCGCTGGGGTAGCTCTGCGCGGCGAGGTGGAAGATGCGCTCCGGCGCGGCAGCGGCAACCGCCCGCGCGAGCGAGAAGGGGTCCTCAACGTCGCCTTCGTGGACGACAATGCGCCCCAGCAGGTGGGCGATCGGACGAGGATCGCTGCGCCAGCGCTTCAGGGCATGGATCTCGAGCCCCGGAATGGTCAACAGATAGTCAGCCAGGAAACTGCCAACCGGTCCGGTGATTCCAGTAATAAAGATGCGCACGATGCCCCCCGACACATCAGATTTATCCTTCATCGGACATGGCGAAACCGGGGCTCCCCTTTCCTTTCAGCCCTCCACGCGGCTGCGCCGCGCAACGACACGATGAACATGAGTTTTTCCTGGGAGGGCTGCGCCCTCCCAAACCCTGCCGGTGGGGAGGGCTTGCCGCCCCCACCGGCAGGGGGATGGGGAAACCCGGTTTCCCCATATGTTCACCTTAGCCGTCCGTGCGGCTGCGCCGCGCAACGACACGATGAACATGAGTTTTTCCTGGGAGGGCTGCGCCCTCCCAAACCCTGCCGGTGGGGAGGGCTTGCCGCCCCCACCGGCAGGGGGATGGGGAAACCCGGTTTCCCCATATGTTCAC
>CAKZKA010000179.1 GCA_937120965.1 uncultured Chloroflexota bacterium
CCCCCACAGGGAGGGGTGCGGTTCGACAGGCTCACCGCAGGTGGGGAAGCCCGGTTTCCCCGTATGTTCACCTCAGCCGGTCATGCGCGGAGCGCACAACGCCGCGATGAACATGGGGTATCTTTGGGAGGGCCGCCCCCTCCCTGGCTCTCCCCCGCTGGGGGAGGGAACCGGGCTCCTCCCCGCAGGGAGGGGGGTGGGGAAACCTGGTTTCCCCATGTCGCAACTGCTGGTGGGAGCGGCTGGCGCCCCACAGGGAGGGGTGCGGTTCGACAGGCTCACCGCAGGTGGGGAAACCCGGTTTCCCTGTATGTTCACCTCAGCCGGTCATGCGCGGAGCGCACAACGCCGCGATGAACATGGGGTATCTTTGGGAGGGCCGCCCCCTCCCTGGCCCTCCCCTGCTGGGGGAGGGAACCGGGCTCCTCCCCGCAGGGAGGGGGGTGGGGAAACCCGGTTTCCCCGTGTCCCAACCGCGGTTGGGAGCGGCTGGCGCCCCCCACAGGCAGGGGGATGGGCAACCCCGGTTTCCCCATATGTTCACCTCAGCGGAGCGTGCTACAATAGGGAGAGTATCTACCCACTGGCGGAGCATCGGATGGCCCATGGCAACGGAGCCGCCCCGCTGATCGAGGCGATTGGCCTGCAAAAGCGCTACGGCGCAACCCTGGCCGTGAAAGGCGTAGATCTGGCCGTGTACCCCGGTGAGATCGTCGGCTTTCTCGGGCCGAACGGAGCGGGCAAAACGACCACGATCAAGATGCTAACCGGCCTGTTGCGCCCCAGCGCCGGCACCGCGCGTATTGGCGGCTTCGATATCCAGCGCGAGCCGCTGCAGGCAAAGGCCCTCCTCGGCTATGTGCCTGACCAGCCCTATCTGCCAGACAAGCTGACTGCCCGGGAGTACATCCAGTTGATCGCCGGGCTGTACCGCCTCGACCCCCGCCAGGCAGCGCAGCGCGGTGAGGAGCTGCTGCACCTGTTTGGTCTGGCCGAGCGGGGCGATGAGTTGCTCGGCAGTTACTCCCACGGCATGCGCCAGAAAGCCGTGGTCATAGGCGCGCTGCTGCACGACCCGCGCGCCTTCTTCCTCGACGAGCCGACGGTGGGCCTGGACCCGCGTAGCGCCCGCTTGATCAAGGATATGCTGCGCCAGGTGGCCAACCAGGGTACGGCCGTGTTGATGTCTACCCATATTCTGGAGATCGCCGAGCGGATGTGCGATCGTGTGATCATCATCAATGCAGGGGTGATCGTAGCGGCCGGCACGCTCGAAGAGCTGCGCGCCGGCGGCCAGGCTTCGCTCGAAGATATTTTCCTCACCCTCACCGGCGGGGCTGAGGCAGCGGCGATTGCCGAGGCCCTGAGGTGAACCCCGGCAACCAGGGGTTCCCCATTTCCCTTGCCCGCGGGTGCAGGCCCATTGAGGCTGATGCGCGCGGGGCGTGGACGACTGGCACACCACTATGCTACAGGCGATCTGGGTGCTGACACGCGCCCGGATGCAGATCTGGCGCAACACGCTCTGGCGCAGCCCACTCCCCACTAAACTCGGGCTGGCTGCGCTGGCAGGGTTGATCACGCTGGCGGCGCTGGGGTTATACAACTTCACCCGCTTTGTCGTTCGCGGCCTGCGCGACCCGGAGTTCAGCGTGATGCTGCAGCAGGCCGCAGCGGAGAATCCGTCCCTGCCTGCCGACCCGATGCTCATGCTCGCGGCGCTGCCCGGTCTGGTGTTGCTTGCGGCCCTCTCGCTCCTGGTTTTCTCTAGCTTTAGCAGTCTGCTTGTCTCGCTCTACCTTTCGGGTGACCTGGAGATGCTCCTGGTCGCCCCGGTGCCGATGCGGGCTGTGTTCGTGGTCAAGTTCTTCGGCGGCCTGCTGCCGCAGTATCTGCTGCTCTTCGCCTTGCTCGGCCCCGTATTGCTGGGCTATGGCCAGGGCATGGGCTATGGACCGGTGTACCATCTGTGCACGGTGCTGGTTCTGGGGTTGCTGCCCCTGTTGCCGGCGGGGCTGGGCGCGCTGCTGGTTATGGCGGTGGTGCGGGTATTGCCTGCGCACCGCGCCCGCGAAATCGTGAGTGTGCTGGGCGGGTTGATCGCTGTTGCGTTCTACGTGCTCAGCCAGCTCGGGGATACCTGGTTCCCCCGGGTGGCCACGCCCGACACGCTGGCGGCGCTGTTGCGGGCCGAGTTGCCGGCGCTGCCCTCAACCTGGGCCGGGCGGGCGCTGGTTGCAGTGGGGGAAGGGCGTCCCGTGCCGGCGATCTTCTACGGCAGCCTGTTCGTCGTGGTCTCGCTGGCAGTCTTTGCGGCCTGCCTGGTGCTGGCTGAACGGCTCTCCTACACGGGCTGGAGCAACCTGGTGGCCCAGGGAGGCCGCCCGCGGCGTGCCCAGAGGGGGGGCCGCGAGGCACAGCGGAGGGTGAGCGCTGCCTGGCTGCGCGTGGTGACTCCGCTGCCCCCCGAGGCGCGCGCCATTCTGGTGAAGGATGTGCGGCTGTTCTTCCGCGACCTGAGCAATCTCCAGGCGCTGATCTTCCCGATTGCCTTTGCGCTGATCTGGTTCTACCAGCTACTTGTGGGCCGCTCCCGCCCTGAGGCGGCGCCCGAAGCTCCGGCGTGGCTCCCCGAGCCAGGAGGTTTCGGCGCCACGGCGGTCGCGTTCTTCATCTGCCTCAGTCTTTCCAGCGCGCTTGCCGGCACGGGTGTCAGCCGTGAGGGCCGAACGTTCTGGATCCTCAAGATCGCTCCGATCAGCCCGCTAAGCATCCTGCTGGGCAAGCTCACCCTGGCCTACCTGCCCTTTCCCACGGCCGGGACGTTCTTCCTGGTCGTCTTCGCCGTGGTACAGGGTCTGGACCTGTTGTCGCTGGCGCAGCAGTGGGCGTTCCTGGTACTGGCTGGCCTGGGGTGCGCCGCCTTCGGGATCGGGTTGGGGGCGGCCTTTCCACGGCTCATCTGGGAGACCCCCAGGCAGCAGCGTACCTGGCAGAGTGGCTGCCTGGGCGCCCTGTTCTACCCACTCTACCTGGCGGTTGTTGCCGGACTGGTTATCGGTGGAGCCGCCCTGGGTGACAGTCTGGAGGGGGCGGTGGGCCTGGGGGTTCGGCTGGCGGGCTGGGCAGGCGCTGTGCTGGTCACCGGGGGCGTAGTCTGGCTCAGCGCGCAGATTGGCGTGCGCGGGCTGGAGCGCATCGAGCTGTGAGGCGAGGAAGGCCGGCTTCCCCACGCCCCGGCTGGAGGCCCTCTGGCGAGGGGAGCAGAAGCGGCCCTACTGCGAGAGACTGAAGGTATCCACCAGCACGCCAGCGCGGGTCACGAAGCGGGCGTGCAGAGCGCGCTGGTCGGCTTCAACGAGCATAGCGCCGTGATCGGCATTGAAGAAGATGTGGCTGCCTTCGAGGCCGGTGAAGCCACGGGCGTAGCGCGCGCCGCCGCCGAGACCGTTCACCACGTAGGTGATACCGTCGCGCTCGATGCGCTCGTAGGTGTGGTCGTGGCCTCCGAGCACCAGGTGCGCGCCCCAGGCCGCGAAGGGCCAGCGCATCCAGGTCGAGGAGCCGTGATGGCCCGAGGAGTAGGGTGAGTGGTGCAGCACCACGATGTTCCAGCGAGCGGTGGAGGCGGCAAGTTCGCTCTGGAGCCAGGCGGCCTGGAGCGAGTCGGCGTTAATGCCGTCGGGTTCACCGGGCATGCTGTCGAGGGCGAAGAGGCGTACCGGGCCGCGTTCGACGCTGTAGTAGCGCCCGTTGCCGGGCAGGCTGAAGTACGCCAGGTACGGCTCAGGATAGCCCACGCTCCAGTCGTGGTTGCCGAGCACGGGCCAGAAGCGATTCTCCGCGGCGCCCGGGCCAAAGGCCCCACGGTAAGGCGCAATAAACTGGCTGTAGTACTGGCCGATGTTCTGGTCAATTGTCTCGGCGCGACCATCGGGGTAGTTGTTGTCGCCGGTTGTGACGACGAAATCGGGCGCCCAATCGGCGACCAGGGCGGCCACGGCGGCTGCCGCTTCGCCGGCCAGCCCGTAGTCGCCGATCACTGCGAAGCGGGTTCGCGCCTCGACCGTCGGCTGCGGTTCAGCCGTGGCGGTCGGGGCCGGCGTTGGGGGCGCAGTTGGCGTCGGGGGAGGCGCGGTGTGGCCCTGGAGTGGCGCGGGCGTCGGGGCAGTGGGGGGCGGGGGCTGCCAACGTGAGAGCTGGCGCTCCTCGACAGGCGGTTGCAAGCCACAGGCGGTCAGCGCCGCGCTTAGCGCGGGTAGACTCAGGCCCAGGGCCAGGCCGCGGGCGATCAACTCGCGGCGACTGAGGGGCCGACGCAAAGCCTCTTCGATGAGCTGCGCCAGGCGCTCGGCAGGTTCAGCGTTGTGGGTCATACGATCCTGTATCGGGTTTCCTCAACCTTTCAGGCGTAGGGTTGCTGGCGGATGGCGTCCTGATGCGCTGCTGGTCCTCATCCCCATACCCCCCTCTCCCGCTCAGCTCAGGAGCGGACAGAACATATGGTTGCCGACGGGCGTTATGGGGTTGGGATGCGCTGGTTGGTCCTCACCCCCAGCCCCCTTCGACAGGCTCAGGCTTCGCCCTGAGGCTCAGCCCGAAGGGGCGGGCCTCAGGGCGAAGCCTGAGCCTGTCAAAGCGGGGAGACCAGAACTGCGCGCGGGGTCGTTCCCATGGGGTACAGGCCACGTTGACTTCGGATGTTCTATCAGCCCTTAAAACCCCGCAGGGAGGGGGCGGAAAGGCGCGTCTCTCCACCCCCTCGCTCACGATGGACGCGGCCGATCGGTCTCGTCGAGCGGAACCAGGCGTTCCCGAAGGGCGAGCAGGGCCGCCTGGGTGCGGTCCTGCAAATGGAGCTTGGAGAGAATATTGGACACGTGGGTTTTCACCGTGCGCTCGCCGATAATCAAGTGTTCGGCAATCTCGGCATTGCTCATACCCCGGGCGATACAGGCCAGCACCTCGCGCTCGCGCTCGGTGAGCAGATCGAGGGGCGAAGAGCGGGCGCCGCTGAGTTCCTGCATCAAGCGGGCGGCGACGCTGGGATGCAGCGTCGCTTCGCCGCGCCGGGCGGCCTTGATGGCCCGTACCAGATCGTCGGGGTCAACATCTTTGAGCAGGTACGAAAGGGCGCCGGCCTTGATCGCCGGGAAGATGCGCTCGTCTTCGCCATAGCTTGTCAGCACGATCACCTGGGTACTGGGGGAGACCTGCTTGATCTGGCGGGTAGCTTCGATGCCGTCCATTTCGGGCATCACCAGGTCCATCAACGCCACATCGGGCAGCACCCTGGCAACCAGGGCGACCCCCTCGGCGCCGCCGCTGGCCTCGCCGACGACCTCGATTTCGGGGTAGGTGTCGAGAAAGGCTCGCAGTCCCTTGCGGACGATGGCGTGATCGTCAATCAAGACAATACGGATGGGTTCATGGCTCATACCGACTTCTCCAGCGGAAGGGTAGCGGGCTTCTCGGCAGTGGTGGCGCCATCGCGAAAACCTTCGCGGCGAGTGGGCAGGGATACGAAAATGGTGGCGCCCTGGCCGGGGGCGCTGCGGATCGTGATCCGTCCGCCGAGGGCCTCGGCGCGTTCGGCCATACTGTGCAGACCAATAGCGCGGGGGTTACGCGCAGCCGTGGGATCGAAGCCGCGCCCGTCATCGCGCACTTCGAGGGTGACCACGTCATCGTGGTACTGGAGGTGAACCTCAGCCTCGCGCACCCCGCTGTGGCGGGCAACATTGGCCAGGGCCTCCTGCACGATGCGGAAGAGGGCCTGCTCGTGTTCCAGGGGCAGGGGGCGCTCGCCGGTGATGCGCAGGGTAATGCTGAGACCCTGGCGCTCCTGGAGGGCGGCCACCAGGTCGCGCAGGGCCGGCGCCAGACCGCGCCCGTCGAGGGCGGCCGGGCGCAGGGCGAAGATCAGGCTGCGGGTCTCTTCGAGGGCGCGCCGGGCCGACTCTTCGATCTCGACCAGACGATCAGCAGTCAGATCGGGTCGGGTCGGCAGGGTGCGACGGGCGGCAGCAGCGAGCATGGTCAGGCTGAAGAGTTCCTGGCTGACACTATCGTGCAGCTCGCGCGCCAGGCGATTGCGTTCGTCGAGGGCGGCGAGCTGGGCAGCCTGTTCGGCCAGTTGAGCATTCCGGTCGGCCAGGAGCCGCAAGGAGCGCAGGCTCTCGGAGAGCTGATCGGCCATGGCATTGAACTGCCGCCCGAGCTGGCCGATCTCATCGCCCGAGGGGTCCTCGATGCGCCGGCTCAGATCGCCGTCGGAGAGGTCGATGCTGGCCTCAGTGAGCCGGATGATGCGGCGGGCGAAGCCGCGCCCCACGATCCAGGAGTAGAACATCCCGATGCCGCCGCTGATCAGCAGCCAGGGCACGATAAAACTCACCAGAAACGGCGTCAGACTGGCCAGGAGCGGACCGATAGCGGGAAAAGAGAGCACTTGCAGGTACAGAACCCCCGCCACGGACCCATCGGGTCCGAAGACGGGCGCGGTGGCGATGGGCTGGTGGCTGGGCCGGCTCCACGCGGCCAGTTGCTGCGTATCGGTGATGCCGCTCATTGCGCGCAGCACCAGTGCATCGGCAGGCTCCGGCTCGTCCAGCGGCTGTCCGGGCACGTGATTCTGCGGATGGGTAGAGGTCATCACGCGCCCCTGGGCGTCCAGCAAGGTGATCAGCAATTCGTCGGTGAGCTGCGGGTTTTCGGGTTCGACTGGCTCGTCGTCCATGCCGTCTGGCGCGCTTGCCGGGCTGCCCCGTGAGGATTGAGAGAAGCGCTTGAGCTGGGCGATCAACAGGTCGAGATCGCCGTGAGGATCGGCGAGTTCTTCGCTCACCAGGTGGGCCAGATCGCGGGCCGACTGGGCAGTGGCCCGGGGGATGAAGGGGGCGTTGAAGATGTACACCAGCCCGGCGACAAAGACGGCGATCATCGTCAGGGCGAGGAGCAAGGAGACAGCCAGAAAAGCGCCGGTGAGCTTCCAGCGAATGGTCGAAAACCGTTTGCGCAACTCCGTTACCACCGGATTGTCTCCTCATGCGGGCGATGGTGTGATCCGGCTCGCCGGCCACTGATTTCATTATAGGCACCATTCGCGGGGCGCACAACGCCAGAATAAAAATATTAATTGTTCTTGGGAGGGCGAAGCCCTCCCAAACCCTCCCGCGGGCGGGCTATTTTCACATCAGGCACCATTCGCGGGGCGCACAACGCCAGAATAAAAATATTAATTGTTCTTGGGAGGGCGAAGCCCTCCCAAACCCTCCCGCGGGCGGGTTGTTTCCTGGGAGGGGATAGGGGCGCGGCGCCGCCGCGCCCCTACGCCCAAACCCTCCCGCGGGCGGGCTATTTTCACCTCAGTACAAAGGGAGGGACGGGGGGCTTTCACGGGTAGGTTTTCCGGGCCAGGGCTTCTCTTCTTCTCACTCCCTGGCCCGCCCTTTGCGGATGGCGTCCTGATGGGCTGCTAGTCCTCACCCCCCCGGCCCCCCTCTCCAGTGAAGCTGGAGAGGGGGGGAGCGGGCTCTGTCCGCCCCTAAACTCCTTAAGGAGAGCGCCCGGGCAGGCTGCGCCCGCGCCGCGTCTCCTCCGGGACCATCTTTCTCCGCATCCTGTCCACAGAATGTCAACAATTATTGCCCGCTTGACATGGCGGCATGTCCGTGATATAGTGCTGCCCGTCGCATTCAAGCCAACATCTAGTGGTAAACATAAACATTCTTTTCTATATGTAGTAAGCAAGCCTGCCTGAGCAAGGGTGCCGGGAGGGTTTCTGCTGCTATACCCGAAGGAGAGGGCTTTACACGGCGCCGGGCGAGGGGCGACCCGAAGGAGAAGCGGCGCACATCTGATGCTGCTGCGATCCGGGGCCTCTGCTTGTGGAGAGGAGGGTGGAGGGCAAGGGGCAGCGGCCACACCGCTACCTCTGCAAGGCCCCCCGGTGCTGCTCCCACCCAACGACAGGTTTCCGGGAGGGCGCGCCTCTCCAGCCCCTCTCGAAGCGTCGTGACCCTTGCGCCTGCGTGACGCCCTCGTTATTCGATTCCGAAAGGAGCAACGCCCGATGGCCCGATCAACCGCTGCCGCGCCAGCGGCGCTCACCGAGATCGCCAGGACCGTGCTCAAGAAACGTTATCTCATCCGCGACGAGCAGGGCAACGTGGTCGAAACGCCGGAGACGATGTTTCGCCGTGTCGCCGATACCATTGCCGCGGTGGAGCAACGCTACGGCGCCAGCGACGAACAGGTGGCGCGCTGGTCAGACACATTCTACCATCTCATGACCCAGGGCCTCTTCGAGCCCAACAGTCCGACACTGATGAACGCCGGGCGGCCGTTGGGGATGCTTTCGGCCTGCTTTGTGCTCCCCGTTCACGACAGCCTCGAAAGCATCTACGATACGATGAAACACGCCGCCCTGGTCCACCAGTCAGGAGGTGGCACCGGCTTTGCCTTCAGCAACCTGCGCCCGCGCAACGATGTGGTGCGCTCAACCATGGGCGTGGCCTCCGGCCCGGTGAGCTTTATGGAGGTCTACAATTATTCCACCGAGGCGATCAAGCAAGGTGGCACGCGTGAGTCGTAGACTACGGCGCGTGTAAAATCTCGCGAATTGCTGGGACGCCCTGAGAGCTCTCTTGCCACAACGTAGCCGGCAACGGCAGGCGTGACGGCTTGAAAAGTAGAGAGATTGGGCCATCAGCAGCCAAGCCTCCGGGGTGACCCAGAGGAAGGTTCAGAGACTACCGAACACTTGTCGGGGCGTCTCGTCCGCGCCGCCATCCAGCAACGGACAGGTCGGCGCCGGCGAGCGTGGAACAAGCCAGTAGGGCCCGGCGAGGAGCAATCACGCCGGGTGGCGCGAGACAGGGTCTGTCGAAGGGTACGGCGTTGGGCCAGGGGCATGCGCGCAGCGGTGTCTGTGAGCGCGTAACCTGGCCGGCTTCGATAGGCACTGATGAGAGAGTCCGACCTCGCACCGAAAGGGCGAGAGCCAGGCAGAAATGACCTGGCCCCGCGAGAGCGGCGTAACAGGCCAGCGTGGCGCCAATATGGGCATCTTGCGCTGTGATCATCCGGATATCCTGAGTTTCATCACGTGCAAACTCGATATTACCAGGATCACCAATTTCAATATTAGTGTCGCAATCACTGACGCTTTCATGGACGCGGTAGAGAACGACGTGGAATATGACCTGATCAATCCACGCACTGGCCAGGTGCATATCGCCTCTCGCGAGGGGCTGAAGCACCCGCTCACGGGCGAACTGCTGGTGCCACCGGGCCAGCCGACCCGCCTGCGCGCGCGCATGGTCTTTGACCTGATCGTGCAGTGCGCCCATGCTACCGGTGAGCCGGGGTTGTTCTTCATTGACCGGGCCAACGAGTACAACCCTGTGCCGCATATGGGGAGGTACGAGGCCACGAACCCCTGCGGTGAACAACCCTTGCTCGCCTACGATGTCTGCAACCTTGGCTCGATCAACCTGGGCAAGTTTGTTACTGCCCAGCGCACGATTGACTGGGAAGCGCTGCGCGCGGTTGTCCATCAAAGCACCCGCTTCCTCGATGATGTGGTGGACGCGAACCACTACCCGTTGCCGCAGATCGCCGACGTGAGCCACCGCATCCGCCGCATCGGGCTGGGCGTGATGGGCTGGGCCGATATGCTCGTCCGGCTTGGCGTGCCGTACAATTCGACCGAGGCGATCGAATTGGGGCGCGACGTTATGCGCTTTGTTGACGAGGAGGCCCGGGTGGCCTCGGAGCAGCTCGCTGCCGAGCGCGGCGTCTTCCCTGAGTGGGAGCGTTCGATCTGGGGGCCCGACGCCACCTGCGCCCGGCGCCCCGATGGTAGCCGCATTCGCCCCGAGCGACGCCTGCGTAACTGCAATATCACCACCGTTGCTCCTACCGGGACGATCAGCATCATCGCCGGTTGTTCGTCGGGCATCGAGCCGCTCTTCGCCATCGCTTTCTGGCGCTATCAGGCCGAAGCGCGCATGCTCGACATCAACCAGGACTTTGTGGCTCAGGCGCAGCGCGAGGGATGGTACAGCGAGGCGCTGATGGAGCGGATTGCCGATACCGGCCATATCCATCATCCCGAGGTGCCTGCCGAGGTGCAGCGGGTCTGGGTCACGGCCCACGATATTAGCCCCGAGTGGCACGTGCGGATGCAGGCGGCGTTCCAGGAACATACTGACAGCGCCATCTCGAAGTGCATTGCCGCAGGCACGCTGATCCCCACCTCGCGGGGGCTGATTCGTGTCGAGGAGTTTGCGGAGACGGTCGAGGCCGATACGTTCACGCCCCTCGACGGCGCGACGCGCACGGCCCAGGGCTACCGCATCACCCAGCACTACCGGGCCGGCTACAAACCCGCGGTCAGAGTCACCCTGGATAACGGCGCCTCGCTTACGGGGGCGACCGGCTCCCACCGTGTCCTGACGCCCAACGGCTGGCAGGTGATGTCGGAGTTGAAGATCGGCGATGTAGTGCTCGGGCGCCTCGTCGCGTCGCACGGTTCCGGCGGCGCGCCCATCGCAGGGTCGGTGAGGCCCGGCGCCGCCGGCCTTCCCGAGCGCATGGCTCCCGATGTCGCGCTGTTCCTGGGCATGCTGGCCGCCGACGGCCACACGGTCGAGACGACCGGCTTCGTTGGTCTCACCTGCCCCAGCGAGGAGGTCGAGCAGGCCTTCAGCGAGGTGGTCACGCGCCTGTTCGGCGCTCCGCCGCAGGTGCTCGAGGAGCGGGGCGCGCGGGTGCGCTACCTCATCGCGCGGGATCTGGCGCGTTGTGTCGAGAGCCTGATCGGCAAGGGAGCGAACCATCGGCGCGTCCCCGATCAGATTCTGGTCGGTAGCGCCGAGGAGAAGCTGGCGTTCCTCGCCGGTCTGTCGCTGGCCGGCTCCCTGGAGCAGCGCACGGGCATGCTCCACGTGTACGCCGGGGCGTCGGAGCGTCTGGCCTATGAAGTTGCCGAGCTGTGCCGCAGTTTCGGGTTGCCGCTGGTGCAGCAGGAGTGTCGGGCCGTTGCGGGGCATGGCTCGATCCACATTGTGACTGTCTCGAACACGCTGCAGGGGCTGATCCGCTGCGTAGAGCGCCACAAGAACGCGCCGCAGCCGGCTGAGGTGGAGTACCTGGTGTTCGTCGGCGACCGGGCCGGCGCGCCGATCCCCGCCGACCACCCTGCCTTCGCCGCCGTACAGGCAATGCGCGACCGAGGCCATGCCTGGTGCGCGCGGAGCACAGCCGAGCGCATGGGCTGGCCGATTGATGTGCTTGCCTACAGGGTGACGGCGATCGAGGATGCCGGTCTGGTCGATCTCTACGACATCGAGGTCGAGCAGGCGCACGAGTACGTGGTCAACGGCATCATTTCCCACAACACGATCAACTTCCCCCGCGAAGCCACGCCCGAGCAGGTGCGCGAGGCCTACGAACTGGCCTTCAATCTGGGCTGCAAGGGCATCACCGTCTACCGTGACGGCTCGCGGGCGAACCAGGTGCTCTCGACCGGTTCCACTGCCACCCCGGCGCAGCAACCTGCCGCCGCAGCGCCCAGGCCCGCCGCAGCGGAGCCGGCCGCGCCTCCCCCGTCCACTGCGCCGGTCCAACCACCTGCTGCGCCACTGACGCTGGAGCCGCGCAATGTGCCTGCCGAGGGGTTGCCCAGCCACTCGTATCCGGTAGTGACGCCCCTGGGCAAGCTGCGGCTGTTCGTGACCGAACTTGACGGCCAGCCCTTCGAGGTCTTCGCGATTATCGGGCGCGCCGGGAGCGATGTGATGGCCTTCACCGAGGCGATCGGGCGCCTGCTGTCGCTCTCGCTCCGCTGCGGCGTACCGGTGAAGCTGCTGGCCGAGCAACTGCGCGGCATTGGCGGGGCGCGTTCCGCGGGCTTCGGCCCCGACCGGGTGCGTTCGGTGCCTGATGCCATTGGCAAGCTCTTGCAGGAGCACTACGTGCACAACGAGCAGCCCTATAGCGCCAAGCCGCTCAAGCCGGGGGTAGGCGGCGCCAGAGAGGCAACCAATGGCCATTACGGGCCAGACGCGGCCTCGCATATGGAGCTTACCACCCGCGCCGAGGTGGTCGTCACCGGGGAAATTTGCCCCGACTGTCAGAACGCGACGCTGCTCTATGAGGAGGGCTGCCGCAAGTGTTACACCTGCGGGTACACCGAGTGCTGAGGACCGGCGCGATTGCGGATTCGCGATTGGAAATCGGGCGTGGCGCGTAATCTGCGCCCTGATGAGCGCGGGAGCCCGTCCTGAGCGGAGCGGGGGCGCGTATCGAAGGGTGGAGATAGCCCCGTAACGCGCCCTGAGGAGGTCGCAGGCCGTATCAGGGTGCGTTATGGCGGGCTGCGTGCATACGGCTACCGACGCGCCAGGGAATCCTTCAATGGCGTCCGGATGGGCTGCTGGTCCTCATCCCCTGCCCCCCTTCGGCTCCGCTCAGGGCAGGCCTCTCCCTGAGCGGGCTATACGTTATACCATTTTAGATTTTAGATTTTGGATTTTGGATTGCCACGCTGGGCAGCACAACGCCTAAAACCGCTTCAAGCAATGCGGCATCATCAACGGTAATTGGTATTACTCACAAGCTGGGAGGGAGGGCGGGGGGATGAGGACAAAGCCGCCTGAGTTGCCCTCAACCGCTCCATGGGTTCGTAGGATTGCTGGCGCTCAGGGGTGGGCAGGTCCTCACCCCCCCATCCCCCCTCTCCACCAGGCGGAGAGGGGGGATGGGGGTTGAGGTGGAGGGCGGTGACCCAAAAAATCTACCCGTGAAAATCTGCGGCGAGGGGGCCGTCCGGTAAGGGCGCGTGGCGGCACACTTCTACCGGCCCTACGTGCGTGAAGCGGCCAGCATACTCGCCAGCTTGCCCTGGGCGCGGTGGCGGACAACGTTCCACGAGGCGCACAGAAAGGCAAACACGTTGACCGTGGCCATCAGGGCGAACTCTTCAAGCAGCGTCGTCTCTTCGTCCAGGAAGCGGAGGACCCGCTGCGGCGCATTGCGGCTGAAGAGTTGCTCGAAGAAGATGCATCCCTGTTCCAGGCCCTGGTCGAGCACATGGAGCAGCACGCTATCCATCCAGGCGTGCCGGCTGAGAGGCGACTCGGGGTAGAACGGCTGGCCGGTATAGCGCAGGCTGGCGGCGATCTGCGCCGATTGTCGCTGGATGCGCTGAAAGGTGTAGCCGGTGGAGGCCTTGGTCATACCGCCGGCTGTGCCAATGTTCATCACGTGTGGACTGGGCCGGCGCTGGAAGGGGATGTCGGTCATTGGGATAACGCCGTACTCGACGTGCTGGATCGCGTAACTCTCAACCCCCAGTTGCTGGCTGATGTAGCGCTTCAGCCCTGTATCGTAGGCCTCCTGCGGCGCCAGCTCCGGCGAGAAGAGCGTATACTCGACCAGCGCCGTCCGCTCATCATAGGGCAGGACGTAGACAAAACGCACGTCATTCTGCTGTTCGACCCGAAAGTCCATGAAGGTTGCTGCGCCAGGATCAAAGACCGGGTGTGACGTGGTGATCACCCAGCCCTTGAAGTGTTGCAACCAGTAGGTATGGCCGGGCGGGCGGGGCGCCGGACGGTAGATGCTGTTGAAAGCCCAGTTACCACGGAACTCCTGCCCGTCCACCTGGACCGCGACTCCGCCGGGGACCTCTGCGATCCGTTCGACCCGGCCTTGCAAGCGGGTGATGTTGGGGCGGGTGGCCATCCAGTCGTGCATAAAGCGGTAGAAGTCACCGCCCTGGATCATCTTGTAGTGGTAGGGTTCGATGGTGATGCGTTCCGAATAGCGCCCGCCGTGGAACCAGAGCTGTTTCCAGCTCCGCGCCACCAGCGGCTCGAACGGCCCCGTCCCGACCTCCCAGAAGCACCAGGTGCGGTCGTTGCGCTGTTTGGCGTCCTGTTCAATCACCAGAACCTGTCGGTCGTGCAACCCCGCCTGGTCGAGATGGTACGCAAGGCTCAAGCCGGCTGCCCCGCCGCCGGTAATGATGTAGTCGAATTGACTCACGGCTTTCTCTACCCTTCATCAATCCTGTTCCCGTGAGCAGTGTAACACAGCCTTCAAGAGAGTGATACCAGATGGAACTGAAGCCACTGCAGGGCGCGCGTGGTTACCGGGGCGGGCGGGATCCTCGCGCTCACTCGCGCCCTGGCACGTGCAGAGCCAGGTTTTCGAGCACCAGGTTGGGATTGGCGTTGTCGCGCAGGTACCGGGCGGCCTGGCCAAGCTGGGCGACGAAGGCGTAGATCTGGGGGAGGGTGTGACGTTGGGCGGAGCGTTCGAGGTCGGCCTGGCGGTCAATATGCATGACCCCTTCGGGGCTGCCCGCAGCGACGAGCAGCACATCGCGCCACCAGCTTTGCCACAACTCCAGCCAGGCGAACACGGTCTCCTGTTCACCGCTGCGGTACTCTCGGGCGCGGAGTTCGGCCCAGCGCAAGCCCTCGCTGCGCCCCTGTTCGTGGACGGCGAGCAGGGCGGCGATCTGCTCATCGCGACGAGCGATCGCTTCAGGCGTCTCGAGCAATTGCAGAGCCTGGCCGATGCGTCCGCCGCTCCAGGCAGCGAGCAAGGCCGCGGTTTGGGGATCGGCGCCCCGATCCACAAGCGCCCTGACCACCTGGCGCCGGGGGAGAGGGCGCAGGCGTAAAGCCCGGCAGCGGGAGACGATGGTGGGCAGCAGATCGGTGCTGTCGGCCACCAGGATCAGCGTGACGTAGGGCGGCGGCTCTTCGAGAGTCTTGAGCATCGCGTTAGCGGCTTCCTCGCTGAGTCGCTCGGCGTCGTGGAGAATAAAGACGCGGCGCTGCCCCTCATACGGTCGCAGACTGACATCACGTTGCCATTCGCGGATCGTGGCGATCTTGAGTTCCTTCTGGCGGGTAGCCTCCTCAGCTTTGCCTGCGGCAGCCTGGGTTTCCATACTCGCGACCCGCACATCGGGGTGATTGCCGCGCTCGATGCGCCGGCAGGCGCGGCAGGTCAGGCACGGGTCACCGTTCCCGTGTTCGCAATTGAGGGCCTGGGCCATTCGCAGCGCCAGCAAGCGCTTGCCCAGCCCGGGCGGGCCGCTGAAGAGATAGGCATGGGCGTCGGCGCCGGAGCGAATGCTGATCCGCAGTTGCTCAACGGCCCACTCGTGGCCAGTAATGTTCCAGGCCATCGCGGTTACACCCTCCGCAGCACCAGTACCGCGTTCACACCGCCGAATCCAAACGAGTTTGAAAGGGCGATCTGCACATCGGCATCACGGCTGATGTTGGGCACATAATCCAGGTCGCACTCCGGATCCGGTTCGTCGAGGTTGATCGTCGGCGGAATACGACCGTGGCGCATGGTCAACACCGTAGCTGCGGCTTCAACTGCCCCGGCGGCGCCGGTAAGGTGACCGATCATGGACTTATTCGCGCTGATGGGCACGCTGTAGGCGTACTCGCCGAAAACGAGCTTAATGGCCCGGGTTTCAGCCAGGTCGCCGGCCGGGGTGGCAGTCGCGTGGGCGTTGATGTAATCCACCTGTTGCGGATCGATACGGGCGTGATGGAGGGCCAGGCGCATTGCGCGGGCTGCGCCAAGCCCTTCGGGGTCGGGCGCGGTGATGTGGTAGGCATCGGCGGTTGCGCCGTAGCCGGCCACTTCGGCCAGCAGGGGCGCGCCGCGACGGCGGGCGCTGGAGAGGCGTTCGAGCACCAGCACGGCTGCTCCCTCGCCGGGCACGAAGCCATCACGGTGAAGGTCGAAGGGGCGCGAGGCGCGCGCCGGCAGGGTGTTGTGACTGGTGCTGAGGGCGCGCATTACGCAGAACGCGCCCAGGCCCAACTCGGTGATGGGGGCTTCGGCGCCACCTGCCAGCATCACCTCGGCATCGCCGCGCTTGATAATCTCCGCAGCTTCGCCGATGGCCTGGGTGCCGGCTGCGCAGGCGGTGCTGATGGCCGATGTGTAGCCCCGCAGCCCCAACTGGAGGGCCACCTGGCTGGCCGGCATGTGCGGCAAGGCCACCGGGATGAAGAAGGGGCTGATCTTCATCCCGCCCTGTCGCAGCAGGGTTGCCACCGCCTGCTCGGCGTCGGGCAGCGACGTGGTGCCACAGCCGATGAGGGCGCCGATCTCTTCGCAGGTACCGGCATCGATCCGCAGCCCGGCCGCATCGACCGCCATACGCGCCGCGGCCACCGCCATCTGGCTGGCGCGCGACATGCGGCGCGCCTCGCGGGCCTCCATGAACTCCTGCGGCTGAAAGTTTGGCACCTCGCCAGCGATCTGGCAGGGGTAGGCGCTCGGATCAAAGTGGGTAATCCGCCCGATCCCGCTGCGCCCGGCTACCAGACCATCCCAGAACGGCTCAATGCCGACGCCGAAGGGGGAGACCACACCCAGGCCGGTAATCACCACGCGCCGGTCCTCGGCCTCCTCGTCAATGCCAAGGGGTTGAGGCGCAGCAATCGGCGCCTCATCGAGTAACACGTCGGCCAGGAGCTCGTTGATCTGCGCTTCGAGGTCGTCAGTCTCGAACGCGGTGAGCAGGCCGAGCAAGTGCACTCGCAGGGCCTCCCGGCGGCTGATCGGCGTGCGCGCCATACGGGTCTCCTTGGCAGTGATCGGGCGCTATCGCCGTATGATAGCACGGCCTTGCAGTGGCCGCAAAACGGGGTAAGGGGGCCGGGGCCGGGGTGAAGGGCGGCAGGTTGCGAAACACTACCTCTGAAAGCGCCTCACCCCCCCAGCTCCGACATGCCGCGCAGGGTCGGCAGCACGCCTTCAGGCAAGCCGTGGCCCCAGGGTTTCATCTGCACAGCGTGGCGGATCAATTGCTCCACCTCGGCCTGGGTCGCCCCGGCGCGGATGGCTGCCCGCAGGTCAACCTCATCGTCGCGGAGCAGGCAGAGGTGCAACCGTCCGTCGGCGGTGAGGCGCATGCGGTTGCAGGTAGCACAGAAGGGGTCGGTAACGGCGCTGATAAAGCCGAGCTTGCCCGGCGCGCCCTGGATGCGGTAGCGCCGGGCCGGGTCGGCCGGGTCCTGCCCATAGGGGATGAGTGGGCCGAAGTGGGCCTCGATACGGGCAATCACCTCGGCGGTGCTGACGACACCCTCTTCGGCCAGGCCGGCCACGCCGGTGAGCGGCATCACCTCGATGAAGCGGAACTCCCAGGGATGTTTCGTGGTCAACGCGGCGAGCTGCACCACCTCGTCGTCGTTCATCCCGCGCACCACCACCGCGTTGAGCTTGATGGGGTGCAGCCCGGCCTCGTCGGCGGCCTGAATGCCCGCCCAGACCTCGTCGAGGTTGCCGCCGCGGGTCATCTGGCGGAACTTCACGGGGTCGAGGCTGTCAATGCTGATGTTGACCCGATCGAGCCCGGCGGCCTTGAGCGGCGCGGCCAGGCGCCGCAGCCGCAGGGCGTTGGTGGTCAGGGCGATCTGTTCGATGCCGGGAATGGCCTTCATCGCGCGGATCAACTCGACCAGATCCTGGCGCAGGGTCGGCTCGCCGCCGGTGAGTCGGAGCTTGCGAAAGCCAGCGGCGGCGGCAGCGCGCACGACCAGCAGCAACTCGTCGTTGGTCAGCAACTCCGGGCGGGGCTGGAAGCGCATCCCCATCGCTGGCATGCAGTAGACGCAGCGCATGTTGCAGCGATCGGTGAGCGAGACGCGCAGGTAGTCAATACGCCGCCCGAAGCTGTCGTGCGCGGGCGTATCGGCTGGGTAGTGCGGCAGGCGTTGGGGCTCGTAGAAGCTGATCGGGACGACGCCCTTCATCGGGTGATCGTTCGTCATGACACGCCTCGTTGCGATGAAACGATAGAGGTGTTGCGCTGGGGAGGTGGTGAGGCGCGATGGTGGTAGCAGGCGATGCAATCGCTTTGACACCTCTCACACCGCTACACCTCCACAAAGCAGCTACGCAGCGGCGAACTTGAGCACACTGATCCGCGCGGCGAGTTGGCGCGCAATCTGGCGGAAGACGTCGGCATACGCATCGGGGGCATCGCTGATCACCGCGGGCACGCCGCTGTCGGCCCCCTCGCGCACGGTGATGCCCAGGGGGATTTGCCCCAGCAGGGGCACCCCCAGCCGCGCCGAGAGCCGCTCGGCGCCGCCCGAGCCGAAAATGTCGTAGCGCTTCCCCGTATCGGGGGCCACGAAGTAGGCCATGTTCTCAACGATGCCCAGCAGGGGCACATTCACCTTCTTGAACATCTCCATGGCCTTGATCACATCGGCGGTGGCCACGGCCTGCGGCGTGGTGACAATCAGGCTACCCGTCAGCGGCAGGCTCTGGGCCAGCGTCAGAGCCACATCGCCGGTACCGGGCGGCAGGTCAATGATCAGGTAATCGAGGGGCGCCCAGGCCACATTGTAGAGGAACTGTCGGAGCAACTGGCTCACCATTGGCCCGCGCCAGATCACCGGCTGGCTCTCGTCGATCAGAAAGCCCACCGAGATCAACTTGATGCCGTGGCCCTCGAGCGGGATCAGCATTGCCTCACCCTGCTCGTTCTGAAAGGCTTCCGGCTGCCCCTGCACCCCGAACATCAACGGCATACTTGGCCCGAACACATCGGCGTCGAGCAAACCGACCCGCGCGCCCTCCAACCCCAGGGCCACTGCCAGGTTGGCCGCGACGGTGCTCTTGCCTACGCCACCTTTGCCGGCTGCCACGGCGATAACATTCGCCACGCCAGTGATCGGCGCCTGTTCGGGAATACCCGCCGGACGGCGCGTATTCGCCGTGAACTCGATGCCGACCTCCTCCACTCCCGGCACCGCGCGGACAGCCGCCTCGGCCTCTGCGCGGATCTGATCCTTAAGTGGGCAGGCCGGCGTGGTGAGTTCAATCGTGAAGCTTACGGCTGAGCCGTTGATCTTCACATCCTTGACCATACGCCGCGAGACGATGTCGCCGCCGAGCTCCGGCTCCTGTACCTGACTGAGGGCGGCGAGCACCTGCTGCTCGGTGATCTGGGGCGCGCCGCGCGTGAAGAGACCCATGGATGTGCTCCGGAATACTCGCTGGACGTGTCGTTTCGTGGAGATGGGAGCGACAAGCTATCTCAAAACCTGGAGGTGTGGAAACCAGAGATCCCCACACACCGGCCGGAGGTCTGGCTGCGGCGGAGGCGCGCGGGAGGGCCTGCGGGGTTTTGAGATACTTCCTTGCTTAACCTCATTATACCAGAGAATTACAAAAGATGTATCTATCGAAAGTCGTCAGGCCCCATGCGCGGGGCGCACAACGCCAGAATGAAAATATTATTGTTCTTGGGAGGGCGAAGCCCTCCC
>CAKZKA010000180.1 GCA_937120965.1 uncultured Chloroflexota bacterium
AAGCTAACCAGTGACGATTGTCAATTCTAACATAACACGTGTAAAGGGCTGAGGTGAACATAGCCCGCCCGTGGGAGAGTTTGGGCGTAGGGGCGCGGCGGCGCCGCGCCCCTGCCCCCTCCCAGGAACCAACCCGCCCGCGGGGAGGGGTTGGGAGGGCTGCGCCCTCCCAAGAACAATAAATATTTTCATTCTGGCGCTGTGCGCCATGCGCATGACCGTCTGAGGTGAACATAGCCCGCGCGCGGGAGGGTTTGGGAGGGCGCAGCCCTCCCAAGAAAAACTCATTTTCATCTTGTCGTTGTGCGGCGCAGCCGCAAACACATGGAGAAACCGGGTTTCTCCGTACCCCCGGGTGGCAAACCCTCCCCGCCGGGAGGGTTGGGGAGGGCTCGCCGCCCAAACGAACCGGAAAACTCCCGTGGGGCACCGCTACCAGCGGTCAATCTCATCAACGGCGGCGGCCGTGGCGCACAGTAACTCTACCCCGCCAAGGGCTGCCAGGGCCGGCACGGCCAGCTCCAGAGCGCGCAGGGTCTCCTCACGGCCAACCGCAGCCGCGCGCAAGGCATCGCCCAGGATGGCCAGGGCGCGCTGGGGATGGCGCGATGCCAGAGCGCGGGCCAGCGCGGCCCCGGCGCGGGCGCGTTCGGCGGGGCGCTTGATGCGTGCAACGACGCTGGCGGCTTCATCGAGGTTTCCGTGCTCCGCCAGGGCAATTGCCAGCGTCGCCTGGTAGCGCGCGCGCGCCTCCGCCCCTTCCAGCATCCACGCTTCGCCAGCCACCGCGCAGGCCTGTCGCGCTGCGCCGCGCGCAACCAGTTCAGGCGCAATCAGCGTGAGCGCGCGGGCGCGCTCCGCTGGCGCCAGCGCGCGGGCCATGCCCAGGGCAGCCAGAGGCTCGCCGGCCCTTGCCTGCGCAATCGCCAGATCCGCCAGGGCGCGATTGCGCTGGTCCGCAGCCGTAATGCGCCCGATGAGCGTCCTGGCGGCGTCCCACCGACCCGCGGCGGCGAGCTGGCGAGCCAGGGCCTCATACGCCCAGCCGCGTTCATCGTCGTCGGCAATCGCTTCGAGCAACACCCGCGCGGCTGCGTGCTCGCCCCGCTGGGCCAGGGCAACGGCCACACGCGCGAGAGCCCGGTCGCGCTCTTCACCCTCAGGCAGGCTCCGCGCCACCTCAAGCGCCTGCTCACGGCGGCCCAGCGCAGCCAGGGCCGCCGACAGGTCGGCCACCAGGGGCGTCCGGTATTCGTCGGTAACCGCGCCAATGTCCCGCGTGGCGCGCTCCAGGGCCAGCATCGCCACCAGGCCCTCCAGGCTCAGCCGCAGGTCAATCAGAGCCGCAACCCGTGTATCTACGGCCACGATGGCCTCGGCGGCAGCCAGGGCAGCGCCATCGTTCCCCGCGGCGGCGAGGGTGCGCGCCAGGCGCGCCAGCCCCCGGTCGCGCTGGTGGGACGATGGCAGCCTGGCAATCCGCGCCCGGGCGGCGCTTTCGTCATGCACCACTTCGTCGCAGGCCAGTTCGATCTGTGCCCAGGCGGTCACCGTTTCGGTCTCGATCTCCTCCAGCAGCATCGCCCCCCGCGGGTCGCCCCGACGGCTCAGCGCCACCGCCACCTCGGCCCTGGCCCATGCGCCCATACCCTCGTGGAGAATGGCGCGCGCCAGCCGCTGCGCCCGGTCAAGATCACCGGCAGCCAGAACGTGGCGCACAACGTCGGTCTCAACCAGCGCCCGGCGTTCCAGGTGCTCGATCCGCTCTGCTATCGTCAGTGCGGCTGTTACGTCGCCGAAGGGTAGCGCGGCGCCGGCCAGGGCCGCCAGCAGCGCCTCGCGCCCGTCGCGCCAGGCTCGCGATACCGGCTGGGCCTCCAGGTCAAGGGCCCGTGAGAGCAGGCGCATCGCTGCGGCGCGCATCCGGGCCGCGTAGCACACCTCACCAAGCTGTCGCAGCACCTGAGCCTTCTCATGGCCGTCGGGGAGCCGCTCTACGATGTCGAGCACACGTTTGAGCGCCACTTCACGGCTGCTGCCCTCCAGCGCCGCCACCAGCGCGGCTGCTGCAGCCTCGGGCTGGATACGCCGCGAACGGGTGGCGAGCAGCCCGGTGAAGGTTGCGGCCCGCACCAGGCGTAGCACCGGGCCGTTCTCGGCGGCGCGCAGTTCCCAGCGAGCGTCGTTGAGCGCCGTAGCGAGATCTTCACACCGTTCCTGCGCCCGCAGCCAATCGCGCGTTACCACGCGGGCCAGCATCTCCCGGCTCGCCGCGCCCAGACCCGCGTGGCGAGCAAACTGCCGTTGCGCGTACCCCTGCTCCGGCGTGGGCGCGGCGACGGCATGGCGGCGCAGGTGATCACGCTCGCGCTCCAGATGCCGCAGCGCCAGCGCCGCCAGATCCGCGTGGGCCGCGCTCAGACCGGCGGGCGCCACACGGTCCACGAAGGCCGGCAGCGCCTCGTGGGTGAAGTGGACCAGCGCGAGCGGCGCTGCCGGCGCGGCATCGTCGGCGCCGGGCACGACCTGGAGCGACAGATCAACCAGACCGAGGCGCTCCCAGCGCGCCAGTGGCGCTTCGATGGCGCTGCCGGTCAACTCAGCCACCAGGGTTAGCGGTAGTGGCTCGCCCGCGGCCGCCAGCACTGCCGCCAGTCGCTGTTCGGACGCGCTCAGGCGCACCCACCAGGCCCGCAGCAGCCCGTCCAGACCGATGGGCAGCGACGCGAGCGTTAGTTCATTGGCGCGCAGGGCGGCAAGGGCCACCTGCAGATAGAGCATATTCCCCCTCGAAGCGTCCCGCAACGCCTCGGTCCACTCTGGCGGGCAACTCAGCGCGCGCAGGGCGCGCGCCTGAACAGCAGGGAGATCGGGGTCATCCGCCGGGAGGCGCACGCTGGCGCGCGGGGGGTAGGGCGTGGCGGCCTGGGGAACGCCGCCGAGGATAAGCCAGACGCCGGGGGGCAGTTCGGGGGGGAGGGGGAGGGGACCCGGATGGAGCGGCGGGCCGGGTGGATCAAGAGCATCGCAGAGGAGCACAATCGGCGCATTCGTCACCCGCGTGTGCAGCGCCTCGGCGAGCAGGCGCTCCAGGGCCGCCGGATCGCTGGCGATGGCGGGGTCGAGCAGGGGCAGGGCAGGTCGGTGCAGCGCAACAATCTGAGCGTAGAGGGCAACCAGGCCGGCGGGCGCAGCGGCGGGCAGCCAGACCGGCCAGGCGTGGCGGGTGGCAAGCGCCACGAGCAGACTGCTCACCCCGCTTCCGGGCGACCCGACCACGGTAAGCAAGCCACCCTGCGGATCGCTAACGGTAGTTTCGATGGTTGCGACCAGGCGCGGACGTTGCGCGTACCGCGAACGCAGGACCATGGCGCGGGCACGCTGCCGTCGCAAACTGTCGGCCACGGCCGCACCGAGTGAGGGGAACGCTTCCAGGGCCGCGAAGGCGCGTGGAGTTAGCGCAAAGGGTTCTTCCATACCCGTATGGTAACACACGGGAGGAGTCTGGAAGTGAAGACCGCGCAGACCTCACAGGTCTCCACGACCTGCAAGGCCTGCGCGGAAATCCGCGGGAACGGCTACTTGATCACCACCGTGGCGCCAGCCTCGGCCAGTTTCGCTTTGGCGGCCTCGGCCTCCTCCTTGGAGACGCCCTCCTTGACCGGCTTGGGGGCGCCTTCAACCAGATCCTTGGCCTCTTTAAGGCCCAGGTTGGTCAACTCGCGCACCACCTTGATCACCTGGATCTTGTTCGCGCCGATCTCCTGGAGGATCACGTCGAACTCGGTCTTCTCCTCTACAGGAGGCGGCGCCGCCGCGGCGCCCTCGCCCCCGGCTGCCGCCGGCGCGCCGGCGAAGGCGCCCATCATAACCGGCGCGGCAGCGGTAACGCCCCACTTCTCCTCCATGGTCTTCTTCAACTCGACCAGTTCGAGGACGTTCAGGCCCTCAATCGAGGCGATGATAGCCTCAACCTTGTCGCTTGCCATTGAGTGTTCTCCTTATCCTTCACTACACGTAATCAGGTCAGGTCAATTCGCGGGGCGCACAACGCCGCGATGAAAACAGGCGTATGGTTGAGAGGGCGCAGCCCGCCCACACCCTCCCCACATCCGGGGCGCTCAGGCTGCGCCTTCGCCTGCCGGCTGCAACTGGTCGATGCGGGCCTGGAGCACCAGCACCACATTCGTGATCGCCGCGTTCAGGACCCCGACCACGCCTGCCACCGGCGCAGCGATGCCGCCGACCACCTGGGCGAGGGCCTGTTCGCGCGAGGGCAGCTTCGTGACCGCCTCCAGGCCCTCAGCCTGGATCTGGGCCGTGCCCAGGACGCCACCCTTCACCTTCAGGGGTTTAGGGGTAGCGCGGCTGGCGTCGAGGATCACCCTGGCTACTCTGGCAACATCGTCATATGCGAAGGCCACTGCCGTCGGGCCTTCGAGAAAGCGCTCCAGCCCTTCGCGACCGGTGTTGCGGGCAGCGATGCGTAGCAGCGTATTCTTGGCCACCACGATCTCGGCGCCATTCTCGCGCAGCTTGCTCCGCAGGTCGGTCAGTTCAGCCACGCTGAAACCGCGATAATCGGCCACGACCGCCATCTGCGAACGCTGCATCTTTTCGGTCAACTCGTCAACGAGATCTATTTTGCGCTGGGTTGGCACGTATTCACCTCCTCTCCCCGATGCGCTGGCAACAAAAACGGTCGCCGCGTCCCCAGACACGGCGACCGAAACGGCGAACGCCCGCAAGGCGCTCGCGCAACGACAGGCGGGCCGGCGCCCGCACCGAATCGCTATCAGGTCTACCTCGGCTGGCGGCCTGCGGGCCATTAAGGGCGATGCCCACCGAGCTGTCTAGGGTAGCATATATGCTTGGCGAAGATTATACCATATTGTCCACGGGCCCGGTCGTCGTTGTGGTACCCCTGGCACCCCGTCGGCGCTAATGAACACCATTGTGTTTGGGAGGGCTACGCCCTCCCAAACCCTCCCCGCCGGCGAGTTGTTTGCTGGGAGTGGGTAGGGGCGCGGCGGCGCCGCGCCCCTACGCCCAAACGCTCCCGCGGGCGGGCTATTTTCACCTCAGCTCGTCATTCCTTGCGCCAGGGAGGGATTGACGGGAATGCCGGGACCCATGGTGCTGGTCAGGGTAACACTGCGAATATACGTCCCCTTGGCTCCGCTGGGCCTGGCTGCTTTAACCGCCTCCATAAGAGCAGCGAAGTTCTCGTGGAGTTGTTCGGGGGTAAAGCTCAACTTGCCGATGGCAACGTGGAGCAGGCCGGTCTTATCATTGCGGAACTCGACGCGGCCACCTTTCACTTCGCGGATCGTGCGCGGCAGGTCCTCAGCCGGAACAATCGTCCCACTCTTGGGGTTGGGCATCAACCCACGGGGGCCAAGTTTGCGCCCGATGCGTCCCACCTTGCCCATCATATCGGGGGTAGCAATTGCCACATCGAAGTCGAAGAAGTTTTCCTTGTCAATGCGAGCAATCAACTCATCGGCGCCGGCGAAATCGGCGCCCGCATCGAGGGCGGCCTGGGCGGCATCACCCTGGGCGAACACCAGCACGCGCACGCGCTTGCCGGTGCCGTGGGGCAGAGCCACGGTCGTGCGGATGTTCTGATCGGCGTGGCGTGGATCGATACCCAGGCGCAGATGCACCTCGACCGTAGGATCAAACCTGACATACGAGGTTTCTCGCACCAGCGCGATGGCCTCATCGGGGGTGTACAGGCGCGATTGATCGACTTTTTGTGCGACTTCGCGGTACTTTTTGCCGTGCTTTGCCATAGAATATTCTCCTGGTGGTACTGGCGGGCCAGCGGCCCTCCCACGCGCTCGCATACACTGGTTGCCCGCGCGGCTGCGCCGCGCAACGCCAGATTTCTGGGAGGGCTGCGCCCTCCCAAACCCTCCCGCGGGCGGGCTATTTTCACCTCAGTCAACGATGCGGATGCCCATGCTCCGGGCGGTGCCAGCGATAATCTTCTCGGCGCTCTCGATGTCGAGGGCGTTCATATCGGGCATCTTCTGCTGGGCGATCTGGCGCAACTGGGCACGGGTGATCTGCCCTGCCGAGGTGCGATTGGGCGTACCCGAGCCTTTCTGAGCGCCGGCAGCCTTGCGCAACAGGTCGGCGGCCGGCGGGGTCAGCAATCGTACCGTGAAGGACTTATCGCTATAGATCGTGATTTCGACCGGAACGATACTGCCGGCCTGAGACGCCGACTTCTCGTTATACTCCTTCACGAAACCCATGATATTGATGCCGTACTGGCCGAGCGCCGGCCCCACGGGGGGAGCGGGCGTTGCCTTACCGGCCGGCAGTTGCAGTTTCACAACGCCTACAAGTTTCTTGGCCACAGTGTTTCTCCTCTGAGTGGAAGCAACAACTTCCTCCCTCCCCCGGGCGGACCGGCCAGGCGAGGTACGCAGGCACCACAAGACGAGGGCCGCAGCACGGCCCTCGCCGTCCGCGCGCGGGCGCAACGGAGCTAATCCACCAGGCGCGTAACCTGGAGGAAATCCAGCTCAACCGGCGCCTCGCGCCCGAAGAACGACACCAGCACACGGACGCGGCCCCGCTCGTGGTCGATCGCATCAACCACGCCCTCGAAATCGGTGAAGGGGCCATCAATGATCTTCACCGCCTGGCCCTTCTGGTACGAGACGCGCACCTTCGGCGCCTCACCCTCCATCTGCTTGAGGATGGTCTTCACCTCTTCGTCCTCAAGCGGTGTGGGCCGGTTGCCGTGACCGACAAAACTCGTCACTCCAGGCGTATTGCGCACCACATACCACGAGTCGTCGGTCAGGCGCATCTGCACCAGCACGTAGCCGGGGTAGATCTTTTTGTTGACCGTCCGGCGCTGGCCGTTCTTTATCTCAATTTCCTCTTCGGTCGGCACGATCACGCGGAAGATCTGGTCGTGCATCTCCATCGAGTCGATGCGATGCTCCAGATTCTGCTTGACCTTATTCTCGTAGCCGGAATAGGTATGGATAACGTACCAGCGACGATCATCGGTCTTCTCGGCCGACGTTCTGGTTTTTTCTTCCTCAGACACGCTTGGCTCCACCTCAGTCACTCGTGCGGCTGAGCCGCACAACGACAAGATGAGTTGGTCGGGAGGGCTACGCCCTCCCACCCTCTCCCTGCTAGCGGGGTGGTTCCCAGGAGGGCTGCGCCCTCCCAAACCCGCCCCTCAGGGAGGGGGTTGGGGAAACCCGGTTTCCCCATTTCCCAACCGCTGTTGGGAGCGGCTGGCGCCCCAGCGGCAGGGGTGCGGTTCGACAGGCTCACCGCAGGTGGGGAAACCCGGTTTCCCCATAGGTTCACGTTAGACGGTCATGCGCATGGCGCACAACGCCGCGATGAAAATGAGGCATCTTTGGGAGGGCGTAGCCCTCCCAAACCCTCCCCTCAGGGAGGGGGATGGGGAAACCCGGTTTCCCCGTATTTTCACCTCAGTAACTACATCATCCTACGCCTACGACACAAGGTTGACCAGGGTGGTGTAGAGGAACAGGAAGATCGAGTCGCCAACAAACAGGATCAGGCCAATGATCACCGAGACAGTGATCACCACGATTGTCAGGCGGATCGTCTCCTCGCGAGTCGGCCAGACAACCTTGCGCAACTCGCTCCGTGTCTCGCGGAACGTGCGGACGATAGCATTTTCCCGCTGTTCCTTTATATCTTTGGCCACGGCCATTGCTCGGTTCCTATTTGGGACTACAGATCTATGGATCGTTGGTTCGGAGCCTGGCGAGGTTTACCAACGCAAGATCCATAATCGGCAATCCCAATCGGGGCTATTCAATGATCTTGGTGACGACGCCAGCGCCGACGGTGCGCCCGCCCTCACGGATGGCGAAGCGCAGCCCCTCTTCGATCGC
>CAKZKA010000181.1 GCA_937120965.1 uncultured Chloroflexota bacterium
CCCGCTCAGGGAGAGGCCTGCCCTGAGCGGAGCCGAAGGGGGGGCCGGGGGTTGAGGACCAGCAGCGCATCACAAAGCCATCCGCCAGAAACGCTACACCTGAAAGGTTTCCCCGTCCCCTTGCCCGCTGGGCGCCAGCCGCTCCCAACAGCGGTTGGGAAATGGGGAAACCGGGTTTCCCCAACCCCCTCCCTGAGGGGAGAGTTTGGGAGGGCGCAAGCCCTCTCGGGAGTATCGTATGCACATCGGGGAAACCGGGTTTCCCCGCGCCCCTTGCCCGCTGGCGGGGTTTGGGGCGTTTGGCCCACCTCCCAGCCACTCGCCTTTAAGAGCGGACAGAACATCCGAGCCAGCGTGGCGTGTACCGCACTGGAACGCCCCCGCGCGCGGCTCTGGTCTCCCCGCTTCGACAGGCTCAGCGCAGGCAACCAGCGCATCCCAACGCCATCACGCCCGTTTGAACTACGCCTTATACCATTTTGGATTTTAGATTTTGGATTGTGGATTGCCACGCTGGGCAGCACAACGCCTGAAATCGCTTCAGGCAATGCGGCATCATCAACGGTAATTGGTATTACATGCGAAACACGCCAAATCTGGTTTCCTGGGCCGGGGCGTTACCCGCGGCGGCCAGGCCCAGGGCCAGAGCCTTGCGCGTATCGGTAGGAACGAGGATGCCATCGTCCCACAGGCGCGCGGTGGAATAGTAGGGGCTGCCCTCGCGTTCATACTTTTCGAGAATGGGCGCCTTGAAGGCCTCCTGCTCCTCAGGCGTCAGATCGCGGCCCTGGGCGAGCAGGTTATCGCGCCGCACGGTGAGCAGCACATTGGCGGCCTGCTGCCCACCCATCACGCTGATGCGGGCGTTGGGCCACATCCACAGCAGGCGGGGCTGGTAGGCGCGTCCGCACATCCCGTAGTTTCCGGCGCCAAACGAACCACCCACCACCACGGTGAACTTCGGCACGGCGGCGCAACTCACCGCGGTGACCAGCTTGGCGCCATCTTTGGCGATCCCGCTGTTCTCGTACTGCTTGCCGACCATAAAGCCGGTGATGTTTTGCAGGAACAGGAGCGGGATGCCACGCGCCGCGCAGAGTTCGATGAAATGCGCGCCCTTCAGCGCGCTTTCGCTGAAGAGGATGCCATTGTTGGCCAGAATACCGACGGGAATGCCCTCGATGTGCGCGAATCCGCAGACCAGAGTGGCGCCGTAGCGCGTCTTGAACTCGTGGAGCCGGCTACCGTCCACCAGGCGGGCGATGACCTCACGAATGTCGTAGCTCTTGCGCGTATCACGGGGAATGATGCCGTACAACTCCTCGGGATCGTAGCGCGGCGGTTCGGGCGCCCGCAACTCCCAGGGCGGGAGGCGACGGGGGCCGAGATTGGCGACGATATCGCGCACGATACCCAGGGCCTCGTGGTCATTTTCGGCGAAATGGTCGGCCACGCCGGAGAGGCGCGTGTGCACATCGGCGCCGCCCAGCTCCTCGGCGCTGACCTCTTCGCCGGTGGCGGCCTTGACCAGGGGCGGCCCGCCGAGGAAAATCGTGCCGGTGCCCTTGACAATCACCACCTCGTCGCTCATTGCCGGCACGTAGGCCCCGCCCGCGGTACACGACCCCATCACCGCGGCGATCTGGGGGATGCCCCGGGCCGACATCTGGGCCTGGTTGTAGAAGATGCGCCCGAAGTGGTCGCGATCGGGGAACACCTCGGCCTGGAGCGGGAGGAAGGCGCCGCCGCTATCTACCAGGTAAATGCAGGGCAGGTGGTTCTCCTGGGCAATCTCCTGGGCGCGCAGGTGCTTCTTGACGGTGAGCGGGTAGTAGGTGCCGCCCTTGACCGTGGCATCGTTGGCGACAACGACACACTCGCGGCCGCTCACCCGCCCGATGCCGGTCACGATCCCCGCGCCGGGCACATCATCCTCGTAGACGTGGTATGCCGCCAGGGGGCTCAGCTCCAGAAAGGCGGTGCCTTCATCGAGCAGCAGATCGATGCGCTCGCGCACGAGCAACTTGCCGCGGGCGGTATGCTTCTGGCGCGCGTCGGGGCTGCCGCCGTGTGAGGCGGCGAGCATCCGGCCACGCAATTCGTCGGCGAGGGCGCGGTGGTAGGCGGCGTTGGCTTTGAACTCCTCGCTCTGCGGGTTGATGTGCGAATGGATCACTGACATACGGGACCCTGCTGCTGAGAAAAGGTTCACATCCGCGGTAGCGGGTGGAGATGCAGGCAGGCGCAGCCTCCCCGCCGCATCCCTCTACCCTTATACCATTTTAGATTGTAGATTTTGGATTGTGGATTGCCACGCTGGGCAGCACAACGCCTAAAACCGCTTTAAGCAATGCGGCATTATCAACGGTAATTGGTATTAATCGGGAAACCGGGTTTCCCCATCCCCCTGCCTGTGGCGAGGGTGCAGCGCAGCCGCACAGGCGTCTGACAGGCCGGGAGGGAGAACCCCGGGTCCCCCGGGTTACGCTAACAGCCCCTTGAGGGTCTCGGCGGCCTTACGGTTCATTCCCGGCACGGCGGCCAGTTCCTCCACGCTGGCCCGGCGGATGCCCTCCAGCGAGCCGAAGGCTTGCAGGAGGGCCTTCTTGCGTCGGGGGCCAATGCCGGGAATCTCCTCCAGAGTCGAGGTTAGAGCGGCCTTACCGCGCAGCTTGCGGTGATAGGTGATGGCGAAGCGATGGGCTTCTTCATCAATGCGCCGCACCAGGTGCAGCGCCGGGCTTGTCCGCTCCAGCGCGAGCGCCTCGGGCCGATCGGGGCGCACCAGGTCGAAACGGTCGCGGTCGGGGCCTTTGGCGACGCCAACGACCGGGATCTGGTCGAAGCCCGCCTCGCGGAGCGCCGCCAGCGCGCCGTTCACCTGGGCGCGCCCGCCGTCAATCAGCACCAGGTCGGGCAACTCGGCCCAGGCGGAAGGCGGGGGCGCCTGCTCGGCACCCGGCACACCGGCATCGAGGATCGGGGCCGCCGGTGGCGACGGTTCCTCTTCGCCCTGCGCTGCGGCGCGGGTCGCTCCAGCAGCGGGGGGCGGAGCCTCCAACACCTCCTCGCCTTGCGCGCCCCGGGTTGCGGCGGCGCGACGGAAGCGCCGACCGAGCACCTCGCGCAGCGCGGCCACGTCGTTGGCGCCTTCGACCGTCTTGATCCGGAAGCGGCGGTAGGCCGAGGACTTCGGCTCGCCGTGCTCGAACACAACCATACTCGCGACCGTGTGCTGGCCCTGGATGGTCGAGACATCGTAGCACTCGATGCGCTGCGGGAGCGCGGGCAGGCCCAGCAGGTCGCGCAGGGCGCTGAGGCCGGCGACGGCCCGCTGTTCGGAGTTGAGCCACTGCTGGCGCAACTCGGCGAGCTTCTGGCGGGCATTGGTGGCGGCCAGTTCGACCAGTTCTTTCTTCTCGCCGCGCCGGGGTACGGCAATTTCGACCTTATGGCCGGACTTCTGAGCGAGCCAGGAGGCGATGATCATCGGCTCTTCGATATGATCGGCCAGCAGGAGCGTGGGCGGCACGGTGGGGGCGCGGTCGTAGAACTGGGTGATGAACGAACCCAGCAACGCGGCGTCACTCTCATCCTCGGCGCCCTGGAGCGTGAACGGCTCAGCGTTGACCAGCTTGCCGCCGCGGATAAACAGCACCTGCACCACCGCGGAGCCATCCTCGCGGGCAAAGGCGATCACGTCCTGATCCTCATCAACCGTGCGCAGCACCTGCTGGCGCTCGGAGATGCGCTCGATGGCCGTAATCCGGTCGCGAAGGAAGGCCGCCCGTTCAAAGTTCAGCGCCTCGGCAGCCGCCTCCATGTCGCGACGAATATCGCGCACCACCTGTTCGGTGCGCCCTTCGAGGAAACGGCAGACGGCCGCGATGGTGGCCCGGTACTCCTCCTGCGAGACCAGGCCGGGCACACAGGGGCCGAGGCAGCGCCGCATCTGGTAGTAGAGGCAGGGCTTGCCCAGCTTGCGGTGGCGATTGAACTTGTCGTCCTTGCACTCGTAGGGCGGGCGAAAGGCGAAAAGCCGGTTGAGCAGATCGAGGGTCTTGTAGACCGAACCGGCGCTGGCGTAGGGGCCAAAGTAGCGCGCCCCATCCTCGATCACCGTGCGGGTGGGAAAGATGCGCGGCCAGTCCTCCTGGAGGGTTACCTTGATGTACGGATAGCTTTTGTCGTCCTTGAGCAAGATATTGTAGCGGGGCCGATGCTGCTTGATCAGATTCATCTCCAGCAGCAGGGCCTCCAGCTCGCTCTGGGTGACAACGATATCAAAATCGGCGATATGGCTGACGAGGCGGCGCGTTTTGGCGTTGAGGCCGCGCGGCGAGCCGAAGTACGAGCGCATGCGGTCGCGCAGGCGCTTGCTCTTGCCTACGTAGAGCAAGGCGCCCGCCGCATCCTTCCACAGATACACGCCGGGAGCATCGGGCACGCGCTTCAGTCGCTCCTCGAAGGCTGCCGGGTCACGGATCGCAGTGTATGAAAAATCGGGCATAGTTCAATCCAAACCCTCCGCTCAGGGAGGGAGAAGGGGAAACCCGGTTTCCCCTTGCCCTGACCAGAGAGACGCCGCGATTACCGCATTGTACCCCCAGGGCTGAGAGGCGTCAAAGTGCGCGCCGGCGCCTTCACTGCACAACGACAAGATGACAATTGATTTTTTCCGGGAGGGCGAAGCCCTCCCAAACCCTCCTCGCCGGGGCAGGGAACCAGACTCCTCCCTCCCAAACTCTCGCGCGCGCGGCCTGTTTTCACATCGGGACCGGCCCGTTGTGAGGTTTCCGGCAGCGCCATTTCATCGGTTCTTCATCTCTATCGATTATACTGTCCCTCGCAGCGCGGCGCCCCGGACCTGGATGCCGGCGCCGCGTTGGTATGCAGGCCGATCGGTCCACACGGTTCCGAGAGGCCCACGGTCCATCGTGCGACACCAATACACAGACACTGGGGAGCAGATCCAGCCATGGCAGTAACAACACAGCAGTTTCGACCACAGCGTGAAGGGCGGCGCTTCGACCCGAGCCCGGGGCAGGTGCGTTATTCCGAGCGCTGGATCGGCGCGGCGGTCAGCGGTGGTGTGCTGTCCACGCTGGCGCTGGTGGCCGGAGGCGCGCCGGCTGCGGCGGCGCTGAGCCTGATCGGAGTGACCGGGGCGGCCTATGCCCTCTTGCACGAGCCGCGTCGCCCGCGGCTGGAGCAGGTGACGCTGTGGCTCCCGCAACTCCCGCCCGCCCTCGACGGTCTACGCATCGGCCAGTTGAGCGATCTACACCTGGGCCTGCCGTACACCACCGAAAACGCCCGCTGGGCCGTTGAGCGTCTGGTGGCCGAGCAGCCTGACCTCCTGGTGATGACCGGTGACTTCGTGAGTTACGAGCACGCCATCCCCGAGTTGCCCGAGGTCCTTGCGCCATTGCAGTCCTGGCGCCCCCGGCTGGGCATCTTCGCCGTGCCAGGCAATCACGACTACTGGGAAGGCTTCCCGGCCATCCAGCAGACACTTACGCCACTGGGGATCGAGTTTCTGCTCAACCACCACCGGCGACTACGCGATGGAGATGCCGAACTGGTGCTGGCCGGCGTTGACGATATGTGGGACGGCGCTCACGATCTGGCGGCGACCCTCAAGGGCGTGCCCGAAGGGGTCTTCACCATACTTCTGTCGCACTGCCCCGATCTGGCCGATGAAGCCGCCGCCCGCGGCGTGCATGTGCAACTTTCCGGGCACACCCACGGGGGCCATGTGTGCCTGCCGCTCCTGGGCTCCTTCTGCCTGCCGCGCCACGGCTGGCGCTATCCCATCGGGTACCGGAGCATCGGCGCGCTCCAACTCTACGTCAGCCGGGGCATCGGCGGCCTGCCATTGCGCTTCGGCTGCCCCCCCGAGGTCACGGTGCTCACCTTGAGGCACACGTCAGGCTCGGGCGCACCGGCCTGACGTTAACGCAGGGGAAGCCGGGTTTCCTCACACCCTGCCAGCGGGGTTTAAGGACAGACAGAACATCCGAGCCAACGTGGCGTGTACCGCATTGGAACGCCCCCGCGCATGGCTCTGGTCTCCCCGCTTCGACAGGCTCAGTGCAGGCTCTCCAGCTTCGCTGGAGAGGGGGAGGGGGTGAGGACCACCCAGCGCATCCCAACGCCATCACGCCCGTCGGCGCTCATACGTTCTGTCCTCCCCTGAAGCCAGCGGAGCGAGTGTGAGCGGGCGCAGACCTCCCGGGTAGCGGCGCAGCACTGCTGCGCCGCTGTCGTTTTTGTCCTGTCGTTGTGACAGGCCGAACGTGCCTGCGTCGCATCAGCCCTGGTCGTTGTGAGCGGCAGATGCACATTGCCCCCAAATGGGCGTATCATAAGCAAAGGTGCTACCGGTGGATCGTGAAACTATCGCAAGCTCACGGGCGCTCCAACGCTTTCCCCGGTTGCGTGTGGCGATGAAATTGCCCGATGAACCTGAGTGGAGAGTACCATGACCGACGAAATACACCGGCTTGCCGCCCTCTCGCCCCTGGATGGGCGGTACCGCGGCGACGTGGGCCATCTGGCGGCCTACTTCAGTGAAGCGGCGCTGTTCCGTTACCGCGTGCGCGTGGAGGTTGAGTATTTGATCGTCCTCTCACGCGCACCCAGCGTCGGGTTCGTGCCGCCCCTCGACGCGCAGCAGCAGGCCCGGCTACGGCAGTTGTACCGCCAGTTCAGCGACGCCGACGCTCTGGCTATCGCCGCCTGGGATCGCCGGGTTAACCACGATGTGAAGGCGGTCGAATACTGGCTGCGCGAACAACTCGACCGGCTGGGCCTGGAGCGCTGGAAGGAGGCGGTACACTTTGCGCTAACCTCCGAGGACGTGAACAACCTGGCCTATGGCCTGCTGGTACGCGAGGCCCGCGATGCGGCCATCCTGCCCCCCCTGAGCCGCCTGCTCGAGCGCCTGCGCGAGCTGGCCGACACCGAGGCGGCCACGCCAATGCTGGCGCGCACCCACGGCCAGGCGGCCACGCCAACGACCTTTGGCAAAGAGGTGAACGTCTTCTTTATGCGCCTGCGCCGCGCCGTTGAAGCGGTTCGCGACACGCGCCTCACCGGCAAGCTCAATGGCGCCACCGGCACCTTCGCTGCCCACAGCGTGGCCCTGCCCGCAGTGGACTGGATGGCCTTCTCGCGCGCCTTTGTCCGCGCGCTGGAGCTGGAGCCGGTGCTGCTCACCACGCAGATCGAGCCGCACGACAGCCTGGCGACACTCTGCGACGCGCTCAAACGGGTCAACGTGATCCTCGTGGACCTGTGCCAGGACCTCTGGCGCTACATCAGCGATGGCTACCTGGTCCAGCGGCCTGCTCCCGGCGAAGTCGGCTCTTCAACCATGCCGCACAAGGTCAACCCGATTGATTTTGAGAACGCCGAGGGCAACCTGGGGCTGGCAATCGCCCTGCTCGAGCATATGAGCCGCAAGCTGCCCATCTCGCGCTTGCAGCGTGACCTGTCGGACAGCACTGTGCTGCGCAATCTGGGCACAGCCTTCGGCTACAGCCTGCTGGGGTACCAGCGGGTGCTCCGCGGGCTGGACAAAGTGGGGGTGCGTCGCGAGCGGCTGCGCGCCGATCTGGACGCGCATCCCGAAGTGCTGGCTGAGGCGATCCAGACCATCCTGCGGCGCGAGGGCTACCCTGAAGCCTATGAGACGCTCAAGGGCCTGACCCGCGGGCGCGATCTGACCCTGGAGCATCTCCGGCAGTTCGTGGAGACCCTGGACGTGCGCGACGAGGTCAGGGCGGAACTGCTGGCGCTGCGACCGGAGAGCTACACCGGCCTCGCGGCTGATCTGGCGCGCCTGCGTGATGACCGGACCGCCGGGGGGTGGTGATGCGCGCGCTGCCAGTGCAGGCCATGCGCGGGAGGGCTGGGAAGGGACTGGCCTTCCGCGGCCTCCGTCGAAGTTTGCGGACAATAAACACAAGTGTTTCTATTTTTCATGTCTTTCTGATGCGCTAAAACCGGGTTGGAAAGTCTGAAGCGGCAAATACCGCGTTCCAATGCGTCAAAGGTATTGACAAGTGCGGTATACTGCTTCACAAAGGCATATAGTGCATATGCTGATCCTTGCTCGGAGGAGGTCTGCACCGATGCAGAAGACCGACTTTATCAAGGCCGTGGCGGAACGAGCCGGCGTATCTCAGAAAGAGACCAAGCTGGTGGTTGACTCGGCGCTCGACGTGATTACCGAGGCGCTTGCCAGGGGCGAGAAGGTCACCCTGACCGGTTTCGGCACGTTCGAGGTGCGCTCGCGGCAGGCGCGGGAGGGCGTCAATCCGCAGACGCGGGACAAGATCCAGATCCCCGCTACCAGGACGCCTGGCTTCAGCGCGAGCAGCACGCTGAAAGAAGCGGTGAAGGGGGCGAAGACCGACTGACGGCAACCCGCCGGGGGGGAGGGTTTGGGAGGGCGCAGCCCTCCCAAGAATATTTTCATTCCGGGGTTGTGCGGCGCAGCCGCGTGGGCGTCTCACCTCTCTGTCGGTATTGAGGCCCCTGATGTCCTGACGACGAGGGCGGCAAGAAAGTCGCTTTCTTTGGCGTTACCCTGGCTCAGTCACTGCGGAGATGGCCCAGCAGCCGTTCGGCGGCGCCCTCGCCACTGACGATAGCGCCTTCGATGAAAGGCCCGCCAAGATAATCGCCAGCGAAGGCGAGGGAGGGCGCTTCAATCGCGCCGGAGGCGAAGGTTTGTAAGCGGTGGAAGTGCCCCACGTCGAACTCGGGCAGGGCCTCGGCGCAACGGTAGAGGCGCTGAAACACACGTCGGGGCGTGGGGTCGAAGCCCGGCGCCAGACGTCGCAGCTCGGCGAGCATCAGGCACGCCAGGGTGTCGTCGGCGCACTCGCGTAGCGCGGCGGCGGCGAGGCCGCTCAGGCGCAGGCAGATCACATCGCGGTCGGGAGGAGCAAACCCCGGCTCCTTAACCGTCGGGAGCGTGGCGGCGGCGAGGAAGGGCGTTTCGCGGCGCGGAAAGAACATGCCATAGGTGAGGCGCGGAAAGCGTCCGCGAATACCCACGGCGAGCAGGGTGGTCATTGAATACGTGACCGCGGAGAAGAACGCCCGCTGGCGCTCGTCGAGCCAGGGGAGCAGGCGCGGCACGGCGCTGGCCGTCGTGGCAACGACAACCGCATCGGCGACGAGGGTGAACGCGGTCTCTCCGCAGCGTCCGTAGATGGTGTAGCCTTTGCTCGGGCCGGGCATGACCGCCTCGACTTCAGCGCCGAGGCGCAGATTCTGGCTGGCCGCAAGGGCCGACGCCAGTTGCCCGAGGCCCTCGCGCAGCGTGTAGAGGCGCATCCCCGCGGGGCGGCTGAGGCCGGCCCACAGCGCCAGGAACAGCAAGGCCCGCGAGGTGCGCTCGGGCGCCCAGTAAAAGATCCCCGACAACGGTGGTTGGAGCACATACTCCAGCACCTCCTCGGAGAGATGAGCGCGGGCATACTCGGCCACGGAGACGTCGTCCAGAGCATACGCCTTGTGAAAGGCGTGGGTGTCGAGCCGGGCGCGGTGGCGCGCCAGCGCCCCGACCAGGTACGACAGTGCGACTTTGTGCCGCGGGCCGACCAGGGGCGTGAGCGCGGCGGTGACATTGGGCCAGAGCGGGTAGAGGCGGCCAGCGCGGAGTGTGGCCGCGCTGCGTGGAATGCGACGTAACTCGCCGGCGAGACCCAGCTCGCGCACCAGTTCCAGCGTGCGGGTGTAAAAATCGGCCAGAAACTCAGCCCCAAGCTCGATGCGACAGCCCTCAACCTGCAGCGTTTGCACGCGCCCCCCCGGCGCCGATCCTCGCTCCAGCACCGTAACCTCTGCCCCGGCCAGGCGCAGGCGCCGTGCCGCTGCCAGACCAGCAACCCCCCCGCCGATCACCACCACCTTCCGCCTGAAGATCGCCATTGAGTCGGTGCAAGCTGTGGTACGTTTCACCGGAGACTGTTCCCGGCGCCATTGCGGCGTATAATAGCACAGAGCGCCGACGCTCCGGGCACTACCATTTCAGCCGTTCATGCGGTTGCGCCGCGCAACGACAAGATGACAATGGGTGTTTCCTGGGAAGGCTGCACCCTCCCAAACTCTCATTCGTTCGAGGAGGGACCCGTCTCCCCAGCGGGAGGAGGCTGGCCGGGGGGCGAACGCTCCAAACCCTCCCGCCGGGCAGGTTTAAGGGCGGACAGACCATCCGCGCCAACGTGGCTTGTACCGCATTGGGACGCCCCCGCGTGCGGCTCTGGTCTCCCCGCTTCGACAGGCTCAGCGCAGGCTCTCCAGCGAAGCTGGAGCGGGGGCCAGGGGTGAGGACCAGCAGCGCATCAAGACGCCATCCGCCAGAACACCTGAAAGGGGTGGGGAACCCCGGGTCCCAGGTTCATAATCTTGCACACCGGGCGCGCGGACCGGCTGCGGCTCCGCCTTTGGGCCGATGCCTGCGGTTGCTCAACCATGCTACGCTACAGCGAGTGTCGCGCCCGGGGGCCAGACTCAGCGCTTCCACAGGCAAGCTGCGCCAGCGTGGTATACCGGCAATCAGGCGCCGGCAGCGGGCGTCCCGGATAACCTCCTTGGGGAGGATCGGCGAGGGCGAACCTCGCCTGCAGTGTAACGCGCTACCCGGGTTATCCGGCCAGGTTCATTGCAAGGGTGTTCTATGAGCAGCGATCAGCCACGGATCTCCACCCGCGTCCGCGCAAGCGGTACGCCCGCACCTTGATCGCCGCGCCCGGAGCCGATCATCCCCTCGATGGCCGCGGCGGACCTCCTGGAAAAGGGAACGCCGTGGCCTTTGTGTGTCTGCGCTCCG
>CAKZKA010000182.1 GCA_937120965.1 uncultured Chloroflexota bacterium
CGGCCAGTTGCTCGCGGAAGATTTTAGCATTGTGCCGAATGTCCACCGGGAAGGACGGGTGTATCAGGAAGGTGGCAATGCCCGCGGTCATCGGGTAACGCGCGCCCAGGGCGCGCAGTTCGCTGAGGAGCTGCGCGCGGGCGGCGGGGTCGCGCAGCGCGCGCCGGTCGCGCGGCTCGACGACCACGACCGGGCGCTGCGCCCCCATCGCTCCCACGCCTACCAGGGCGCTGCGGGCCACGCCGGGGTGCTGGTTGAAGATCAGCTCCACCGGCTCGGTGAACAGCGTTTCCGAGGGCGTTACGACGCGATGGCTCTTGCGGCCGTAGAACCACAACCGGCCCGCGTCGTCGAGGTAGCCCAGGTCGCCCATGCGGTGCCACACGCCGTCGCTGTCGGCGATCTTGGCCCGCGCGGTGGCATCGGGGCGGTTGATGTAGGTCTTTGTCACCGCGGGGCCTTTGACGCAGATCTCGCCGACCTGGAAGGGCGGCAGCGCCAGGGCTTGGTCCCAGCGCGCGATTGGCTCGTCGCTGATCGGTATGATGCGCAGGGTCACCTCGGGTACGGGGCGACCGACGCAGGTGCCGGCCAGCGGATCGGCGCGGCGACTGGCAATCGCAGCGAGCACCTCGGCGCCGCTGATTGAGGTGATCGGCAGCGCCTCGGTGGCGCCGTAGGGCGTGTGCGTGTCGGCAGAGGGAGCCAGAATGCGCCGGAAACGTTCGTGGAGTGAGGCTGGCACCGGCGCGCCCGCCATCAACACCCGCCGCAGGTGCGGCAGGGTAATCCCGCGTTCGAGACAGTAGGCGCTCACCCGCGCCCAGATCGCCGGCGAGCCGAAGGTAGAGGTCACCCGCTGGTCCTGCATAAACGCCACGACGGCGGCAGGGTCGCACGCTGCGGGGCGGGTGGGGTCAATCGGCGGGATGGCCGAGGTACAGCCGAGAGCGACGTTGAACAGGGCAAACAGGGGAAAGGCTGGCATCTCCACCTCGCCCGGCTCGATGCCGAACAGGTCGCGCAGCAAGCGCACCTGTGCTTCAAACATGGCGTGCTCGTAGAGCACGCCCTTGGGCACCCCCGTGCTGCCGGTGGTGAAGATGATCGCCGCGGGCGCAGCGGGGTCCACCGGTTCGACGGGAAACGGTGTATCGAGCGGCACGCTCAGGTCGGCGAGGTTCACGGCGCCGAGGGGGATGAAGCGCGAGCCGACGGCAACGCGTCGCCGCACGGTGCGAAAGGCGCGCGGGAAGACCAGCCCGGCCAGGTGGGCGCGCGGCACGCCGATGAGGACCTCGGGGGCACACTCTGCGATGCACTGGGCCAGGTTGCGCCGGCCCATCGCCGGGTCAATCAGAATGGGCACGGCGCCAACCTTCAGCAGGGCGAAGGTAAGGCTGATCAGGGGGATGCCGGCGGGTACCATCGAGAGCACCCGGACCCCCGAGCCAATGCCCCAGGCGCTCAGGCCCCAGGCGTAGCGGTCGCTCACCCGGTCGAGTTCGGCAAAACTGAGGCGCCGGTAGATCGGTCTGCCGGCGCGGTCGCGGCCTACCCCGGTAACCACGGCGGTTTGCTCGGGGCGCTCGCGGGCCATCTGCGGGAGGTGGCGCGCGATGTTTGCGCCACGCAGGGCCGTTTCGGTCGGTTCAAGGTTGATGGTCATGCCTGCAATTCTCCTGGTAGGGCTGCGCCCTCCCAAATCCTCCCGGTGGGGAGGGCTTGCCGCCCCCACAGGCAGGGGTATGGGGAAACCCGGTTTCCCCGTATGTTCACATCAGTCATCCATACGGCTGCGCCGCACAACGCCGGAATGAAAATATTCTTGGGAGGGCGCAGCCCTCCCAAACCCTCCCGCGGGCGGGTTGGTTCCCGGGAGGGCTGCACCCTCCCAAACCCTCCCGCGGGCGGGCTATGTTCACCTCAGAGTCAGGCACACCTTGGGCATTCGTTTATTCGTTTCCCATTCGTTGGCCCATTTCCCCTCTGCGGCGCAGGAAGCTCATTCGAGAGCAGGTGAAACCCGTTGAAGGGCTGCACCCTCCCAAACCCTCCCCGCGGGCGGGTTGGTTCCCGGGAGGGCTGCGCCCTCCCAAACCCGCCCGCGGGCGGGCTATGTTCACCTCAGGAAGCGCCTCACGCGAGGAACTATCTCCTCGTGAGCGTCTTCGAGCACGTAATGGCCCGCATCGTCGAAGCGCACGACCTCAGCGGCAGGGAAGCGCTCAAGCCAGCCGGCAAGAAAATGGTCGGTGAAACACCAGTCCTTCCCACCCCAGAGAATGAGCATCGGATGGTTCCGCAGCGCGGCTAGATTGCGGTCAATCGCGTCAACCACGGCCCAGGTGGGATGAGCAGGCCGCATCGGGATGTCGCGCACGAAGCGCTGAATGGCCACCCGGTCGCGCCAGGAGCGATACGGCAGCAGGTAGCCGTAGCGCACCTCGGGGCGCATCGGGCGCTCCACGGCCATCACGGTGCCGCCGAGCGCGAAGGCGTTAAGCCCGCGCACGGCCAGATCGCCGACGAGTGGGTACCGGCATACGGCGATGCGCCACGGCAGCCGCGGTGAGAGAAACGCCGCCGTGTTCAGCACCACGATGCGCCGTACCCGCTCGGGGTGGGCCGTGGCCCAGCCCATGCCAATCGGGCCGCCCCAGTCGTGCACTACCAGGTCAACTGGACCGGGATCCAGGTGGCTCAGCAGGCGCTCGAGGTTGGCGATGTGGGTGCTCAGGGTGTAGGGGTAGCGCTGCGGTTTGTCGGAAAGCCCGCAGCCCATGTGGTCGGGGGCGATCACCCGGCGGGTATCGCGGAGACCGGCGATGAGCCGGCGGTAGTAGAACGACCAGGTAGGATTGCCGTGGATCAGCGCCACTGGCGGGCCGGCGCCTTCGTCCACGTAGCTCAGCGCGCCGCCCGGCACGGCGAAGCGCTGCGTGTGAAACGGGTAGATGTTGCGAATTGGCGCCAGATCCACGTCGAGGTCGCCGGCTACGGTCTGCTGCATAACGCACCTGTGCAATAGTACAAGCCATGAACAGTATAAATGGAAAAGCCGGAAGGTAAAAGGCAAGTACGTGTTCAGCGTTGAGGCGCCTACGCAAGCCCGGGAGCGCGGGTGTCTCGCCCGTGTCAGCATTCGAGGGCAGGCCCTGCGCTCGCAGGAGCAAGGGTGAACACAGACAACAGGCGCTACGCGCCGACCCTGCTGCCTTGTGCGCTGACGGAAGCAGTGGTACGATATATTTAGTTCATCTAACTGAAGATAGGAGCAACCGGGTTTCCCCACCTGCGCTGAGTCTGTCGAACTGTGCCCCTGCCTGTCGGGGCGCCGGACGAATCCGACCGCGGTTGGGGTATGGGGAAACCAGAGTTCTCCACTCCCTGCCTATGCCGTTACCCTCCTGGAAATGCGACGAGCCACCTCTCGACAATGCGCAGCGCCTGCTGTGCCTGTTCGAGCGCCTGCGCCCCCAGTTGATCGGTCCTACCGCCCGGCGGCTTACCGATCTGCACCTCTCACCATCGCACCTTCGGCTCCTGCGCATCTTGCAGTCGGAGGGTCCCCTGGCGATGAAGGAACTGGCGGAGCATCTGGGGATTAGCCCTCCATCGGTGACGGCGCTGACCCGGCGGCTGGCGGCCACGGGGCTGGTCACGCGGCGCCCGCACGCCGAGGATAGCCGTGTGGCGCTGATCGAGTTGACCCCCGCCGGGTATGCGTTGCACGCGCAGGTGCTTGACGAGCAGGTGGCGCGCATGGGCCAGTTCCTGGCCGGGCTGTGCCCGGAGGAGCAGCAACAGTTGCTCGATCTGCTGGAGCGGGCCATCCAGGCCGGGGAGGAGCGAGCAGCTCGGATATGAACATTGGGGAAACTGGGTTTCCCCACCCCCTTGCCTGCGGGGTGATACGCCCTCCCCACAGGGAGGATTGGGGAGAGCTGCGCCCTCCCGGGAGAATCTCGGTTCATCCCTGAAGGGTGCGACGCAGCCGCCCGGGCATTTCACAGAACCGCATAGATTAAGAGGAAGAAACCTTGCAAGCTCAAATGAACCCGCCGGCGCGTATGGGAGCCAGCGGCTCCGCCACGCAGCGCGGCAGCCTGATACGCGCGCTTCGTTATGTAGGCAATCAGCGCCGCAGCGCCCTGATTGCTTACGGCGCCCTGGTGATTGCCACCGTGGCGCAACTCGCCGTGCCCCAGGTGGTGCAGAACATGATCGACGCTGTGACCCGGGCCGACGCCAATCTCGCCGTCGCCGAGCGGGTCATTCTCAACGGCGCTGGCTTGATCCTGCTCTTCGCGGTACTGCGGGGCGTCTTTTCTTTCCTCCAGGCTTTTATGTCGGAGAGCACATCGCAGGGGCTGGCCTTCGATCTGCGGAATGCGATCTTCGAGAAGATCCAGCGGCTCTCCTTCAGCTACTACGACCAGAACCAGACCGGGCAGCTCATGGTTCGCGCCACCGACGATGTCGAACGATTACGCACCTTCATCGCCCAGGGTTTGATTATGAGCGTCCAGTCGTTTCTGCTGCTCGGCGGAGCGATTGTGGTGCTGGCCTTTACCAATCTGCGCCTGACGCTGGTGGTGTTGCCGCTGCTGCCCATTGCCCTGGTGATTTTTGTCATCTTCGGGCGCCTGATCCAGCCGCTCTTCGCGGTGGTGCAGCAGAAGCTCGCGGTGCTCAACACGATCCTCCAGGAGAACCTGGCGGGCATCAAGGTGGTGAAAGCCTTTGCCCGCGAGCCGTATGAGGAGCGCCGTTTCGCTGCCGCGGCTACCGATCTGATGGCCCAGCAGTTGCGCGTCAGCCGGGTGTTCTCGTTCCTGTTCCCGGTGGTCTTTCTGGTGGCGCAGATCGGGCAGGCGGCCATTCTTTACTTCGGCGGGCAGCAGATCCTGGGCGGCACGCTCAACCTGGGCGAGTATCAAAAGTTCAGCCTCTATCTGGTCTACGTGTTCTTCCCCCTGGGCCAGCTTGGCTTTATCATCGCCCTGATGGCCCAGGCGGCAGCCTCGGCGGATCGGATCTTTGAAGTGCTGGACACGCAAAATGAGATCAGTGATCGCCCCGATGCCTATCCTCTGCCTCCGATCGAGGGGCGAGTCGAGTTTCGGAATGTCACCTTCCGCTACTTCGGCAACAGCGAGCCGGTGCTGCGCGACGTCAGCTTTGTGGCTGAACCGGGGCAGACCGTGGCTCTGCTCGGCGCTACTGGCAGCGGAAAGACCAGCATTATCAATCTGATCCCCCGCTTTTATGATGTGAGCGATGGGGCGGTGCTGATAGACGGCCATGATGTGCGCGATGTTACGATTGACAGCCTGCGCTCGCAGATCGGGATCGTCTTGCAGGAAACCAACCTGTTCAGTGGCGCCATTCGCGACAACATCGCCTTCGGGCGGCCCGAGGCCACTGATGAGGAGGTAATCGCAGCAGCGCGGGCGGCAGCGGCTCACGATTTTATCACGAGCTTTCCCGAGGGCTATGCCACCCGTGTGGGCGAACGCGGCGTGACCCTCTCCGGCGGGCAGAAGCAACGCATCGCCATCGCCCGCGCGCTCTTGCTCAACCCGCGCCTGCTCATCCTCGACGACTCGACCAGCAGTGTTGATGTGCGGACCGAGCAGGCCATTCAACGGGCGCTGGAGCAGTTGATGCAGGGACGCACGAGCTTTGTGATCGCCCAGCGCATCAGCACCGTGTTGCACGCTGATCAGATCATCGTGCTCGATAACGGGCGCATCGCGGCCCGTGGCACCCACGCCGAATTGATGGAGAACAGCCCTATCTATGCCGAGATCTACCATTCGCAACTGGTGGCGGATACGGCCGGGGCCGCGGGGTAATTCGGTTTCAGGCGCATTACAGTTCGTGGCGCTCCGCCCCTCTCCCAGCCTCTCCCCGTTCAGGGGCGGACAGAACCTGTGGGCGCCGACGGGCGTTATGGCGTTGGGATGCGCTGGTTGGTTCCCGCCGCCGGCCCCCTTCGACAGGCTCAGGCTTCGCCCTGAGGCTCAGCCCGAAGGGGTGGGCCTCTCCAACTTCGCTGGAGCGCCTGCGCTGAGCCTGTCGAAGCGGGGAGAGCAGAGCCGCGTGCGGGGGCGTTCCAATGCGGTACAAGCCGCGTTGGCGCGGATGTTCTGTCCGCCCTTAACATGGGCAGGGGCGCGGGAAAACCCGGTTTTCCCCTGTAGTACAACACGACACACAACACACAAAAGGAACACGCTGATGATGATGGGAGGTCCAGGCGGCCCTGGTCGCCTGCTCAACCAGGAAACACAGAAGCCCAGACGGGTCGGCGCGACCCTGGCGCGCTTCTGGAGCTACTTTCGCCCGTGGTGGTACGCCGTCGGGCTAACGGTGGTGCTGATTGTGGTTGCCACTGGCCTGCAAGTGGCGACGGCGCCGGTGATCGGCCAGGCGGTTGACTGCTACCTGATGCCCAACCCGGCCGCCTGCTGGATTGACCCGCTGGCGGTTGCCCTCGATGCGCCGGCGCGGCTGGCCGGATTGGGCCGTCTGGTGGCGCTGCTGGCGTTGCTGTTCACCGCCGGCTCGCTGCTCCAGGGGCTGGCCTTCTTCACGCTGAACTGGGCCGGGCAGCGCGCCCTGCGCCAGATCCGCGAGGATACCTTCGCGCAGATCCACCGCCTCTCCCTGGGCTTCTACACGCGCAACGAGGCGGGCAACATTATGAGCCGCATCACCAACGACACCGACACTATCCAGCAGACCCTGGGCTTTGCGCTGCTCAGTGTGGTCAGCGGCGCGCTGCAACTGGCGATCACCGGCGCGCTGATGCTGCGCACCAATGTTCCCTACGCCCTGCTCAGCCTGAGCGTGCTGCCCCTGATGGCCTGGGCCACAGTTTACTTCTCGCGCCAGGCGCGGCGGGCCTTTCGACGCAGCCGCCAGGAGATGGGCAGCGTCAATGCCGGGTTGCAGGAGAGCATCGCCGGGGTGCGCGAGGTGCAGGCCTTCAGCCGCGAGGAGGAGAGCATCGAGCAGTTCCGGCGCGCCAATGCGGCCAATCGCGATGCCAACGTGCGCGCGGCCAGCTTCACCAGCGCCCTCAACCCCGTGCTGGAAGCCCTGGGCTATGTCGCCATCGCCATCGTCGTGGTCGTCGGCGGGCTGAGCGCCCTGCGGAACCAGCCACTGTTGGGAACCACGGTCATTTCGCTGGGCACAGTCTTCGCCTTCATCCAGTACGTGCAACGCTTCAACCAGCCCATCCAGCAGATTGCCGTGCTGTGGACGAACATTCAAAGCGCGATCGCCGGCGGCGAGCGCATCTTCGGCTTGCTCGACGAGGTTCCCGACATTGCAGACCGCCCCGAGGCCCGCCCGCTGCCGCCGATCAGCGGTCGGGTGGCGTTCGAGGAAGTCTGGGCCGAGTACAAGCCGGGCGAACCGGTGCTGAAGGGAGTCAGTTTCGTTGCCGAACCGGGGCAGACGGTGGCAATTGTGGGGCCGACCGGGGCGGGCAAAACGACGATCATCAACCTGATTCCGCGCTTCTACGACGTTAGCCGAGGCCGGGTGACGATTGACGGCCACGACGTGCGCGAGGTGACGGCGGCGAGTCTGCGCAGCCAGATCGGCATCGTGCTCCAGGACACCTTTCTGTTCTCCGACACGGTGATGAACAACATCCGGTACGGTCGCCTCGATGCCACCGACGAAGAGGTCATTGCCGCGGCGCAACTGGCCATGGCCCACGACTTCATCGCGCGGCTCCCCGAAGGCTACCAGACCCGGCTGGGCGAGCGGGGCGCCGGTCTCAGCCAGGGCCAGCGCCAACTGATCGCCATCGCCCGCGCGGTGCTGGCGAATCCGCGCATTCTGATCCTCGATGAGGCTACCAGCAGCGTTGACACGCGCACCGAGCGTCTGATCCAGCGCGCCTTCGACACCCTGCTGGAGGGACGCACCAGTTTCGTTATCGCTCACCGCCTGAGCACCATCCGCAATGCCGACCAGGTGCTGATGGTGCAGGGCGGACAGATCGTCGAGCGCGGCACCCACGAGGAACTTCTGGCGCTGCGGGGCGCCTATTATGCCCTGTACACCAGCCAGTTCCGCCAGGAGCCGGAACTGGCGGCATAGGCCTCCTGTGGGAGGGCGCAGCCCTCCCACACCCTCCCCTACACCTCCCGCTCCAACGCCTCGCGCGGCGTCCGCACGGTCAGGGCGCCGTTGAAGGACACCTGGCTTTCGGCCAGCACGCTGGCGGTCGCCGCCGAAAGCCCGCTGATCGCCACCCGGCAGCCGATCAGGCGCAGAGCCTCCACGGCGCGTCCGAGGGCCTGTGCCACCTCCGCGTTGACATTCGAGGCGCCGGCAATATCGAGCACCACCAGGCGCGCGCGCTGCTCGCTGGCGTGCCGCACCAGGCGCGCCACCAGCGCCTCGGCGCGCCCGGCATCGACCGGGCCGACGATGGGCGCCAGCAAGACCCCTTCGGCCAGGGCCACCGCCGGCGTTTCCAGCGTCGCCACCAGGGCGAGCAGGCGCTGCTGGCGCTCATTTTGCTCGCGCAGCGCCTCTGCCTGCACCCGCAGTTCATGCGCCTGCGCATCGGCGCGGCGCAGCGCCTCCTCGGCGCGCGCGCCGTTGGCCGTAGCTTCCCGCAGGGCCATATCGGCCACCAGCCGACTGAGAAGCATACAGGCCACCACCAGGGCAAAACTCCCGAAGGTCCGCAGATCGTTTATATACGCCGTCAGAAAGCGATCCTGCGGCCCGGCGCGCAGCGATAGGATGGCCAGCAATCCCAGGGCGCTGCCGACAACCCAGCGCGGCCCGGCCAGGACCTGCGCCACTGCCGGCGGCACCAGCACCACCAGCGCCGAATAGTCGCGCACAAACTTCTCTGGCGTTCCCAGGCCCACAGCCACGGTCACGGCCACGATATTCACCGCCAGCGCCGCCTCCCAGCCGCGGCGATACGCCACCAGGATGCCAATGCCTAGCAGGGTTGCCACAAGCCCGATGGCAAAGGCTGGTTCACGCGGGTCCTTGAGCATCTGGCCAATCGTTACTGTGACGGCGCCCACCAGTTGCGCAATCAGGAGCATCGTCACAATCTGTCGCCGGGCCATCACGTCCTCCATAAGTTACGGGATGGATCTGAGGTGAACATACGGGGAAACCGGGTTTCCCCACCCGCGGTGAGCCTGTCGAACCGCACCCCTGCCTGGAGGTGCGCCAGCCGCTCCCACCAGCGGTTGGGTAATGGGGAAACCGGGTTTCCCCACCTGCGGTGAACCTGTCGAACCGCACCCCTCCCTGGGGGGAGGCGCCCGGTTCCCTCCCCCAGCGGGGGAGGGCCAGGGAGGGGGAGGCCCCCCCAGGAACAACCTGTGTTCATCGTATCGTTGTGCGGCGCAGCCGCACGGATGACTGATGTGAACATACGGGGAAACCGGGTTTCCGTATACCCCTGCCCGGGGGAGCGGCAAGACCTACCAACCATACACCTGTTTTCATCCTGGCAGTGGGCGGCGCAACCGCAGAGATGTCTGCTTTTAAATGACCGGAAAGACAGCCGGTTGCCCTCGTGTGGTAGCATAACATTGCTATACTCTCTCTGTGGAAGGAGCACTCTTGTGCAGGTCAACCCGGGCATCTTCAAAGCATACGATATTCGCGGGATCTACCCCACTGATTTGAACGAAAGCATCGGCTACCTTATCGGGCGTGCCTTTGTGACCTTCCTCGGCGCCGAGACGGTGATCGTCGGGCGTGATATGCGCACCTCGGGCCCGGCGATGTTCGAGGCCGTTACCCGCGGCATCACCGACCAGGGCGCCGATGTGGCCGACATCGGCATGGTTAGCACCGACCAGTACTACTTCGCCTGCGCCACGCTGGGGCTCCCCGGTATGATGGTCACGGCCTCGCACAACCCCAAGGAGTACAGCGGCTTCAAAATGGTGCGCCAGATGCCCTATCTGCTGAGCGGTGATGAGGGCATCCAGGACCTGCGTCGCCTCGTTGAGGCGGAGACCTTTCCCACCCCTGCGCGCAAGGGCGCCATCAGCCAGTACGACTTCCAGGAGGAGTTCGTCGCCAGAGTGCTCTCGCTGATTGACGTGGCGGCGCTCGAAAACGGTGGCGCCCTCGGGCGCCCCCTGCGGGTTATCGCCGACACTGGCAATGGCATGGTCGGCCCCATCCTCCAGGAGATCTACCGCCGCCTGCCGATCACCTTTACCGGCATGTACCTGGAACCTGACGGCACCCTGCCCAACCACGGACTCGACCCGCTGCAACCCGAGAATCGCGCCGAGTTGCAGGGGCGCGTTCCCGCCGAAGGGTTCGACCTCGGCTTCCTCTTCGACGGCGATGGCGACCGTTTCTTTGCTGTTGACGACCGGGGCCGCTTTATCTCCGGCGACTTCCTGACGGCCATTCTGGGGCAGTATATGCTGGAGAAATACCCTGGCTCCCGCGTGATCTATGACGTGCGGGCCTCCTGGGCCGTGCCCGACCTGATCCGCGCCAGCGGCGGCATCCCTCTCATCGAGCGTGTCGGCCACGCCTTCATCAAACGGCGCATGGCTAAAGAAGACGCGGTGTTCGCCGGGGAGGTCACCGGCCACTACTACTTCCGCGACTTCTTCTATGCCGACTCGGGCATTATTCCGTCACTGTTGCTGTTGGAACTGCTGGCCAGGCGCGGGGTGAGGATGAGTGCGCTGCTCGCCGACCTGGAGACGAAGTATTTCATCTCCGGCGAGATCAACTCGAGGGTGCGCGACGTGCCGGCCCGACTTGAGGCCCTCGCCGCCCGCTACGCCGATGGTAAGGTGGAGCGCCTCGACGGCGTTTCGGTGAGCTACGACACCTGGCACTTCAATGTGCGCGGTTCGAACACCGAGCCGCTGATCCGCCTTAACCTCGAGTCGATCGCCTCGCCCGAGGAGATGGCTGCCCGCCGCGACGAGGTGCTGGCGCTCATCCGCAGCGAGGACGGTGCTTGATCGCAGGGTCTGGCAGAGCGAGGCCTGGCTCTCAACCCTGCCCCGGGGGAGGGTTGGGGAGGACAGGGTCCTCCCCAACCCTGGTGCGAAACCTTATGCCGGCATTGGCGCCGGCGTCGGCGTCGTCATCGGCGCGTCGAAGGCCCCGCGCCGCGCCACAATCAGCGCGCCGAGGGCAAATACCAGGCTGACCAGGCCCACCAGCCAGCCCACCCATGGGATCAGGCTGACCAGCACGATCAACAGCACGCCAAGACACAGGGCCAGGAAATCACTGGCCTGACGCCCGGTGGCCTGCAACAGCGCCCGCCCTGCCCACAGGCCCGTGATGAGCGGGCTGAGCGTCCAGGCGAGCACCAGGGCAGCCGTGAGCAGCACGGCGAACATCAGCGCAGGGAACCAGCCCCAGAACAGGATGATCCCCAGGAAGATCAGGCCGGAGAGCAGGGGCACCGCAAATAGCAACGCCAGCGCGGCGATGCCGTAGAGCGCTGCCTGCCCGGGCCGCAGCGCCAGGGCCTGCGCCGGACGCCGCAACGCCTCAGGTGTGAAGCGTAGCAAGAGCCAGCCCAGCAGCGCGAAGCCGGCCAGCATCAGGAGCGGCCGCAGGATCTGCCCCGGTCGGAACGCCGGGGCGGGCGCAGTCTGTGGTTGTTCACGCTGCTCGAAACGCACATCACCGGCCACACCCGGCGGCACGGTCACCGCTTCGGGGGCGGTGTAGCTCAACCGTCCCTCGACCCGCGCCGTGTCGCCGATGCTGACCTTGCCCACATCGAGGCTGGCATCGCCACCCACCTGACCGTTGAGGGTCGCCACACCGGCTCCGATCCGCAGATCACTGGCAACCGCGCCGTCAATCAGCGCCTCGCCGCCGAAGATGTAGGCCGAGCCGCCAACCGTCGCGCCGCGCTCAAGGCGCACACCCTGCACCACACTGCGTCCGTTGACCTGCATCGGGCTGAGGGCGCCCTCGCCGCCGCCGGCAGCCGCAAAGAGGTGATCGCCGATCCTACCGGTAACGATCACCCCGGCGCCCGCTGCGCGCACATCGTCCTCAACCACACCGTTGATCCGCACCTCCGCGCCTGCGGCCAGCAGGTCACCGGTTACCACGCCGTTGATCTCGATATAGGCGCCCACCGCGACCAGGTCGCCGTCCACCGTGCCGTCAATGTAGATCTCCTGAGCGGCCACGGTCAGGTCATCTTCGATCACCTGACCGGCTGGAAGACGGTAGGTATCGCCACCGCCAAATTCCGCCGCAAACGCCGGGACCGCGACCAGCAACGCGACAATCGCCGCGACCACCGCAGCGAACGTCCATACATGCTTCCTTGACAGACCCATATGCGACCTCCTCTCGTCGGTCACGTGTGGATAGGGGTAAGGTACGTGTTCACACTTCTCCCGGGCGCGTGGGCATCTTGCTCGTATCCAGGCCATTGCGGGCGGGACGCTCGCGCACCCGGGGCGACGCCTTACCCCACATGTGAACACGTACGGGGTAAGTTCCTATCCATATCAGGCCCCATGCGCGGGGCGCACAACGCCGCGATGAACGTGGGTATCTCTGGGAGGGCTGCGCCCTCCCAACCCCTCCCCTCGGGGAAGGGTTTGGGGAACCCCGGGTTCCCTCTTTCTGCATTAGATCATCGTACACCTGATCGCATGACCAGCGCATAGAGAGACAGGTACTGCCTGTTACAACATTGCAACGCGAGCAGGGTCAGGTCGTGCCAGATGGAGGCGCCACATCTCCAGGTCATCTCCACAGCTCCACACCTCCACACAGGGCTTTGTAGAGCCGTAGGGCCGTGGAGGTGTGGAACTGCCCGGTGTGATGCCATCAAGCAGGGTTGCTCCACCCTCACCCCGCTCCGGCGCACATCACGCTTACCCCGTTGACGGCGCTCTGGTGGTATGGTTGGCTGGTGGCGCAGCGGCGAGGAGGTCGGGGAGCAGAGACGGTTCGTTGAGGCGGGGGATGAGGGTCACCTTCGCTCCGCCTTCGATCAGGTTCTGCGTCTCCAGAATGGTGAAGAGGGCCTCGGCCACCTCGCGGTCGGTATTGATCGCGTTGAGGGCCTTGCCCAGGATCTGCGGGCGGATGGCCTGGGCCTGGGCGAAGGCAATCGCCGCCTGGCGCTCGGCCGTGCTGGTGATGATACTCACCTGGTTCGCCCCGTCCTGCAGGATCGCTGAGGTCACCTGGCGCAGCCGGTTGACCACCTTGGCCTCGATCTGGCGGATCATGCCCGCGTCGCGGAAGTGGACCTTGCGCACATACACTGAGCCAAGGCGATAGCCCCATTCCATTGATTTCGGCGACACCTCGGCCCGCACGGCCTGGCTCATCGCGTGGCGGTTTTCGAGCATTTCGGCCAGGGGCATATTGCTGAGGGTGCGCACGACGGCGTTGCTCACATTGGCAGCCAGAGACCCTTCGGGGTCAGTGTTGCGGAACAGGTAGGCGATCGGGTCGCTGATCGCCATCTCGTACCACACGCCGATGCCCATCGGCGCGCCTTCCTCGGAATTGACCGGCTGGCTGCGCAGGTAGCGCTGGTTGAGACGCATGTCGAGCACTTTGCGTTCGCCCAGCAGCCGCACGACAAAGGCAGCCGCTCCCAGGCGTCCGGGCAGAAAGTGCAGCCCCGGCTCGCTGATCACGCCCAGCACGTTGCCGAAGAGCACGTAGACGTGGCAGGTGCCTTCCTGCACAGTCGTGTAGAGACCAAACAACCGCGCCAGGCCAAGTGTCACCGCGATGATCACCGGTGCAAAGATAAAGGTGATCATTGCGGCGATGAGGAACGTTATCAGGTTGATCATCGCTCCACCTCCATGATCACGCGCTCGGCCTGGCGGAAGAGGCCCAGACGCACGTTACGCAGATAGGCGGCGATGGCGTTCGGCCCCCTGGCCCGCAGGGCGTGCAACTGCTCGGCCAGGGCCAGCAGTGGCTCAACCTCGGCCTGGGCCTTTAGCGTCTCGATCTCCACCGCGCGCTTCGATTGCACGATCTTCTGGTCGGCAGCCGCCTGGGCCAGGCTGATGTCCGAGGAGACCTGGTTGTGGGCCGTGTTGATCGCCGCCATCGCCGACTCGACCTCGGGTGGCGCATCGATCTCGGTGATCAGCGAGGCTTCGAGGATCACGCCGTAGCGCGCCGGCGAGGAGAGGCACTCGCGGTCCATCAACTCATTCAGGTCGCGGAGGTTCTTGCGCAGGTCGTTGATCGAGACGCCGCTCACGGCGCTGGCATCGGCTGGCTGGGAGGCGGCCACGCTGCCGGTGGGGGCCGGAGGCGCCTCGAAGCTGGCGATGCGTTCCCGCAGGATGGAGACAAAATAGCCCATCACGTGTACCACCGGGTTCTTCACCCCGAACAGGTAGGCGTACAGGTGTCGCTCGGAGACCCGGTAGCGGATCTGGCCCTTCAGCCCGACGTTGAGCTGATCCTTGGTGACCGCCTCCAGCACCGTGCCACCGCGATTGGCGCGTGGATCTTCCAGGTCCAGCGCCATGTTGACGGTCTGGGTAGCGATCGAAACCTTATGGATGCGCTCCCAGGGCCACTTGAAGTGGAACCCGGGCTGAATGACGCGCACCTGCGGGTACCGATAGCGATCGCGTTCCTCAGGGCGGAGGTACTCGGTGAAGGGGTCCTCGCTGCTGGCGGAGAGAGGAAGGCGCTCGGCGCGGCCAAAGATCGTCTTGACCGCACGCTCGTTCTGATCCACCGTGTAAAAGCCAAACAGCATATACCGGACGATGAACCAGCCGAGGAACCCGGCAAAGACGCCCAGGATGAGTGCAGACATTGGCGCTGTGGCTCCTTTCCGAGGGATGAAACCGGCCGACAGGTTGTTGTCGCAATAATAGAACGCCGGGCGTACCAGATTGTTGCAGGGAGGGCTTTCCTAACTACGCGAGGGGTACGGTGAGGGTGAAGGTGCTGCCCTTGCCCGGGCCGGCGCTGGCAGCGGTAATCTCGCCGCCCATGGCCCAGGCCAGGTGCCGGGCGATGGTCAGCCCGATACCGCTGCCGCCGCTGGCGCGTGAACGCGAGCGATCGACGCGGTAGAAGCGCTCGAAAATGTAGGGCAGGTCCTCGGGGGGGATGCCGATGCCGGTGTCGAGCACCTCAGCGCGGGCCATAGCGCCCTCGACGCCGAGGCGCACCGTGATGCAACCGCCTTCGGGGGTGTAGCGAATAGCGTTGCCGACCAGGTTCAGCAGGATCTGCGCCAGGCGGTCGGGATCGGCGCGGACGATCAGCGAGGGCGTTTCGGGGAGGACCGTCAGTTCGAGGCAGTTGGTGACCGTCTGGGGACGCAACTGGTTGACCACGCGCCAGGCCACCTCTACCAGGTCTATATCAGCCAGGTGCAGGCTGACCTGGCCAGCCTCAACGTGGGAGAGGGTTTGCAGGTCGTCAATCAGGCGGCGCATGCGCCGGACTTCGTGCTGCATATCGCCGAAAACGGAAGGTTCAGGCGCGAAGACGCCGTCGATCAGGCCCTCCAGGTAGCCTTCGATGCCGGTGAGGGGCGTGCGCAGTTCGTGGGCGACATTGCCGATCAGCGCCACGCGCTGCTGCTCGACCCGTTCGAGGCTTTCGGCCATCTGGTTGAAACTGGTGGCAACGATTGCCAGTTCGTCGCTGGCGGGCACGGCCACGCGCTCATCGTAGCGGCCCTCGGCGATGCGCTGGCTGCTGCGGGCAATCTCGTTCAACGGGCGCAGAATCTGCCGCAGGAGCAGGACACTGGTCGTCAACCCCACCAGGGCGGCGACCAGCCCGGCGGTCAGCAGGGCCTGCCAGGTCGCCTTGCGGAAGCTGGCCAGCAGGGCCGCTTCGACCTCCGCGCGTTCCGCCAGCGGGATGCCCTCGAGCTGGGCGCGCAGATCGGCGGCGAAGATACCGCTTCCCATGCGATCGGCGGCGACGGCGAGCACCACCACGCCGACCACCACCACCAGCATCTGGGCAGCGATGAGCTGCCAGCGCAGTTGCGCGAGCGCCTTCATAGTCGCTCGTCCACAAAGCGATAGCCGACCCCGCGCACGGTGACGATGAGCGTCGCGCCGGTGGCGGCCTCCAGCTTACGCCGCACCTGGCCGACATAGACATCAACCACCCGGTCGGTGCCGTAAAAATCGGCCCCCCAGACCAGATCGATCAACTGCTCGCGGCTGAGGGCGCGGTTGGGGTGGCGAGCCAGGGCCAGCAATACATCGAACTCGGTGGGGCTGAGTTCAAGGGTCTGGTCACCGGCCCGGGCCTCGCGCGCGTCGGGGTCAATCGTCAGATGGCGGAAGCGCAGGCGGGAGTCGCGCGGCGGCGCGCCGCGGCGCCGCCGCAGGATGGCCTCGACGCGGGCCACCAGCTCGCGGGGGCTGAAGGGCTTGGTCAGGTAATCGTCGGCGCCGATCCGCAGCCCGGCCACGCGGTCGGCCTCTTCGCTCCGCGCGGTGAGCATCAAAATGAAAACATCGGAGCGCTCGCGCAAGCGCGCGGCAACCTCCATACCATCCATACCCGGCAGGTTCAGATCGAGCAGCACCAGATCCGGAGGATCGGTCTCAGCCAGGCGCAGCGCATCGGCGCCATTGTCCACGCAGATCACGCGAAACCCGGCTTGCTCCAGGTAGGCCCTGGCGATCGTCCGGATACTGGCTTCGTCATCAACAACCAGGATCACGCCCGTGTTACTCATGGGCGTATTATATAGTCATCTGGCGATGGGCGCGGCGGGAGCGACGCCAGGAGCCTCCAACGCGCCGTAGCGCTTCGGGATAGCTCTCGCGGGTGACGCGGCTCCCACCGCGGCGCCGGAGTGCAGTGTGTGATTATCCACGCTTCATCGGCAGGCCGGCGCGGGCCCAGGCCACCATGCCTCCGGTGAGGTTGGTGACGTCGGTGAAGCCCTGGCGGGCCAGTTGCTCGGCGGCGACGCCACTGCGGTTGCCCGAGCGGCAAACGCAGATGATCGGGATGTCCCTGGGCAGTTCGTTCAGGCGCAGCGAGAGCATCGGCAGCGGGAGCAGGTGCGCGCCGACGATGTGCCCGTCGTAGGCATACTCATCGGCCGAGCGCACGTCGAGCAAGAACAGACGCTCGCCAGCATCGAGACGGCGTTTCAATTCCGGGGCGGTGATCGTCGCAATGGCGCTGGCGGCGGCGCGACCACCGAAGAGACTTCGCAACATGTTCAGCACTCCAATCATTTGCGTTGGATGGCACAAATATCAACGTTCCGTGAACTATGCTAGCGCGCCAACGTAAGGTGCGCACGAGTGTTTGGTAAGGGTTTGGTAAGGGTCTACGTCGGGAGTGAAGGGAGCTTTCCGCGCAGTAGCGGGCTTTCTTCCCCGCCAGCAGCGCAGGTGGCTATACTCGCAATGTAGACCTGCTCGCCGGGAGGGCTGCGCCCTCCCACACCCTCCTGATGGGGAGGACTTGCCACCCCGCAGGCAGGGAGTTGGGGAAACCCGGTTTCCCCACGTTTCATGTCAGGAGCTTCGTCTCCGGGGAGCATACAGACTATGCAGCAACACATCATCGTCATCGGTGCAGGCTTTGGCGGTCTCAGCGCAGCTATTCGCCTCGCCGCCCGAGGTCACCGCGTCGAGATCTTCGAGAAAGCCGATCAGCCAGGAGGAAAAGCCTACGTTATCGAGCGCAACGGCTATCGTTTCGACGCAGGTCCCACGGTTATCACTGCACCGTTTATGTTCGATGACCTGTGGCGCGTCGCCGGGCGCCGCCGCGAGGACTACTTCGAACTGCGGCCCTGCCAGCCCTACTACCGTCTCTTCAATAAAGACGGCAAGCATTTTGATTATTCGGGCGACGAGGAAGCCATCGCACGAGAGATCGCCCGCTTCAACCCTGCCGATGTCGAGGGCTACCGCCGCTTTATGGCCAGCACGCGACCGATCTTCGAGAAAGGCTTCCTGGAACTGGCCGACAAGCCCTTCCTGAACCTCGGTGATATGCTCCGCGTGGCCCCCGACCTGATGCGCCTCCAGTCCTACCTGAGCACCTACCGCTACGTGTCGCGGTTCATCAACGACGATTTTTTGCGCCGTTGCTTCTCGTTTCACCCACTGTTCATCGGCGGCAACCCGTTCGATGCCTCGTCGATCTACGCGATGGTGCACTACCTGGAGCGGGAGTGGGGCATCCACTACGCTGTGGGCGGCACGGGGGCGATTGTGCGAGCGATGGCCCGGCTCTTTACCGAGCTGGGCGGCACGCTGCACCTGAACAGCCCGGTACGCGAGATCGTCATCGAGGGGCGGCGGGTGATTGGCGTGCGTCTGGCCGACGGCATTGTGCGCCGCGCCGATGTCGTGGTCTCCAACGCCGACGTTGCCTACACCTACAGCAACCTGGTGGCGCCCCGTCACCGGCGCTATTTCACCGATCGGCGGCTGCGGCGCAAGAAGTACAGTATGTCACTGGTGGTGATCTACATCGGCACGCGCCGCCGCTACGACGATGGCACGCTGCTGCGCCACAATATTATCTTCGGCGAACGTTACCAGGGGCTGCTGGAGGATATTTTCCACCACAAGCGGCTGGCCGACGATTTCTCGCTCTACGTGCACATTCCGTCCCTCGATGACCCTGCGTTTGCCCCCGAGGGCGGCGAGTCGTTCTACGTGCTCTCGCCGGTGCCGCACCTGGGCGCAGGCATCGACTGGTCCATCGCCGCGCGGCCCTACCGCGACGCGATTGTACGCTTCCTTGAGGAGCGCTACATGCCCGGCCTGAGCAAGAATATCGTGGTTGAGACGATGGTCGATCCGCGCCACTTCGCCCGCCAGCAGAACGCCTTCCTCGGCTCGGCCTTCTCCCTGGAGCCGATTCTGACGCAGTCGGCCTGGTTCCGGCCCCACAACCGCTCGGAGGAGTTCGAGAACCTCTATTTTGTCGGCGCCGGCACCCATCCCGGCGCGGGACTCCCCGGCGTGCTCTCGTCGGCGATTATCGCCGAGCAGTTGATCGGCGCGGCGTAATCTCCATGCCCCTCCCTGTTGGAGGGTGCTGTGTGGCACATGCTTCGGCCCTCCGGGGCCACCCCGTTGCCCCGAAATGCGCCACCCGCGGATGACAGTAGAGACGGCCCGGCGGGCCGTCTCTACCGCGCCACCGGCCGGGCAACCACGGCCGGGCGACCCCGCCCCGCCCCGCCCCGGC
>CAKZKA010000183.1 GCA_937120965.1 uncultured Chloroflexota bacterium
TGTGCGCCCCGCGAATGGCGCCCGGCGCGGAGCGGTAGCATCACTCCATGCTATGTTATACTACATCTACGCTGAAAAAATCGATGGGGAAATCAGGCCAGAGCCACGTCAACCTCCTCGCTGGAGGTCCGTATCCTCATTCACCCTCTCCCGCCCGGAAGCTCAGGGGCGGATAGAACGTATGGGCGCCGACGGGCGTGATGGCGTTGGGATGCGCTGGTTGGTCCTCACTCCCGGCGAGCCGCGCGCGGGGGCGTTCCCATGCTTTACACGCCACGCTGGCGCGGATGTTCTGTCCGCCCTTAAACGCCCGGAAGAGGGGAAGCGCAAGGATGGCCTCCTACGGCGGGCTCCACCCTCTCCATGCAACGGCGGCGGGGGCGGGGGTGCGGTTCGGGCGCGGCAAGGGATGCTGGCGTAGCCCTGAACTCAGGCTTCTCCATACGCCGCCAGATGGTGGTCCATGTCTCTTCGCACCCGCCGGCGCTTGACGCCGCGACACACGCTGCAGCGCCTGCGCCACACCAGCCGGCTCTACGCCCTGTTGAGCCACGTCGGCGAGGCGGTCTTCCGCGCTACCGGACCAGAGCAGTTGTTCGAGACGGTGTGCCGGATCGCCGTTGAGCAGGGCGCTTTCCCCCTGGTCTGGGTTGGCATGGCGGATCCGGTGACGGGGGAGGTCAGGCCGGTGGCTGCCGCCGGTCCGGCCGTGGCCTACCTCGGTGAGGTCAGAATTACCGCGCGTCCCGAGCCGGAGGGCCAGGGGCCTACGGGGACCGCCATCCGCGAGGCGCGTCCGGTCATCAATAATGATTTCTTCGCTGCGCCCTACACCCGGCCCTGGCACGGCGCGGCTCGTCGCTTTGACTTGCGGGCCTCGGCGGCGTTCCCCCTGGTGGTTCACGGCCAGGCGCTGGGCGCGCTCAATCTCTACGCCAGCCGGCCTGGCTTCTTCGACGTTCACGAGGTGGCCTTGCTGGAGCGGGTTGCCGGCGCGGTGGCCTTCGCGCTGGAAAAACTGGCCGATGAGGAGCAGCGCTGGCTGGCCGAGCAGGCCCTGCGTGAGAGTGAGGCGCGCTATCGCCGCCTGACTGAGCATGCCACCGATTTGATCTATCGCATTCGCCTTCAGCCTTCCTCTGCGTTCGAGTACGTCAACCCTGCGGCAACTACCCTCACTGGCTACACGCCTGAAGATCACTATGCCGATTCGGATTTGGGCCTGAAGCTGGTGCATCCGGACGATCTGCCTCTGCTTCTGCGTCTCACGCACGATCGCGCGCTGCTGGCCGAGCCAATCGAGCTGCGCTGGATCCGTCGCGATGGCAGCCTGCTCTGGGTTGAACAGCGCAATGTGCCGATTGTTGACGCTGCGGGGAACCTGGTGGCCATCGAGGGTATCGCCCGCGATATTACCGATCGTAAACTCGCCGAGCAGGCCCTGCGCCAGGAACGCGCCCTGCTCGAGGCCCGGGTCGCTGAACGCACCCGCGAGTTGCAACTGGAGCGCGACCGCACCCGCGCCATCCTCGAGTCGCTCGGCGAGGCGGTCATGGTGTTTGATACCGACGGCAGGCTGACCTACGTCAATCCCGCTGCCGCCCGTCTCACCGGCGCAAACCCCGAGGCTCCCGGTTACTGGTGGGACTACCAGCCGGGCGAGGGCGAGTTGCTGCTGGCCGAGTTGCGCGCCGCTGCCCGTAACCGGCGTATCTGGGAGGGCGAGCTGCCGTTCCGGCGCGCCGATGGCGCCGTGTACGATGCTGCGGTCACCGTGACGCCCCTGTTCGCCCCCGATGACCCTGAGCAAGTGATCGGCTTCGTCAGCGTGCACCGCGACATCACGGCGCTGAAGAATGCCGAGCGGATGAAGGATCAGTTTGTGTCGAACGTCTCACACGAGCTGCGTTCGCCCACGTCGCTGATCACCTTGCTTGCCGGCAATCTCGAGATGCTCTACCACCGCCTGGACGACGCGCGGCGCCTGGAGGTGATCGGCGAGATCCGCAAACATGCCCGCCATCTCAGTGATCTGATCGGCGGCGTGCTCGAAATCTCACGCATTGACAGTGGGCGTATCGCCACCGATCGCCAGTCGCTGAATATGGCCGATCTGGTGTTGCAGGAGCTGACGCACCTGGAGCCGGTCGCCCGGCGTAAGGCGCTGCACCTGTCTGCCGACGTGCCGGAGAGTCTGCCTGTCGTCGGCCACGCCGGTCAGATCCAGCAGGTGCTGCGGAACCTGTTGACCAATGCCATCAAGTACACGCCCGATGGTGGGCGGATCACCGTTACCGGGCGCGCCCTCATGGCCCCGGCTCCCGCCGACGAACCCCGCTGGCCTGGCGCTGCGGGGTTGCCGGAAGGTCTCTGGGCGGCGGTTGCCGTGGCTGATACGGGAATCGGGATCGGCGCCGAGGATTTGCCGCATATCTTCGAGCGCTTCTACCGTGTCCGCTCGCAGAGTGAGATCCCCGGCACCGGCCTGGGCCTGCCGATTGCCGCCGAGCTGGTCAGGCGCAACGGAGGAATCCTCGACGTAAGCTCGACTCCCGGCCAGGGCAGCACCTTCGCTGTCTACCTGCCCATGACGGAGGTGGCGTCATGAGCGCACCAGCCCGCATCCTCGTGGTTGATGATCAGGTGGATCATCTCAACGCCGTGGAGATGCTCCTGACCGGCTATGGTTACCAGGTGGCGCTGTGTACCAGCGGCGCGCAGGCCCTGGCCTGCCTGGAGTCCGGGCCGGTTGACCTGATTCTGGCCGATGTGGCGATGCCGCAACTCAACGGCTACCAGTTGCTCGAGGCCGTGCGCCGGCAGCCCCGCTGGGCGCACATTCCCTTTGTCTTTCTCACCGCGCGGGCCCTTGATAGCGATGTGCGCTACGGTAAGGCCCTCGGCGCCGATGATTACCTGACCAAGCCGGTACAGCCCGAAGACCTGCTGGCAGTTGTGGAGGGCAAGCTGCGGCGCCACGATCAACTGCTTCAGGCGACGGCAATGGCTGCGACCGCCGCGCCGGCCGGGGAGATCCGCGTAGGCCCGATCCGCATTGATACCGGGCGCCACCGCGCCTGGCTCGAGGCCGAGCCGCTGCTCCTTTCGGTCAAAGAATTCGCCCTGCTGGCGGAACTGGCCAGCCGGGCCGGCGAGGTCCTGCCCGCCACGGCGCTGGTGCTGGTAACTCATGGTCTGCGTACCGATGATGCTGAAGAGGCCCGCGAGTTGATCCGCCCCCTCATTCGCGCGCTCCGGCACAAGCTCGGCGCTGTGGCCGATGGGCCGGGAGCGATCGAGACCGTGCGCGGCCTCGGGTACCGTATGCGCGAAGCCTGAACATGCCCGAAACTTCCCGCTGGTTCCCCGCAACTTCCCCTTGTGTCCCCACTGTTGTCACGTAGGATGATTCTGTGGGTCCTTCTGGCGCGTTCAGTGCGCAGCGTCGCTCGCTGGATCGGGCATGTGCGAGAAGTGGCGGTTACCCTGTGCAAGCTCCAGATTCCGGGGCGCCTTCCCCGTTGCGCGCAGTCCTGGCCGTTGACGGCAGCTTTGTTCCCATTGGCGAAGGGTGGAACCATCTCCTCGGCTGGCAACCGGGCGATCTGGCGGGCAGTGCCTTCATCGAGCGCGTGCATCCCGATGACCAGGAGATGGTCATCGCCGCCATTCACGCCGTCTATGCGGCTGGCGCGGCAGCATCGTTGTCGTGCCGCTACGCGCGGAAAGACGGCAGTTATCTGTGGTTGTCCTGGCTGGCGACTCCGCGCCCCGGCGGCATCGAACTTGAGTTGACCGGAAGCCCTGTTGCTTAGGTTTCGCCTCCGTCAACTCCCCGCCAGTCTCCCGCCGATGTTCACTGACAATCGCTCCCCTTCCTGCTACGATTCAATCATCAAGATCAACGATGATCTTCAACCGGCCGGAACAGTGCTGTTCCGGCCTTCTCGGAACAAACAGGTCGCGCGGAGTGTGAAGCTATGGTTACCCAGGAATATGTGTCCGCCCAGCCTGGCAAGGTCCGCGTTACCTTTTCGCTGCCCGCCTCGATCTGGGCCGATAGCGTGCAGCTTGCCGGTGATTTCAACGATCGGGACGCTATTACCATGCCCCTGCGCCGCGATGAAAGTAGCTGGAGCATCACGTTGCTCCTGGAGCAGAATCGCGTCTATACCTACTGCTATCTGGTGGATGAGGAGCGGGTGACTGACTGGAACGCCGATGGCTACGTCATCGACAGCGACGGCACGCAGCGTTCGGTGGTGATCCCGCGCCCCGCTGCGGCGGGGTATATGTGCTAGCGCGGTTGCAGGGTGTTCGTGGGAGGGCTGCCCTCTTTCGGGTGTAATACCATTTTAGATTTTAGATTTTGGATTTTGGATTGCCACGCTGGGCAGCACAACGCCTGAAACCGCTTCAAGCAATGCGGCATCATCAACGGTAATTGGTGTAAGATTTTTGGCGGAATGGCGTCCTGAGGCAACGCTCCAAACCTTTCCCGCCCGGCAGGGGGATGGGGAACCCCGGGTTCCCCATATCCCAACCGCGGTTGGGAGCGGCTGGCCTCCCCACAGGTAGGGGTGCGGTTCGACAGGCTCACCGCAGGTGGGGAAACCCGGTTTCCCCATATGTTCACCTCAGGAACTGTTACAATAAATGATGCCCATCTGCCCCCGGCGCGGAGCGCCGGATGTCTTCCCCCGGTGGGGGAGGCCGGGAGGGCGGTGGAAACATCAGAACACCCTGCTCACGACAGCCAGTTAGCCGTGTACGAGGATACCATCGCCGCCATCGCAACCCCACCCGGCGAGGGTGGCATCGGGATCGTGCGCCTCAGCGGGGCCGACGCCCGCGCCATCGTCATCCGGATCTTCCGCCCCCTTCGCCCTGGCCCCCTGCGTCCCTTTCGCCTGCGCTACGGCCACGTGGTCGATCCGGCCACCGGCGCGGTGATTGACGAGGTGCTGGTGGCGTTTATGCGCGCGCCCCACAGCTTCACCCGCGAGGACGTGGTGGAGATCTCCTGTCACGGCGGGCCGCAACCGCTCCAGACCACCCTGGGCCTGGCGCTGGCCGCCGGGGCGCGCCTGGCCCGCCCCGGCGAGTTCACCCTGCGCGCCTTTCTCAACGGGCGGATCGATCTCTCGCAGGCTGAGGCCACGCTCGATGTCATCCGCGCGCGCACCGCCGCCGGCCTGGCGCTGGCGCAGGCCCAGTTGGGGGGCTGGCTCGCCCGGGAGGTGCGGAGCGTCCGCGCCGCTCTCCTGGAATGCCTGGCCTACGTGACCGTGGTGGTGGATTTTCCCGAAGACGAGGTGGAACCCCAGGATCTCGGCCCGAGCCTGCGCGCCGGCCTCGCCACGGTAGAGCGCCTGCTTGCCGGGGCCGACCAGGGCATCATCTACCGGCAGGGGGCGCGGGTCGCCATCGTGGGTCGGCCCAACGTCGGCAAGTCCAGCCTGCTCAATGCCCTGCTGCGAGCCGACCGGGCTATTGTCACCCCTATTCCCGGCACAACCCGCGACACGCTGGAAGAGACGGCCAGCCTGGAAGGTATTCCGGTGACCCTGGTGGATACCGCGGGCATTCACGAGAGCGCCGACCCGGTCGAGCAACTGGGTATCGAGCGGGCGCGGGCCGCCCTTGAAAGCGCCGACCTGGCCCTGCTGGTGCTCGATGCGGCACAGCCCCTCACCCCCGGCGACGAGCAGATCGCCCGACTCACCCTGGAGAAGCCGACCATTCTGGTGTGGAACAAGAGCGACGCCCGTTCGGAAGAAGCAGGAGCGCCTGAGGCGCCGCTGCCCCATCCGCGACTCCTGGGCAGCGTTGCCACCTCGGCGCGCACCGGCGCGGGCATTGAGGCGCTGGCCCGGGCCGTGGCTGCGGCGCTTCTCGGTGGCGTGCCGCCCGCCGCCGCCGAGGCCCGACTGGTCAGCAACCCCCGCCACCGCGACGCCCTGCGTCGCGCCGACGAGCACCTCCGCGCCGCCCTGGCCGGTTGGGAGGCCGCCCATCCCACCGACCTCATCGGCGGCGACCTGACCGCGGCCCTCAACGCCCTCGGCGAAATCACCGGCGAGACCGTTGGCGATGATCTGCTCGATGTGATTTTTTCGCGCTTTTGTATTGGGAAGTGATCCGGGGGTGAACATAGCCCGCGCGCGGGAGGGTTGGGGAGGGCGTAGCCCTTCAACGGGTTTCACCTGCTCTGGAAAGGGCTTCCTGGGACGCAGAGGGGAAATGGGCCAACGAATGGGAAACGAATAAACGAATGC
>CAKZKA010000184.1 GCA_937120965.1 uncultured Chloroflexota bacterium
TGGAACGCCCCCGCGCACGGCTCTGGTCTCCCCGCTTCGACAGGCTCAGCGCAGGCTCTCCAGCTTCGCTGGAGAGGGGGAGGGGGTGAGGACCAGCAGCGCATCAGGAGGCCATCCGCCAGAAACGCTACACCTGAAAGGTGGAGAAACCAGGGTTCCCCGCCCGCCGGAGCGCCGGTTTCCCCTGTGGGCGAGGACGCCGGGCAACGGGGTTGCCCCGCTGATCAGCGCGGCAGCGCCGCTGGCGTCGCTTTCCCCGGTGGAATCTCGACGCGGTAGATCCGCACTTCTGCCGTCTCGAAGGCCACGGGCAGGTTGGCGGTGAAGAGGCGCTCGCTCGCCGCGCCGTACAGGGCGCGCTCCATTGGCCCAACGTAGACATAGGCGATCTGGTGGCGGCGCAGCAGGGCCAGGGCGCTCGCGAAATCGCCGGCCCTGTAGATCGCCGGAATGTCACGCTCGCGGCGCGCCATCTCGGCCAGATGATCGGGGCGCCCGCTGCGCCACACGCGCTGGTGACCATCCAGCCAGCCCAGCAGAGTCTGCGCGCCGCTGAGGGCTCCGACCCGGCTCACCCGTTCATAGTCGCAGTTGCAGAAGCCGGTGAGCACCCGCTCCTCGGGAGCCGCGTGTGCCGCCAGCCAGCGTATCGCGGCCAGCTCGTCGGGCGCGTCACGGGCCAGAAAGGCCAGTCCGTCAAACGTGCGCTCTCCCGGTTGCTACGGTTCGGCCCAGCGCAGCCCGACCGGATAGACCAGCGCCCCGATCAGCAACCCCGCCGCGGGCAAGGCCCACAGCAGATCCCGGCGGTCGCGCGGCCCGACCAGCAGGATGCGCCAGGCAGCGTAGGCCGCCACCAGGCCCCAGATCAGCCAGCCCTGGTAGAAGAACTTGAAGATGGTGTTCATCCGGCTCATTTCGCCCTCCAGGTGGTCGCGGATGTACACCGCCTCGGGCACGAGCAGCGCTGCCGCTCCCACGGCGCCTGCCCAGCAGACGAGGGCCTCGGCCGGGGAACGGGCGCGCCAGGCCCCGCGGGCCAGCAGCGCGGCCAGGGGCACAAGGAAAAGGAGCGGGAAGCCGGCCAGCGCGCCGGCCACCAGGCTGAGCGGCAGCAGCACGGGCAGCGCCCGCGCCCACGGCCCCGCCACGGCCGGGCGGATCGCCAGGCCCAGGATCGGCAGGAGGAACAATCCGAACATCCCCAGGAAGCTGTGCAGCGGCGTCCGGTTCTGGGCGAGACCAAAGATGCTGCCGAGGCGCCCGACCACCGGCGCGCCAGCGAGCCAGGTATCGGGGGCAGCGCCAGCAGGTGGGCTGAAGGTAAGCGCGAAGGGCAGCGCGGCAAGGCCGGCGCCGCCAGCCAGCGCCGCCAGCCCCGGCCATGCGCGTCGCCAGTCGAGGCCCCCGTCACTGCGCCAGCCGGTCAGCAGAGCGCCCGCGCAGATCGCAGCGTAGGTCGGCGCGTCCCAGGCGTTCAGGCTGTAGAGTGTGCCCACGACGGCCCCGGCACAGGCCGCCAGCGCCATCGGCGCGCCACCGGCGGCCAGACCCAGGGCCAGGGCCAGCGCCAGCAGGTTCACCGGCATCGCCAGAACGTGGGGGTGCAGGTCGCCCAGATAGAGGCTAAACGCCGGAAACTCGGTGATCGCATAACGCCGCTCCGTGCTGCCATCGGGCAGGCGCACGTCGTCGTAGACGGCCCGCGAAGGCCGGAACCAGTCGAACGCCTCCGGCGGGGCCGGCTGGATGGCGTTGAATCCCGGCCCATCCCAGCCCGGCGGCACGGGTCGGCTCAGGCGCAGAGTTTCGGCGCCGCCGAGGCGCTGGGCCAGGGCCTCCACAAGCTGGTCGGCGTCAAGGGCGCGCGCCAGGTGTGAGCCTGTGAGAAGGTGCAGCGCGGCAGACTGGTTGCCCGCCATCAGGGTTAGCACCAGGGCGAGCAGCGCCAGTCCCGACGCCCCCCGCCCGTGTGCTGCCGGCGTCAGCGCCGCCAGGGCTATGGCCAGGTAGGCTACACCGGTGACCGTCAGGGCTACGACCAGAGCGAAGCCCAGGTTGAAGGCGAGGGCCGCTTCTGTTCCGGTGACCAGCGCAAGCGCGCCCACGCTCACATAGCCGAGGTAGTAGTAGTTGATACCAAACCCGGCGAACCAGGGGTCCAGCGGCGGAAAGCGCGGATAGCGCAGCACCGCGTTGAGGATAGCGATCTCCATGGGCTTCTCGGTGCCGGTGAGCGCCGGGCCAACCGCGCCGTGCCAGCGCAGCAGCGCGCCCGCAAACAGCCCGGCCACAAAGATGAGTTCCCAGGCCGCCACGGCACGCCAGGCCAGGTGCAGCGGGGGAACACGGCCTTCGCGCCTGGCCCGGGCCCAGGCGCCCCACCCACCCAGCAGCAGCCCGAGCCACAGCGTCACCACCAGGGGCGCCCCGAAAGGCGCCAGCCCGGCCACAGCAATCACCCAGCTCCCCAGGGTGATCAGGAGCAGCCCGATGATTTTCGCTAGAGGATAGCCGCCCAGCGGTAGCCGTCGCAGGAGGAGCAAGGAGAACGGTAGACCGGCCAGCCCCGCGGCCTAGACCGCCAGCCACCAGCGCAGCACCAGCGGGTCAAGAAAGGCGCGCGCATCGTGCAGCAGAGGCTCCACGGCCCCGGGCCAGGCAGCCCGGAGGACCACCAGCGCCAGTCCCGCCGCCGCGCCGCCGAAAACGGCGACGCGGGGCGAGCGGCCCGAAAGGCGCAGGACGGCCGCGATCAGCAACGGCGCGCCGCCCAGGACCAGCCAGTCAAATGCCGGGGGAAGGCGGAACAGACGCGCGACCGGCGCGATCCGCACCTCGGCCAGCGCCATACCCAGATGCCGGCCCTCGATGTGCGCCAGGGGCGCCGCCCGGAGTCGCAGGTCCAGCCAGCCCGACGGATCGGGCGAGGCGACCAGAAGGGCATAGCGACGGAGTTGCGGCAGCGGCGTCCCCGGGGGCAGCGCGACACGCGTCGCTCCGGCTTCGAGCTGCACACCGGCGCCGGGGGCCACCGCGCCGCGCAGCATCACAATGCCCGGAAGCCCATCTGCGACGAGGCGCAGCTCCGCTTCGGGGGCAATGCTCCAGCGCCACGGGCCGGAAGGACCCTCCTCGAGCGGGCCGAAGCCGGTAGGACCGCTCCGGTCAGGCCAGGTGGCCGGTTGAACCGTCACCCCCCCGGCAGCCTGCCAGAGGATCGGCACGGCCAGCGCGGGCAGAAGTAGCAGCCACAGATAAGCCCATCGCCGCATAGCGCCATTCTACTACATACGGACTGTAGAGACCCCCGGCTTCCCCACCCTCCAAACAGTGCCGGGGCCGCCTGCTACCTCTGAGTTTAAGGGCGGACAGAACATCCGAGCCAACGTGGCTTGTACCGCATTGGAACGCCTCCGCGCGCGGCTCTGGTCTCCCCTCAATCCGCGCTGGCCACCGTCGGCGCCGCGGCTACTGCTTGCCGCCCGGGGAGCGTGAGTGCCAGCAGGGCCGCCAGCAGGCCCAGCGCGGTCGTCCAGAGCATCACCGTCTCGAGACCAACCAGATCCGCCAGGAAGCCGGCGAGAGCTGTGCCAATCGCGCCGCTGGCGAACGTAAAGCCGAGGATCAGACCTGCGGCGAAACCCTGCTTCACCGGTAGCAGCCGCTGCGCATGGACCACGAGCACGCTATGTTGACCGCCGACGAGAAAACCGGCGGCGATGCAGCCCACGAAGGCCGCCCAGATCGGTTGGGCGAGAAGCCCGAACAACCCGGCGGGCACCCCGAGCAACAGCGGCGCCACGGTGGCGATGCGCATGCCATACCGGTCGGCCAGATTGCCGCTCACCAGTTGCCCTACCGCACCCGCGCCCATAAAGGCGCCCGAGAGCAGCCCGAACAGCGCTGGCTCCCAGCCGCGGCTCTGAAAGAGCTGCGGGAGGAACGACATGTACACCTGCTGGATCGAAGAGCGCACCGCGACCAGCGCCACAAAACCGGCGATCAGGGCCACACTCGCCACCGTCCACGCGCCGGCAGCGCCGGTAGCGCCGGGCGGCTTGCCCCGGCGAGGGGCGAGGCCAGCCTCATCGTGGCGAGCGCGCAGCAGCATCAGCGCAGGGATCAGGGCCAGCAGCGTCAGAGGAAGCAGACCGGGCGCTCCAGAGTGCCCGGTCAAGGCGCCGGCGAGGAACGGGCCGACGGCCAGCCCGAGCTGGCCGAAGAAAAAGAACGTTGATGTCGCGCTGGCGGCCCGCTGCGGAATCGCCGAAGCTGAGGCCGCCGTACCGATGGGGTGGAACAAACCGCTGCCCAGGGGCGCCAGCATAAACACAGGCAGGAGCAAGGCCCAGGTAGGCGCGACCGCCACCAGGGCGAAGAACAGGGCCACCCAGGCCAGACCCGCCCCGGCCAGAACCATCCAGCGACCGGCCAGCCGGTCGGAGAGCCAGCCGAAGACCGGTTGCGAGAGCGAGCCAATCAACAAGTAGGCCGTTAGCGCCGCGCCAATCTGTGCATAGCTCAGGCCCAGGGGTTCGCGCAGCACCGCCAGGAGCACTGCGCCACTGCTGTTGAGGACATCGATGGCGAAATGGCCGCTTACAACGGCCCGAAAGATCCGGTTTTTGAACATACCCCTGTGCGCCGATCGCTCTGGCGCGCGCTCCTTTCTTTCAGGACGGCTGATACCATTTTAGATTGCCGATTTTTGATTGTGGATTACAATCCCGGGCATTACTGTGCACTATCGCAGCTCGGGTTATGCGGAATGTTCAACAGAAATTGGTATGATTGTGAAAAGAAGGGGAAACCGGGTTTCCCCACGCCACTCCCTGCGGGGAGGACGAAGCCCTCCCGGGAGTATCCCTCAGATGACCCTGGGGGAACCCGGTTTCCCCAACCCTCGCCCTGCGCGAAGGGCGGGGGCGGGCGCAGCCCCTCAAAAATAACCCTGTTTTCACCCTGGCAGGGTGCGGCGCAGCCGCACAGGCGTCTAACGCTCAAACACGACCCTCCCCTCGACCAGGGTCATCGCCGCAGTGATGGCAGGAAGCTCGGCGGGGCTGCTACGGAAGGGGTCGCCGGTTAGCACTGCCAGATCGGCGAGCATACCCGGGGCGATGCGGCCCTTCTCAGCACTTTCGCCACTGGCGAGCGCCGGCCCCACGCAGTACGCCTCCAGCGCCTCGGCGACGCTCAGTCGCTGCTCAGGGTACCAGCCACCCTCGGGGTAGCCATTGGGGCGTTGCCGGGTCACCGCGGCGTGGAGGCCCATCCAGGGGTTCATCGTCTCCACCGGCGCGTCGGAGCCGAAGGCCAGGGTTGCCCCACTGTCGCGCACGCTGCGCCAGGCGTAGGCCAGGGCGCAGCGTGATCCCCACAGGGCCTCGGCCATCTCCATATCGCTGGTGGCGTGGATCGGCTGCATCGAAGCGATGACCTCCAGTTGGGCCAGGCGGGCTACGTCGCGGGGGTGGAGCACCTGCACGTGCTCGATACGGTTGGGTAGGGACAGCGGCGCCACGGCGCCGCCGGGCGCGCGCCGGTCGGCAGCGGCGCGTTCGAGCGCGTCGAGCACCCGCCGGTTGGCGGCATCACCAATCGCGTGGACGGCTACGGCGATGCCGTGGGCATTGGCGCGGCGAATGGTCGCCTCGAGCGTCTCCGGCTCGATGGTGGCAATACCGGTGTGGCGGCGGCCCTCATAGTGGGTGAGCATCTCGGCGCTCTCGGAGCCGAGCGAACCGTCGGCGAAGAGCTTGAGTCCGCCGATGCGCAGCCAGCGATCGCCGAAGCCGCTGCGCAGGCCAAGGGCAATCGCCGCCTCCAGGTGGGGCTGAGCCAGGTGGAGCAGACAGCGCAGGGGCAACTCGTCCCGCGCGCGCAGCGTCTGCAGATCGCGCAGCGTGTCGGGAGCGGTGGCATGGTCGGGAGTTGGCGGCACGTGGATCGAGGCAATGCCGTAGCTGAGCGCCTCGTGGATGGCTAGGCGCAGGGCGTTGAGGCGTTCCGCTTCGGTCAGTTCGGGTTCAACCCTGCGCACCAGATCCATCGCGGTCTCGATGAGAATGCCGGTCGGCTCGCCATCGCGGTCACGCTGGATCACGCCCCCGGGGGGATCGGGGGTCGCCGCGCTGATACCGGCAAGTCGCAGGGCCATGCTGTTGACCCAGATCGAATGCCCGTCTTTGCGGAGAAGCACGGCGGGATGCGCGGGGCAAACCACGTCGAGATCGGCCCGGGTGGGCCAGCGGCGCCCCCAGGCCACGTGATCCCAGCCGCTGCCGCGCAGCCAGGCCCCTGCCGGCAGCGTCACGGCCCGGTCGGCAATCAGGCCGAGGGCCTCCTCCAGGCTGGCGACGCCGGCCAGGCGCACTTCCATACTGGCCAGGCCCTGCAAGGTGATGTGCACATGCGCGTCGGTGAGCGCCGGCACCACTGCGCGGCCCTGGAGGTTGAGCGAGTCGCCGCGCAGGCCGGCCACCGCCGCCTGCACCCGTCCAACACTGCCCACGGCGTAGATACGCCCATCGCGGATGGCCAGCGCCTGCGCGGTGGGCGCCTCGGCAGTGAACGTGTAGATCGGTCCGTTGTATAGCACCAGAACTGAAGCCATAGCCTGCTCCGCGCCCTGTGACGAGCCTTCGCGCCCCCGTGCGATTTCGCAGATGACAGATTTGCGCTTGTAGATTGGGCGTGGCGCATCTGGACGAGGGCGACGTTACGCTGATGCCCGAACAGATCGCCTGGAAGTGCACCGGGTACGCTGTATCGTACTCCCGTTGGGAAGAAGCTGTCAAACCGGCCGCCAGACGTGCGTGTTCACATGTGGGGTAAGGCGTCACCCCGGGAGCGCGGGCGTCCCGCCTGCAAGGGCCTGGATGCGGGCAAGATGCCCGCGCTCCCAGGAGAAGTGTGAACTCGTAGGCCGGACCTGTGGTATGATTCCTGCGGACGGAACAGGAGGAACCCGGGGTTCCCCACCCTCCTCCCGGCAGGGTGGCAAGCCCTCCATGCCGGGAGGGTTTTTGGGAGGGCTGCACCCTCCCAGCAACAATCCACCAGCAGGGAGGGTTTGGGAAAGCGCAGCCTCCCGGAAGAATGCCGCCGTGAATATGTTGAAGTATGCCTCAGGGCGCGGGATGCGCCGCACGAGCAGGAAAGCACTCGATGCACACCACCCTCTATCTGATCCGCCACGGCGAAACCGACTGGAACCTCACCGGACGCTGGCAGGGGCATACCGATGTGCCGCTCAACGCCGTCGGCTGGCGCCAGGCGCAGTTGCTCGGGCAGCGTCTGGCCCGCGAGGGGCCGCGTTTCGATGCCCTCTACAGCAGTGATCTGGCCCGGGCGTCGCAGACGGCCCACGCGGTCAGCGCGGCCCTCGGCGCAGCGGTGCGGCTCACCTCCGGGCTGCGCGAGATCGATCTGGGCACGTGGAGCGGCCATACAACCGCCGAGTTGCAGGCCCTCTACCCCGATGACTTCGCCCGCGTGGCCGCCGGCGAAGACATTCCCCGCGGCGGCGGCGAGTCGATCCGCGCCATGCGCCAGCGCGTCGTAACCGCTGTTGAACGGATCATCGCCGAGCATCCCGGGGCGACTATCGGCGTCGTGACCCACGGCGGCTGCATCCGCGCCCTGCTGTCGCATGCGGTCAGCCTCGACGGCAATGAGTTCCAGCACTTTCCGCACATCGGCAACACCTCAATCAGCGTGGTTCGCATTGGCGCCCGGGGTTGGGAGACGATCGTCGTCAACGATATGGCCCACCTGGAGGCGACCCACGATCCCGAGATGATCTCCGCGCCCCCCGATGACGCCGAGCAGCCTCAGGCGCTGTAGCCGCCTTGCATGGACGACCGTTGCTACTACGTCGAAACCCCCGAGGTTGTGCCCATCAGCTACACAGTTGCCGGGGCGGCCTCGCGTTGTCTGGCAGCAACGGTTGATACGCTGCTGATCCTGCTGCTACAGATCGTCCTCGGTGTCATCGCCCTCTCCCTGGACACGCTGAACGACGTGATCGCCAGAGCAGACACGGTTGTGTTCGCCGTCTGGGCCATTATGGCCTTTGTCCTGCTCTGGGGCTACTACCTGCTCTTTGAACTGCTCTGGTCAGGGCAGACGCCCGGCAAACGGCTGATCGGACTGCGGGTGCTGCGCGAGGGTGGCCGGCCAATCGACTTTAGCGCCTCGGCTGTGCGTAACCTGGTGCGCGCGGTGGATTTTCTGCCATTCGCCTATGGCCTGGGCGTCGTGGTTATGTTTGCCGACCCGCGGGCGCGGCGGCTGGGCGATCTGGCCGAGCACGGCCGTTACGATGTGGTGCTTGGCGAGTTTGCGTATATGGGGCAGCACCTCTATCGTAATCCTTATTTGCCTGCCGTGCATACCGTGGTGTCCGTTCATCGCTCGCCGATGCTTGAAGTTGTGAAGGCGCTGGGTCTGACGCGAAATCCCTTGAAACAGTTGGTGCTGAAATGGGCCGCAAGGGATTTGCGGCGATTCGAGACGGCATTGTACCGGTCAGCCGATCGGGTTTTGGTGTTGTCCGCCGAGGAGCGCTATCGGTTGCTGACGCAGGCGCACGATCTCCGATTGCATGTGGTTCCGGGAGGAGTAGATACTGACTTTTTCTCTCCGAGAAATCTTGCGCGAGAGCAGGCGATCGTCACGACGGGGGATTACGAAGATCCGGCCAATACGGATGCGGTGTTGTGGTTCGCGCGCGAAGTGTGGCCGGGGCTGCGACGGCGGCATGAAGGCCTGGTGTTTTATGTGGTCGGGCCGCATCCGCCGGAAACGCTGCTCGCACTGCAAAGACGGGACCCCCGCATCATCATCAGCGGTTGGGTGGCGGATGTGCGCCCGTATCTGGCGCGCGCGAAAGTGTTCGTTTGCCCTCAGAGGTTGGGATCGGGCGTGCGCGGAAAGCTGCTGGAGGCCATGTCCATGGAATTGCCTGTCGTGACAACGACGATGGGAGGCGAAGGCATACCCATTCAGTCCGGAGAAACGGGGTTCGTGGCCGACACTCGCGAGCTCATTGGTCAGTACGTGGATTTGCTGCTGGGGGATGTGGCGTTGAGAGACCGCATGGGGCAGTGTGCGCGCCATTTTGTTGCCGAGCGTTTTTCATGGGAACGCAGCGGAGCGTTGTTGGAGCAGGTGTTGATGGACCTGCGGGCTCGGTAGGGTGGCGGTTGGGATACAGGCGTTCCGTCCCCGCTGATCAACCGCCAAAAGGGTGTCCGAGAATAGGGGCAAGCTTTCTTGCGGGGCCGGTTTAACGGGGTGCCGTCAATCTCTTGTTTCGGGATCCGCAACGCTTTTGAATGGTGTGCCCGCGGCAATGAATGTTTCGGCGGTGAAGCTGCTGTGGCCGTCCCCCCATATCACGCG
>CAKZKA010000185.1 GCA_937120965.1 uncultured Chloroflexota bacterium
GAAATGGGCCAACGAATGGGAAACGAATAAACGAATGCGCAAGGTGTGCCTGCCTCTGAGGTGAACATAGCCCGCCCGCGGGGAGGGTTTGGGAGGGCGAAGCCCTCCCAGGAACAAACATTTTCATTCTGGTGTTGTGCGGCGCAGTCGCAGGGATGACGACGCCCCTGCCTGCCGGGGCGCCGGGCGCCCCCACCAGCGGTTGAGAAATGGGAAACCCGGGGTTACCCATTTCTCTGCATCGGCCCTGGCAGCCGGATGCCTGCTACGAGGAGACAACCAGGCGATGACCTTTCACGATATGCTGCAAACGGCCCTGGAGAACCTGGGCCGCCGTAAGGTACGCACCGCCCTGACCTCGACCGGCGTGATTGTTGGGATTCTGACCATTGTGACCATGGTGTCGCTGGGCGTGGGGGTGCAGCGTGAGATTCGCGACCAGTTCGCCGCCCTGGGGCTGGAGAACGTGTTTGTGCGTCCCGGTCAGCCGCAGGAGCAGGACTTCTTCACCCAGTTCAGCGCCCCGACACCCGCTCAGCCGATCACCCCGGAGGTGGCAGCGCGCTGGAGGCAACTGCCCGGCGTGCGCGACGTGACCACGCGGGTGAACCTGGACCAGGTCACCACGCTGCTGGAATTGCCCGATGGGGGGACGCGGCGGGTGCGGGTCACCGGGTTGGACCTGATCGCCAACCCTTTTCGGGCGCCGCCTGCGGCCCTGGCCGGCACCCTGGGCCCGCTCGAGCAGCCGGGTCAGGTGGTGCTGGCCGCAGGCGCCCTGCCGGCGGGCGCGCGCCCCGAGGAACTGCTGGGCCAGGAGGTGGCAATCGTGCTGCGCAGCCCGCGGGGCGAAAGCGAACGCTTTCCGCTCACCGTGGTGGGCATCAGCGATGGAGCCGACAATGAAGTGCAGGCAACAACGGCAGATATGGCGGCGATGAAAGCCTGGTGGTTCAACGCTCCCGACTACCTGGAGCGTTACGGCTATGACGAAGCGGTGATACGGGCCGGCGACGTCGCAGCGGCCGCGGAGATCGTGCGCGCGCTGCGGAGCGAGGGCTTCCGGGTGCAATCGCTCGAACTCATCCTGCAGCAGGCCAACCGGGTCTTTGCAGTGATCAACGTCATGCTGGCGTCGGTGGGAGGGCTGGCGCTGTTCGTGGCAAGCCTGGGCATCGTCAACACCATGATCATGGCGATCTACGAGCGCACCCGCGAGATCGGCACGTTGAAGGCCATCGGCGCCTCGCGCGGCGACATCCGCGGCATCTTCATGCTCGAAGCCGGGCTGATCGGGCTGATCGGCGGCGCGCTGGGGATTCTTGGCGGCTGGCTGATCGGCATCCTGCTCAACCATATCATCAACTGGTACATCGCGCGCGAGCGCCTGCCGATCGAAGGCACCTTCTTCGTCACCCCCTGGTGGCTGGCCCTGGCCGCGCTGGGCTTTGCAGCTCTGGTGGGGATTGTGGCTGGCCTCTATCCCGCCGCCCGTGCCGCGCGCCTCGACCCCCTGGTGGCCCTGCGGTACGAGTAGGGCCAGAGCACTGGACCGGCTCCTGCGCTACCCCTGCGGCGCCGGTAGCCGATGACGCGTGTTCGCCACGTTCAGCACCCTGAGGTGAAAATAGCCCGCGCGCGGGAGGGTTTGGGAGGGTGAAGCCCTTCCAGGAACCAACCCGCCAGCGGGAAGGGTTTGGAAAGGCTTTGCCCTCCCAAGAACAATACTATTTTCATTCTAGCTTTGTGCGGCGCAGCCGCATGGATTGCTGATGTGAAAATCGGGGGAAACCCGGTTTCCCCCTACCCCCGCCTACGGGATGGCAAGCCCTCCCAGGAGAAACCCTGTCTGCATCTTGTCAGAGAATGGGGAAACCGGGTTTCCTCCTACCCCTGCCCGCCGGGGTAGCGCACCCTCCGGAGGGTGGGGGAGGTCTCTCAAACCCTGAGTTGATGCCTTTACACTCTTTACGCGCGCCTGGCCTGTGCTATAATAGAACCTGCATACCGAAAACCTGTTCGCACCACGCATTATGTTTATTCATGCCATTGTAATGCGGATCTGCTGACAGCGTATTGTGGAAAACATACGTTTTTCTTCTCTCCAGAACGTCCGGCCGTTGCATCAACTGTAAAGAATTTCTGGTACACCGGGCGTGTAGCCAGCCCGGGCGCAAGGCCCGGCGGCCTGCACAGGCCTGGAGTGCGTCACATCAGCGGCCCGCGGAGCGGGCCGGGAGCGTGAGTGCTATGAAGGACTTCGTCCACCTGCACGTCCACTCAGAGTACAGCCTGCTCGACGGCTACGCCTCGACAGCGGCAATTGCCGCGCGGGCCGCCGAGCTAGGAATGGATAGCATTGCGCTCACCGATCACGGCGTGATGTACGGGGCGATCGAGTTCTACGAGGTGGCGAAGAAGGCCGGCATCAAGCCGATCATCGGCATGGAGGCCTACCTCGCCCCCGGATCGCGCAGCGACCCCATGGTTCGCGGCGGAAAGAACTACTACCATCTCCTGTTGCTTGCCAGAAACGAGACCGGCTATCGCAACCTGGTCCGGCTCACCACCCGCGCCCACCTCGATGGGATGGGCAAGGGCGTCTTTGCCCGCCCGCGGATTGACCGCGACTTGCTCGAACAGTACCACGAGGGGTTGATCGTTACCTCGTCGTGCATTGCCGGCGAGGTGATCAGCCAGATCCAGGCCCACCAGGCTGATGAGGCGCGCCGGACGGCGGCCTATTTTCGCGATCTGCTGGGGCCGGAGAACTACTATCTGGAGTTGCAACTCCACGACAATGCCCCTGAACTCGAGGCCATCAACGACGAACTGGTGCGCATCAGCCACGAGCTGGGCATCCCCATGGTGGTGACGAACGATACCCACTTTGTGCGCCCGGAGGATCGTGAGACCCAGCACATGGTTATGGCGATGGGCATGAACCTCACCTACCGTGAGTTCTGCGCCAGAGACTTTGCCATGGACGACAGCTACCACATTATGTCCGGCGAGGAGATGTGGGCGAAGTTCAAGCGCTACGGTACGGCGCCGCTGGAGAATACCCGCCGCATCGCCGAGTTGTGCAACCTGAAGCTGGAGTTCGGGCGCGTGCAGTTGCCGCAGTTCGATCTGCCCGAGGGGCACGACGCCGCTTCGTACCTGCGGCTGGTGTGCGAAGAGGGCTTGATGCGGCGCTTCAACGGCAACCCGCCCGAGCACTACGTCGCCCGCCTCCGTGACGAACTGGATGTGATCAACGCTACCGGCTTCCCCGACTACATGCTGATCGTCTGGGATTACGTGAAATATGCCCGCTCGCGGGGCATCCCCTGCCTGCCGCGCGGCTCCGCCGGGGCCTCGCTGGTGCTCTACTGCCTGGGCATCACCGATGTGGACCCGGTGAAGAACAAGTTGCTCTTTGAGCGCTTCCTCTCCCGCGAGCGCCTGGAGATGCCCGATATTGATACCGATTTCGCCGACTCGCGCCGCCAGGAGGTCCTTGACTATTTGACCCACAAGTACGGGCGCGAGAATGTGGCGCAGATCATCACCTACGGCACTCTGGGGGCCAAGGCCGCCCTGCGCGATATGGGCCGCGTGCTCGATCTGCCGCTCAGCGAGGTGGATCGGGTCGCCAGGTTGATCCCCTCGCTGCCGGTGGGTATCACGATCGCCCAGGCCATGGAGCGGGTGCCGGAATTGAAGCAGATCTACGAGACCCAGCCTGAACTCCGCAGGTTGATCGATGCCGCGCAACGGGTCGAGGGGCGTATGCGCTCGGTGGGCACCCACGCCTGCGGCGTGGTGGTGAGCCGCACGCCGCTGGAAGAGATTGTGCCGCTCCAGCGCACCACGAAGGACGAAAACGCCCTGATGGCCGCCTACGAAGGCCCTACCCTCGCCAAAATGGGCCTGCTCAAGATGGATATCCTTGGCCTCACTAACCTCTCGGTGGTGGCCGAGGCGCTTATGTATATCGAGCAGACCACCGGGCGGCGCATGTGGCTCGATGATATTCCCACCAATGACCCCAAAGTCTTTGAGAGTCTCAGCCGCGGCGAAACCAGAAATGTCTTCCAACTGGAGTCGCCGGGCATGACCCGCTACCTCATGCAGTTGAAACCCACCCGCGTCGAGGATCTCTATGCGATGGTGGCCCTCTACCGCCCCGGCCCGCTCGAGCAGATCCCGGTCTATATCCACAATAAGCACCATCCTGACCAGATCCGCTACCTCCACCCGATTCTCGAGCCGATCCTCGAGGATACCTACGGGGTAATTGTCTACCAGGAGCAGATTATGCAGTTGCTCCAGACGGTGGCCGATTATACCCTGGGCCAGGCGTACATCGTTATCAAGGCGATTAGCAAGAAGAATAAGGCCCTGATGGCCGAGCACGAGGCGATCTTCAAAACGGGGTGCCTCAACCGGGGTATCAGCCAGGAGATCGCCGACCAGTTGTGGGAATTGATTCTGCCCTTCGCCGGCTATTCCTTCAACCGCCCCCACGCCACGCTCTACGGTTTGCTCAGCTATCAGACCTGCTGGCTGAAGGTGAATTACCCGGTGGAGTATATGGCCGCCGTGCTCACCGGCGCTGGCGGCGCGCTCGAAGATGTGACCAAGGGCGCCCTCGAGGCGCGCCGGCTCGGAGTGGCAGTGCTCGGCCCCGATGTGAATCGCTCGCGCAAGGGCTTTACCATCGAACCCCTCGACCCCGGCCAGCCCCTGCCGCCCGATGTGCTCCACCAACGCGGTATTCGCTTCGGCCTGGCGGCGATCAAGAATGTGGGCGAAGGCCCCGTTGAGGCGATTATCGCCGAACGTGAGGCTAATGGCCCCTTCCAGTCGCTCGAGGATCTCTGCGCGCGAGTGGACCGCCACGCCCTCAATAAGCGCCTCCTGGAGAGCCTGATCAAGGCCGGCGCGCTTGACTCCCTCCCCGGCTCCCGCCGTCAGAAACTGGCCATTCTGGACCAGGCGGTAAGCGCCGCCGCGGAGGCCCAGAAGGCGCGCGATGTTGGTCAGAGTTCTCTGTTCGATGTCTTTGGCGAGCAGAGCGACGGGGTGGCTGGCCTGCACGTCCCGCGTATCCCTATGCCTTCCATTCCTGCCACGGCTGCCGATAAAAAAGAAGAACTGCTCTGGGAGAAAGAACTGCTTGGCCTTACCCTCTCCGAAGATCCGATTGCCAGGGCGCTCGAAGGGATGGATCGCGCCGGGGTGAGTAATCTGGGCGATATTACCGAGGAGAGCGTCAGTACGCTGATGACTTTCCTCGGGGTGCTGAGCGGCGTCCGTCGCATCACCACCAGGAAGGGTGAGGCGATGCTGGTCGCTACGCTTGAGGATCTCACCGGCGCGATCGAACTGGTGGCCTTCCCCAAGTCGCTGGCGAAGTACGGCGATCTGCTGCGCGATGATGCCGTGGTGAAGGTCACCGCGCGGGTGGATAACCGCCGCGATACGACCCAACTGGTGGTCGAGACGGTTGAGGCGGCTACCGCCCTGGCGCCCCTGGACGAGCCAGCGCCGGCTGTGAGCGAGATGGACCTTGAAGGGCTTGGGGATCTGCCGGAGCCTGCGCCGCCTGCCCCGAACCTGGAGCCGGCGCCTGTCGTGACCCCGCCCATTGCCCCGACGCCTGTGGCGACCGCGGCGCCCGTGCGCGCCCGGCGGCAGGTGAAACTCAACCCCAACGGTCACGGAGGAGGGAGCGCTATGAGTGGGAATGGCCATCACCACGAGATACCCGCCCGCTCGCCCGCCGCCGGGCGCATGCTGCGGCTCTACCTGCCCCGCACCGGCGACCACGAAGGCGATGTGCGGCGCATGCAGGACGTGTACAGCGTGCTCCGCGATAGCAGCGGCCCCGACCAGGTGACGCTCTACCTGCCGAACGGTGTGGGTACGGTGGTCCTCGAATCGCAGCACACGATCGCCGTATCGCCGGCGTTACTCGAGGCGCTGCGGCAGGTGCTGGGGCCGGAACGGGTGGTGGTGGAGGGGTAATACCATTTTGGATTTTAGATTCTGGATTGTGGATTGCCACGCTGGGCAGCACAACGCCTGAAATCGCTTCAGGCAATGCGGCATCATCAACGGTAATTGGTATAAGCGCCCGGAGAAGGGATGGGGTGGTGAACCCCTTGCAGGTGTAGAGTTTTTGGCGGATGGCCTCCTGATGCGCTGCTGGTCCTCACCCCCCCATCCCCCCTCTCCACCTACGGTGGAGAGGGGGGCGGGAGTTGGCGTTACGATGCACTTCCCCAATGTTCATATCAGCTCCGGCATCTCCACGTGGAGAGGGGGGCGGGAGTTGGCGTTACGATGCACCGGCTCCGCTGACCTAGCGCAACGACAGATTCTGACCCTCTCCCCTGGCAGGGGAGAGGGTAGGGGGTGGGGTATGCGGGACCCGGGGGTTGCGCCCCAAAAACTCTCCACTTGAGAGGTGGAGAACCCCGGGTTCCCCGGTGTCAGGGCAATTCTTCCAGGCGGAAGTTATCGAAGCGCGCGCGAACACCGGAGGTGTCTGCACCCTGAATGACCAGCCCCGCTCGCCCGTGCAGGCTGACGCCGTCGGTAAACTCGAGTTCGGCCAGCACCTCGTCGTTAATGCTGATCGCCAGCCGCCGGTCGCGCACTTCGAGCTTGATCCGATTGGTGACGTTGAGGCCGGTACGCACCACGGGCGCCGCAACCGGGGGAATGACCAGGCCGCTATCGGCGCCGTTTCGGTAGAGCATGTAGCCGCCCTCGGGAAAGACGATCAGCGCGAAGAAGTTGAAGGCGGCATCGTCGCCGAACATCAGGCCGTAGCCGCTGCCTCCGCCCTCTCCCTCCACCATCGTCGCGTCCACCTCCAGCACAAAGTCGCCCTCGACCCGTGAGGAGCCAACCGGCAGCGGTTGCTGCCACGACACCACCTGGCCGCCCACAAAGACTTCGTAGGCCTCCTGCACAACGGTGGCCCCGCCGATGCTCCACTGCGCGCGCTCAGGATTGCTGAAATCCTCACGCATATCGATCCATTCGTCGCGTGGCGCATCAATGATGGGTGCCACCGCGCCCTCGATATTGTCGAAACGTACCGTCAGATCACCCTGGTCGAACGTTACCAGACCCAGGGTAAGCTGGCCGACCTGCTGGCGCTCGTCGGTGTACTCCAGCACCTGCTCACCGTTGATGAAGCCCCGGATGGACGCGCCCTCGGCGACCACCTGCAGCCGGTTGCTCACCCCCAGGCCCCTGCGGATACGCGGGTCGCGGGTCCAGGGCACGAGGGAAGTGTAGGTCTCATCGCGCACCTGGGCAAGCCGGAAGTAGCCGGAGGGGCTGATCGAGAAGAGCAGGTGGTCATCAGGGGCGGCCTGGCGGAAGCGAATGCCGATCTCGGAGGTAAGGTCGCCGCTGACCGGCAGCACGTCTACGGCCATGTCGAAGTCGCGCACATCGGGCACGCCCAGGTAGAGACCGTAGGAGTCGAAGTGCGGCAGTTCGAGCGTTAGCTCGTAGGCGCCGCCGCTGATGCGGGTCTGCGAGCGATCCCAGCGGTTGGAGGGCTGGCTGAAATCGTCACTGATCGCCACGGGACCATCGGGCACGGCAACGAACTTGTTGGGGCCCTCAGGCGGCGGGCCGACCTGGCCGACGGTGAGCGAGGCCAGCCGGCCCCGCAACACCGGGTTGGTGAGGACCACCAGGAGCAGGCCGATACCGGCGACGACGACAAAGGCGCTCAGGGCCGCGGCCAGGAGGATCAGCAGGCGTCGGCGGCCACGCGGCTCAGGTGGTGAGGGTGGCGATGCCTGCCAGGTCGGGCCAGGGGGCTGGCTCTCGACCGGCGGAGGCAGGGAAGTCTCGGGATCGGACATTGGTCTCTCCACGTACCACGAGTACGTAACTAACGATTCCTCCCGGAGGGAGGGGAATGGGGAAACCCGGTTTCCCCATATGAGCAAGTCTCCAGGGAGGGCTGTGCCCTCCCAAACCCTCCCCACAGGGAGGGGGATGGGGAAACCCGGTTTCCCCATATGCATATGAGCAAGTCTCCAGGGAGGGCTGTGCCCTCCCAAACCCTCCCCATGGGGAGGGGAATGGGGAAACCCGGTTTCCCCATATGAGCAAGTCTCCAGGGAGGGCTGTGCCCTCCCAAACCCTCCCCACAGGGAGGGGGATGGGGAAACCCGGTTTCCCCATACGGTCACCTCAGTGACCATCGCGCCTGTGCACCAACGCCACCCATTCACCCTCGGCATAGCGTTCGAGCAGGCGCAGGCCGGCGCTGGCGAAGGCGGCCTCAACCTCGGCTGTGCGGGTTTCGAGAATGCCGCTGCTGATCAATACCCCGCCCGGCGCCAGGGCCGCAGCCAGGTCGGCGGCGAGGATCATCAGCACCCGGGCAATCAGATTGGCAACAATGAGGTCGAAGCGCCCGACCCCGGGCACGGCGTCGCCGGGCGCAGCGGCCTCGGGCGGGCCAGAGCCGCCGCTCAGCCAGTGGCCCATTGGCGCTCCGGCGCCCAGGCTACCCTCGGCCACGGTCACCCGGTCGCACACCCCGTTGCGGGCGACATTCTCGGCAGCCACCGCGACGGCCACGGGGTCGTTGTCGAGGGCCAGCACCTGGCCCGCGCCCAGGTGAGCGGCGGCGATTGCCAGAATGCCGCTGCCCGTCCCTAGATCGAGCACCTGCTGGCCGGGGCGCGTGTAGTGCTCCAGCAGCCGCAGGCAGAGCCGGGTGGTGGGATGCAGCCCGGTGCCGAAAGCCATCCCCGGATCGAGATGCAGCACGACATCAGCAGGCGCAGGCTGATAGTCGAGCCACGAGGGCGCAATCACGATGCGCTCGCCGACCCGCAGCACCGTGTAGTGCTGCTTCCAGGCATTGGCCCAGTCCTCCTCCTGCAGGGCGCGCGTCTGGAGGGGGCCAACCGGGCGCATCTGGCCGAGGTGCCAGAGGGCCTGCTCGATGCGTTGCCGCGTCTCCTCGGCCTGCCCGTCAAGGGGCAGGTAGGTGCGCAGCACACTGGGGCGAGTGGTATCGTAGCTAAACTCCGGCCCTTCGCCGCCCGGCGTCCAGGCCGGCTCAACCACCACCCCGCCGTTGTAACCGTAGCGCGCCAGCACCTCGGCGACCGCCTCGACCGCCTCGCTGTCAACCTCAACCGAAAGCTCGAGCCAGTTCATGACAGTTTCCACCGTGTGCCCTGGGGGCCATCTTCAAGGGTCACGCCGAGATCGGCCAGGCGACTGCGCACCAGGTCGGCCAGGGCAAACTGGCGGGCCTTGCGTAACTCGGTACGCACCTCCACCAGCAGATCAACGAAGGGCGCCACGTCCTGGAGTTTACCCCTGGGGCGGGGGCTGAGGCGTAGCCCGAGGACGCCGGCCAGTTCGCGCAGCGTGGCCTGGGCCGCGGCGAAGGGCGCGCCGCTGACACCGGCGTCGCGGGCGCTGTTGATAGCCCGCACCAGCTCGAAGAGCGCCGCCAGCGCGCCGGCGGTATTGAAATCGGCGTCCATCGCCGCGACGAAGTGCGCGCGGGCCGTAGCGACGGCATCGGCGAGGGCCGCGACAGCCGGGCCCTCGGTGAGGGCGCCGGTAGCCGGCTGCAGGCCGGTGAGCAGACGCTCGAGCTTACGGGCGTTGTCGGCGGCAACCTCGTCGTTGTAGGTGAGCGGGCTGCGGTAGGAACTGCTCAGCACAATCAGCCGGAACACATCGGCGTCGTAGCGTTCCAGAAAACTCGCCACCGTCACCACGTTACCGAGCGACTTCGACATCTTCTCAACCTGCCGCGTCTCGGGGTTGACCAGTTGCAGCATACCGTTATGGACCCAGTAGCGCGCAAAGGGCTTCCCTGTGAGGCACTCGCTCTGGGCGATCTCATTTTCGTGGTGAGGGAAGATCAGATCGGTGCCGCCGCCGTGGATATCGATCTGCTCGCCGAGGTGCTGCATACTCATCGCCGAGCACTCGATGTGCCAGCCCGGGCGCCCCGGACCCCAGGGGCTATCCCAGGCCGGTTCGCCGGGTCGGGCGGCCTTCCAGAGGGCAAAATCCGCAGGCGACTCCTTGCGCGGGTCCACCTCAAAGCGCGTGCCGGCGAGCATATCCTCGAGCGAGCGCCCGGAGAGCTTGCCATAGTCGGGATCGCTGGCGACGCGGAAGTACACATCGCCGTCCACAACATAGGCGTGCCCGCGCTCGATCAGCCCCTGGATAAAGGCGATGATTTCGGGGATGGTGCGGGTGACGCGAGGATAGGCGCTGGCGGGCAACACATTGAGCGCCTGGAGCTGGCCCAGGAACTCCTCGGCCAGTTCAGAGGACAACTCCAGGGGATCGCGCCCGAGCTGCGCGGCGCGGGCAATCACCTTATCGTCCACATCGGTGAAATTGACGATGTGCCGCACGCTATAGCCCCGGAACTCCAGGTACCGACGGATCACATCAAAGACCACCGCCGACATTGCGTGGCCGATATGGGCCTCATCGTAGGGCGTTACGCCGCAGACATACATGCGCACCACGCCGGGTTCAAGCGTCTCAAACGGCTCGGTGGTGCGGGTGAGTGTGTTGTAGATAGTGATTGGCAATTTAGATCCCTGCACCAAGATTGTACTCTTCGTCCTTCCCGTTCCACGGGCTATCGTAGAGAATGCGCCAGAGGCTCTCGGGGAGCGCGTCGTAGGTCAGGCGGTGCTCGGCGTGGTGGGTATGCGTCGCCTCTTCCAGGTCACTGAGACGGGCCTCCAGTTCGAGCACCTTATCGTGCAGGCCGCGGAGCATCTCGCCTTCGGGGTCAGGCAGCATCTCGACGCGACGGGTCAGGCCGGTGCGCGGATCGCGGGTTGCGACAATGCGGGCCGGAACGCCGACGGCCGTGGCGTGGGGCGGCACGTCTTTGACCACCACTGCGCCGCCGCCGATACGAGCGCCCTCGCCGATAGTTATATCGCCAAGCACAATCGCGCCGACCCCCACCACCACATGGTCGCGGAGGGTAGGGTGGCGCTTCCCCTTCTGCTTGCCGGTGCCACCGAGGGTCACCCCCTGGTAGAGCACGACCCAATTGCCGATCTCGCTGGTCTCGCCGATCACCACACCCATACCGTGGTCAATAAAAAAGCCGCGGCCAATGCGGGCGCCGGGATGGATCTCGATCCCGGTAAGGAAGCGCGAGATCTGGGAAATGAGACGGGGGATGAAGGGCACGCCCCGGCGATGGATGGCGTGGGCCATACGATGGAGGATAATCGCATGCAGGCCGGGGTAGAGCAGCACCTCGGCCAGGTTACGCGCAGCCGGGTCATTCCGAAAGATCGCGCGCACATCATCGCGCAGCACGCGCAGGGCGCTGGAGAGGGACATAGCACAACCTTCCGCTAGGGTGAGTTCGGGCGACAACAGGCGACCGAAACGCTTTCTGGGGCGCCGCGGTATGCGACGCCCCTAGCTACAGCTACACCCAGGGCGAGAAGGCATGCGCCGGCAGGCAAAGGCCTCCGGCCGGGCGAGGCGGTGGGCGGGTTCAAGCGTCAGAATTGGCAGCAGCAGACTCACTCGTTGCGCTCTTCTCGCTCGTGTCGGGCTTTCGGCTATCGGTAATGTACCAGCCGGACCCCTTGAAGACGATGCCTGCCGGTTGGATCAGCCGGCGTACCTTTCCCGCCTGGCCACAGCGACACACGGTAAGCGGTTCATCCTTGAAGCTCTGGAACTGCTCGAACTGCTTGCCACAGGCATCACAGGCGTAAACGTACGTTGGCATAGCTTCGTACACCCTCCCTGGTTCTGGATCGGTACCTGGTGAATTACGGAGGGAGGGCCTGGCCCTCCCCGTAGTCAACCTTGACACGCTGTTGTGTTCTGTATTGTACCTGAAGGCGGCGGACTTCGCAATTAGAGAGATGTTAGCACGTGTTCACATGTGGGGTAAGGCGTCACCCCGGGAGCGCGGGCGTCCCGCCCGCAAGGGCCTGGATGCGGGCAAGCTGCCCGCGCTACACGTTGCGAGATTTGACAAAGCTCCCCCAACGTCGTATAATGCGCGATGGTAAGCCAAGACCGTATGCCGAAGTGGCGGAACTGGCAGACGCGCTACGTTCAGGGCGTAGTGAGGGCAACCTCGTGTGGGTTCAAATCCCACCTTCGGCACCATCCCGTTGGGGGATAGTTTAACGGTAGAACGCCTGATTCTGGCTCAGGTAGTTGGGGTTCGAGTCCCTGTCCCCCAGCCAGAAGATCTGCCGCCACGCGCCTGCGTGGCGGTTTGTGTTAGCGCGCTGTTTCGTAGGCCCGGGCCACAACAACGAGCAAGAGCAGACAGATGGTCGCGAACATCAGCGCCTCTCCCCGGCCTGTGCGCCCGCGGTTGTAGGCGATGACGCCGGGCAACAACAGCACGGCCACAGCTCCGTAGATGATGTGCAAAGCCAGCGGCCCTGCCAGCGCCAGGTTGCGCGCCAGCAGCAGGGCTCCCAGGGCGCACTGCGCCACGATGAGCAACTGCGCCACCCACAACGACCCGATGTAGCTCTGGCCCACCCGCCCGCGCAGGGCGCATACCAGCGCCCAGATGACAAGCACGGCCATCAGTGCCGTCAGGGTGAGTTGCAACCGGCTGTGGAGTTGAGCGATGCGATCCATGGGCGCGTTTGTTTGCCGGTTGTCTGCCCGGCCCCATAGCGGGTGGCTGGCCCCGGAACGGGCCGCGGCACCGGAGCGGCTGCGCCAGCGCCCGCAGCGGGCCGGGCGCCCGCCTGCACCCCGTCATTGTAGCGCAGTCCCGGGCCGACGATGGCACGAGCACGCACCGTACCGGCGCGACGCTCACAAAGATGGGAGGCTCCCCTCAGGGAGGGGTATGGGAAACCCGGTTTCTCCATACCCTGATCGGTGCCGGGGGCGCCTGGCGCCCCGAACGCAAACAATTTGTTCGTGGGGGTCGAAGCCCTCCCAGGAACAGGCGCTTGCATGCTGGTGTTGCGGGCCCCGCGAGTGGCGCATGCGCGTAGCGACGGGCGTAGCCGAAGAGGTGCGGGGGTGAGGGCCTTTATGGCGTCCCCAGGCCCTATCTCCCGCATGTGCCCACATGTTCTGTCCGCTCCTGAAACCGACAGTGGCTCAGGGAAACCGCGTTGCCACTATAATTTACAGGATTAGCGCGATGAGTATCGGCTGGATCGAATGTCTGATCATCCTGGCGCTGGTGGTACTGGTGGCGGCCGTGGCCTTTCGGGCGGGGTACTTTCGAGGCAGAGGGCACTGATGGGCGTCATCTTCGGGTTGCTGGCGGCCCTGGGGTGGGGCGGCGGCGATTTTGCTTTGAGCCGCGTCTCGCGTCGCATCGGGCCGCTGGCGACGTTGCTGTACATCCAGGCCGCCGGTGTGCTCAGCATCGGCCTGGTGTTGCTGGTCCGCCGGGACCTGCCTCCGCTTGACCCGGCGCTCTGGGCGCTGGGGGTGGCGGTGAATCTGCTGAACGTGGCCGGGACGCTGTTCCTCTACCGGGCGCTGGCAGTGGGCACGGTGATGATCGTCTCGCCCATCGCTGCCAGTTTCGCCGTCGTCACGGCCACCCTGGCGATGCTGGGCGGCGAACGGCTCGCGCCGCTGACGCTGGCGGGCGTGGCGCTGGTGATGGCGGGTGTAGTGGTGGTCTCGCGAGGCGAGGGGCGGGAACCCCTCGCGCTCAACGGCGTGCCGGCGGCCCTCGGCGCGGCTCTGGCCTACGGGGTCTTCTTCTATCTGCTCGGCCCGGTAACGGCGGGCCTGGGCATCGCCTGGCCGATACTGATCGGCCGGGTGATGGCCTGTAGCCTCGCCGCTGTCGCCCTGCTCTGGCGGCGGCAGCGTCCTGCGCCGCTCTCGCCGCGTCTCCTCGCGCTGATCGTGATTGCCACGTCGCTCGATACCCTCGGTTTCCTGGCCTACAACACCGGCATCGCTACGGCCTACGTCACCGTGGTGACGGCCCTGGCCTCGATCTTCAGCGCCGTCACCGTGCTGCTGGCATGGGTGCTGCTGCGCGAGCGCCTGGTCAGGGCGCAATGGGCAGGGGTCGTAGCGGTGCTGGTGGGCGTGTTGCTGGTGAGTCTGAGGTGAAAATACGGGGAAACCGGGTTTCCCCACCTGCGGTGAGCCTGTCGAACCGCACCCCTGCCTGTGGGGGGCGCCAGCCGCTCCCAACCGCGGTTGGGACATGGGGAAACCGGGTTTCCCCAACCCCCTCCCTGCGGGGAGGGTTTGGGAGGACGAAGCCCTCCCAGGCATAGGTATTTTCATGCTGGCGGTGTGCGGCGCAACCGCTCCATTGTCAAGGCCCATAACCCATACAGGATCAATCTGCGGCCGGGGCGGGAACCGGGGTGCGGCGGATACCGAGTGAAAGCCCGGTGGCAGCGATTGCCAGCGCCCCCGCCACCAGGAAGGCCACCGCATAGCCACCGGTGAGGTCGCGGGCGACGCCGCCGAGCCAGGCGGCGAGGGCCGCGCCGATCTGGTGGGCGCAGAAGACCCATCCAAAAACCGTCGCGGCGTTGTGGCGCCCGAAACTGTCGGCAACCAGGGCCGCGGTGGGCGGCACGGTGGCAATATAGTCCAGGCCAAACAGGATCGCGAAGAACGCCAGGCCAGGCGGGCTGGTCACAAAAGGCAGGAACAGCAGCGAGATCCCTCGAAAGCCGTAGTAGATCGCCAGGAGCGTGCGCGGGTCGTAGCGGTCGGTGAGCCAGCCCGAGCCGAGCGTGCCGACGAAGTTCATCAGGCCCATGAGCGCCAGTGTGCCGGCCGCAGTGGCGTGGGCAATGCCGTGGTCCACGGCGTGGGGCACAAAATGGGTGCCTACCAGGCCATTAGATGTGGCGCCGCAGATGAAGAAGGTTGTTGCCAGCAGCCAGAAAGCGGGAGAACGCAGGGCCACGCCCATGACCGCAAGGGCCGAAGGCGGCGCGGCCGGCGCCGGGAGCGCCGGCGTCAGCCCGTAGGGCAGCGCGCCGACATCGGCAGGGGTGTTGCGCATGAGCAGGAAGACCAGGGGCAGCAGAGCTGCCGCCAGGGCGGCGAGCAGCACACTGGCGCCGCGCCAGCCCACGCTGACCGCGGCGAAGGCAACGGCGGGCAGAAAGATCAACTGGCCCGCCGAGGTGGCCGCGCCAAAGATGCCCAGCACCAGGCCGCGCCGGGCGTAGAACCAGCGGTTCGCCACCGCCGTGCCCATCACTGCCCCTACTAGCCCTGTCGCCAGGCCGCTCACCGCACCCCAGAACAGCAGCATCTGCCAGGGCGCGCGCATCAGGGCGCTTGCGACCATGCTCGCGGCCATGAGCGCCAGTCCACCAAGCATCACCGGGCGGGGCCCCAGGCGATCCAGTAGCCAGCCGGCAAAGGGCCCGGCAAAGCCAAAGAGCAGTAACCCGACCGAGATGGCCGTGGCGATCAGCGTGCGACTCCAGCCGGTGTCCTGCTCGAGCGGGACGATCAGCACGCCGGGGGCGGCGCGTACCCCCGCCGAAACCAGTAGCGCCAGGACCGTAATGGCGACCACCACCCAGCCGTACCCGGACTTGTTCTCATCGTGCATGATGCGTTCCCCTGCAATGCTCCGTATGCTGTAGTATGCCTGTGAATGGCTGCGGAGGCAAGGTACGGAGAGGCACGGTACCGCATCCACGACCGCCGCGCCGGGCCACCAGCGTGATCTTGCAGATAGACAGGAGACCCCGATGATGCGTATTCGTGGCTGCTGCCCGCACGACTGCGCCGACACCTGCGCCACCATCACCGAGGTGCAGGAGGGTCAGGCGCTGCGTTTCTACGCCGATCCCGACCATCCGGTGACCCGCGGCTGGTTATGCGCCAAGGTGCGCCCCTACCTCGAGCGGGTCTACAGCCCTGACCGGCTGCTCTACCCTTTGCGGCGGGTGGGGCCGAAGGGGGCGGGCCAGTGGGAACGCATCACCTGGGACGAGGCGATTGCCACCATCACGGCTCGCTGGCGCGAGATTATCGCCACCTACGGCGCCGCGGCCATTCTGCCCTACTCCTACAGCGGCACCCTGGGCCTGTTGCAGATGGTCATCTGCAACCAGCGCCTGTGGAACCGTATGGGCGCCAGCGGATTGGATCGGGCGATCTGTAGCGCGGCGGCACAGGCTGCCGTGGCGGCTACCCTGGGGGCCAGGTATGGCCCGGATTACGCCGATGTGCTCTACAGTCGCCTGGTAATCCTCTGGGGACATAACCCGGCCAGCACTGCGCCCCATTTCATGCCCTTTCTACGCCAGGCCCAGAAGCAGGGCGCCTATGTGGTGGTCATTGACCCGCGTCGCACCCTTACCGCTCGCTCGGCTGATGAGCACATTCAGCCGCGACCGGCCACCGATGCGGCTCTGGCCCTGGGCCTGATGCAGGTGATGTTCAGCGAAGGGCTGCACGACGAGCCCTGGCTGGAAGCGTACAGCCTGGGCTGGCAGGCGCTCCGCGAGCGGGCCATGCAGTACCCCCCCGAGCGGGCCGCCGCGCTGACCGGCGTCCCCGCCGAGACGATTGTGGCCCTGGCGCGCCGGTATGCTACGACGAAGCCTGCCCTGCTCAAAACGGCCGATGGCGTGCAACGGCACCAGAACGGCGGGCAGACTTTCCGCGCCCTGTGTTGCCTGCCCGCCGTGGTGGGGCAGTACGGCGTGCGGGGCGGCGGGCTGGCCTTCTCCACTGGCGGCTATGTCGCCTGGAACGGCGCGGCGGTGGGGCATCACCAGGATTGCCCACCCATGCCGCGCATCGTCAATATGAATCGCCTCGGCGCCGCGCTTACCGGCGAGGTGCGCGACCCGCCGATCATGGCCCTCTATGTCTATGGCGCCAACCCGGTGACCTCTGCGCCCAACGCCGGCCTGATCGTCCAGGGTCTCTTGCGCGAGGACCTCTTTACGGTGGTCCACGAGCAGTTTCTCACCGACACGGCCCGCTATGCCGACCTGGTGCTGCCGGCGACGACCCAGCTCGAGCATGTTGACCTGCACACCGCCTACGGGCATCGCTACTTGCAGTACAACCACCCCGCCATTGCGCCCCGCGGCGAGGCCAGGAGCAACTGGGACGTTATGCGCCTGCTGGCCGCGGGTATGGGCTACACCGAGTCCTGGCTCCACGAGAGCGCCGAGGAAGCCATTCGCGGGGTGATTGACGCGACGCGCGCCCGGAACCCGTTCCTTGCCGGGATCACGCTGGAGCGGTTGCAGGCCGAGGGGACGGTGCGCCTGAACCTGGAGGGCGCCGAGGTGCCGTTCGCCAATGGCGTCTTTCCCACCCCGTCGGGCAAGGTGGAGCTGTACAGCGCAGCGATGGCCGCCCAGGGCCTCGACCCGCTGCCCGACTATGTGGAGCCGCCGGCCCTGCGCGAGCGGGCCGCGCGCCCCGATGACGAACGCCTGCTGGTCCTGTCGGGCGCGTCGCACCACTTCGTCTCGTCCAGTCTGGCTAACCAGCCGGGGCTACGGGCAAAGGAAGGCCCGCCGTACATCGAGATCAACCCCGGCGACGCCGCGGCGCGGGGGATCGTCACGGGTGACGAGGTGATGGTGGAAAATGAGCGGGGCTGGTGTCGCCTGCGCGCCGTTGTAACCGACGATGTGCCTCCCGGCGTTGCCGTGGCTCCCAAGGGCCACTGGGGCAGCCTCTCGCCCGACGGGCGCAACATCAACTGGACCACGCCCGACGATCTGGCCGATCTGGCCGGGCAAAGCACCTTTCATACCAACCTGGCGCGGGTGCGGCGGGCGTAATACCATTTCAGATTGTAGATTTTGGATTGCAGATTGTCGCGCAAGGCGTCCAGGTGCGCGTTGACGCAACGCTGCTTGCGGAGCGTTCAAGTGAAATTGGTATAATACCACATCTTTGCCCCGCCTCTGGTATGCGGGGCGCAGCCGCGGCGTTATGCGGTCGCAGACAACCGGGCGCGGTCAGGGGAGCGGGACGGTCGCCGCCACGCGGGTGCCCCGCCCGATGGCGCTCTCAATGCCAAACTCGCCGCGGAGCAGCACCTCGATCTGCTGGCGCATACTGGCGATGCCCATATGCCGGCGGGCGTTCAGGTTGTTGAGCGTCTCGCTGACGTGGAAGCCGCTGCCGTCGTCCTCGACCAGGATCTGCAAGGCGCTTCCCGAGCCATCGAGGAGCACACGCACCTGATTGGCGTTGGCGTGGCGAGCGACGTTGTTGAGCGCCTCTTGCAAGAAGCGGAAGATCGTTACTTCATACAGGCTGGGCAGCCGCTGCTCCAGTCCCTGTACCAGCAGGTTAACCTCCAGGCCGCTCTTCTCACCAAACTGCTGGGTGTAGCGGCGCAACGTCGGGATAAGACCGAGGTCGTCGAGGGTCATCGGGCGCAGGTCGAAGATGAGTTTGCGCGTATCCTGGAGCGTCGTATTGATCGCCGTCTTCAAGCTGTTCAGCTCGGCGCGGGCCTGTTCCAGATCGTGATCGAGCAGGCGCTGGCAGATCTCGGCCCGCAGGACCAGATTGCTCATCGCCTGGGCCGGGCCGTCGTGCATCTGGAGCGAGATCCGCAGGCGTTCGCTCTCCTGAGACTGGATGATACTGGCGATCATGCTCTCGGTATCGAGACCATTGTCGGCGGCGTGGGTTACGCCGTGTTTGAGGCTGTCGCGCACCTCTTCGAGCAGCGCCACGACATCGGCAAGCTGGGTCTGGCGGATGCGCAGAGCTTCGCGGCGCAGTTGCACCTGATCGAGCTGGCCGCGCATAATCTGGAGGCGCATCTGCATCTCCTGAGCAGCGGCATAGAAGCTCTTGATTTCTTCCTTGCTGTAGCGGTCGAGATTGACCTCCAGATCCCGCACCCGGCTCGAGACCGCCAACTCGCGCTGACCGAGCTTCTCCACTTCTCCGGTGCTCTGGCGCACAAGGATTTCCACTTCCTGCGCCTCGCGGCGCGTGCGCTCGAGTTCTTCGCGGTAGGCGCTCACAAACTGGTCAATTTTTTCGGCGATGTCGGCTGTCACAGGTTCCTCCAGGGGTTCACGGTTCATCTGGCGCGTGGTTGAGCCGGAGTATGGAGGGCCGCGCCCTTGCAGTTCTCCGGCAGGCGAGTGGGGAAAGCCGGTTTCCCCATCGATTTGCATCCCCGAGTTCAGATCAGGCCAAAGCGGAGCTTCCACACATTAATCAGCGCCTCGAACACGATCCGGCGCGACATTTTCGAGCGGCCCACGCGCCGATCGGGAAAGATGATCGGCACTTCGGCTATGCGAAACCCGGCCCGATGGGTGCGGTAGGCCATCTCGATTTGAAAGGCGTAGCCATTCGAGCGCACGGCGGCCAGATCGAGCTGTTCGAGCACCCGGCGGCGGTAGCAGCGAAAGCCGCCGGTGGCGTCGGCGACGGGCAGGGCGAGGATCAGGCCAGCGTAGAGATTGCCGCCGCGGCTGATGATCTGGCGCACCAGGCCCCAATCGGTCGTGCCGCCGCCGGGCACGTAGCGCGAGCCGATAACCAGGTCGGCCCCGGCTTCGGCGGCGGCGCGGAGATCGGGCAGATAGCGCGGATCGTGGGAGAAGTCGGCGTCCATCTCGAAAATATACTCGGCCCCTTCGTCCAGGGCGCGCCGAAAGCCGGCGATGTAGGCCGTGCCCAGGCCCAGTTTGCCCGGCCGCGCCAGCAAGCCCACCCGTGGTTCGGCGCGGGCCAGTTCGGCCACCAGTGCCCCGGTGCCGTCGGGCGAGGCATCATCCACCACCAGTACCCGGCAGCGGGGATCGGCCAGCAGGAGCTGGATCAGCTGCGTGATGTTCTCCGCCTCGTTGTAGGTCGGCACAACCACCGTGCAATCGGCGACGACGGAGGCCGGGCGAGGGGAGAGTTGTGGACCGGCTGGTACTGCAAGCATAGTGGCTGGGGCCTCGCTTCCGAAAACAGCGGTGACGGTGACCGGGTGAGGCGCGCCCGGCGCGCCCGTAATGACCGGATGCTATTATACCCTTGCGCGCGTACCAGATGGTATGGAAACGAACGGAAACCTATGGAAACCAACGCAGCCGCAGATGTCACACCTTCGCGAGCGATGCCCCGCGCCCTGCCGGCTCTGCGCCTCGACCACCTGTGGGTGCTGCTGGCTCTGAGCGTCATTGCGGCCTGCATCAGCCTGGTGCCGACCTCGCCCAACGATTTCTGGTGGCACCTCAAGGCTGGCGAGCTGATCGCGACGAGCGGGTTGCCCACTACCAATCTGTTCGCCTGGACGCTGCCGGTCGATCACCCCTATGTCTATCAGAGCTGGTTGGGCGAGTGGTTATTCTACCAATTGTACCGCCTGGGTGGCTTTCCGCTGGTGGTATTCGCGCGCAACCTGCTGGGCGCGGCGGTCTTTGCCCTGGTTGCGGTCGAGGCGCAACGGCGCAGCGGGTCGTGGCGACTGGCGGCGCTGGCCGCTTTTGCTGCGGCGGCAATGGCGATTAACAATGTGCTGCTACGCACCCAGATCTGGTCCTGGCTGCCCTTTATGGCGGTGTTCATGCTCGTGAGCCGCTATGTTGAAGGGCGCCTGGCCCCGCGCTGGCTGGTGGCGCTACCGCTGATTATGGCGGTGTGGGTGAATCTGCACGGGGCCTTTGTGCTGGGCCTGCTGGTAACGGCCACCTTCGTTGTCGGGGAGAGTCTGCGGCGGGCGCTGCGGCAGCCGCGCGCGCTGCCGTGGTCGCGCCTGCGCGCGCTTGGGGTGGCGGCGGTGGCGATGCTGGCGGCGACCATGCTCAACCCGCTCGGGCCGGGGGTGTTTGGCTATGTGCGCGATATGCTCGGCAACGCTCCCAGTCAGCAATTGATCGGCGAGTGGCAATCGCCGGCGCCCCGCAGTGTGGCCGGGGCAGCCTTCTACCTGGGTGTGCTGGGCGTCATCGCCGCGTTCGCGTTTGCCCGCCGTCGGCCGACCATCACCGAGGTGCTGCTGGTCTGTGGCCTGGGGTGGCAGGCCTTCGTGGGGATGCGCTACGTGATCTGGTGGGGGATGGTGGCGATGCCGATCGCCGTTCAGGCCCTGGCGGCGCCGCGCCCGAGCCTGGGGGCGCCGCGGCGCTCGCCGCGGGAGCGGGGCGCGGGTGGCCTAGCCAATCTTGCCGTGGCGCTCGGGTTGCTGGCGCTGGTCGCGGCGCTGCAACCCTGGAGCAAGCCCTTGCTCAATCTGCCGCAGGCCTATCGCGATCTGTTTGTGGATCTGCCTGGCGCGCCGTTGCTGTTCACCACCGAGACGCCGGTGGCTGCCGTGGAGCACCTGCTGGCGACACCCTGCCGGGGCCGGATCTTCAATGAGATGGGCTATGGCTCATACATGGCCTGGGCGCTCTACCCTGCGGCGCAGCATTTTATCGATCCGCGGGTGGAGTTGTTTCCGCTGGAGTTGTGGCAGGAGTATCGCGCGGTGAGCGAGGGACGGGATGTGCCCGGCTTTTTCGACCGGCACGACATAGCCTGCGCGGTCATTGACAGGGAGTTGCAGCCCGAACTGGCCCGGGCGCTGCCGGCCCTGCCCGGCTGGCAGCGCACCTTTGGCGATGGGCGCACCGAGGTGTGGCGCAGATGAAGGTAGCAGCCCGACAGGGTGGGAGGACGGCGCTGGCGGGGTTGAGCCTCGACCAGGTGTGGTTGTTCGCGGCGGTGGCCTTTATCGCGCTGCGGGCCTTACTGACGCCCATTCCACCCCACGACTTCTGGTGGCACATGGCCACAGGCCGGCTGATCGTCGCCAGTGGGCAGATCCCCGCCGTTGATAGCTTCTCGTACACCCGCGCGGGCGAGCCGTTCTACAACCAGAGCTGGCTGGCCCAGGTGCTGCTCTACGTGCTCTACCAGGCCGGTGGGACGCCGCTGATCATCGTGGCGCAGGCGCTGGTGCTGGCGGGGGCCTACGGGCTGCTGCTGCGCCTGTGTGTGCAACGCAGCGGGTCGGCGCGCCTGAGCGCGGGCTTTCTGCTGCTGGCCACCATGCCGGCCTCGTTCGATAACTGGATCGTGCGCCCGCAGACCTATGCCCTGCCGCTGTTCATCGCCTCGCTCTACGTGCTGAGCGCCTGGCGTTTGCCCGCCCTGCGCGGCGCCCGGTTCGCGCCGGGGCGTTTTTACTGGCCGCTGTTGCTGTTGCCGCTTTCTGGCGTGGTATGGGTGAACCTGCACGGCTCGTTCGTTCTCGGCGGGGCGCTGATCGCCCTGGTGTTTGTGGGTGAAGCGGCGCGTCGCCGGGCCGAGGAGTGGGCTGAAGCGCGGGCCTGGGCCAGCCGGCCGGTCGGTCGGGCCGAGGATGTGCTGACCCGGCCTGTGCCGCCTGCGCGCCCGCCGCTCTGGCACCTGGCCCTGGCCGGCGCGCTCACGGGCGTGAGCTGGCTGCTCAACCCCGGCGGTGTGCAGGTACTCGGCTACGTGCGCAACCTCCTGGGCAGTTCCCAGGTCACCAGCCTGGTCACCGAATGGGCCCCGCCGACCATCCGCGACCCGAACGGGGCAATCTTTTTTCTCTTTCTCATAGCCGGGATCGTGATCCTGGCCTATGCCCGCCGCTCACCCGACCTGGTGGACATGGTGACAGCCGGGGCCTTCCTCTGGCTGGCCCTCGGCGCGGTGCGAAACAACATCTGGTTCACCGCGGCGGCCACGCCGCTGCTGGTGGTCCAACTAACTGTCTGGCGCGCCGAAGGCGCCCCGGCGCGGCGCGCCTACCAGGGGCTGCCGGCGCTGAACGCGGTCCTGGCAGGCGTCATCGCCCTGCTGCTGGTGCTGTCCCTGCCGTGGGTCAAGCCGGCCCTGGGGCTGCCGCCCCAGCTCGGCGCCCTGGTGGACCCCCAGACGCCCGTGGCGGCAGTGGAACGCCTGCGCCTCGATCCGCAGCGCCCGGCGCGCCTGTTCCACGCTATGAGCTACGGCAGTTACCTGATCTGGGCGGCGCCTGAGCAACCCGTGTGGGCCGACCCGCGGATCGAGCTGTACCCGCTGGAGCAGTGGCGCGACTATCAACTGCTCAACAGCGCTCTGGAGGTCGAACGGCTGCTGGCCGCCTACGAGGTAGACGGGCTGCTCTTGAGCAACACCGAGCAGGAGCCGCTGGTCGCCTGGGCGCGAGCGCGCCCCCAGGAGTGGCACCTGCGCTTCGCCGACGAGGAGACGAGTTATTTCGCGCGCCGCCGATAGCCGATGACCCTGAGGTGAACATACGGGGAAACCAGGTTTCCCCACCTGCGGTGAGCCTGTCGAACCGCACCCCTGCCTGTGGGGGCGCCAGCCGCTCCCAACAGGGGGTGGGCCATGGGGAAACCGGGTTTCCCCACCCCCCTGCCTGTGGGGGCGCCAGCCGCTCCCAACAGGGGTTGGGCCATCGGGAAACCGGGTTTCCCCACCCCTCTCCCTGAGAGGAGGGTTCGGGAGGGCTACGCCCTCCCAGAAAACACCCCATCCTGTCTGCTCATGGCTACGGCTTCGCCGTAGCCATAGCCGTATCCAGCACGCGCCTGAAGGTGTCCATATCACTCTTGAGGTCGCTCAGGCGCTGGGCGATCTCGTCGCTGGCGGGGCTGGCGCTGACCACATCGGCGGCGCGCAGGCGCACCGTTTCAGCCAGAACGTTGTCGAGACTGGCCTGGATGTTCTCGAGCTGGGCCTTGATGCGCTCGATGTAGGTCGTGAGGTCAGCGGCGTTGCGCTGCTTTTCCAGCAGCGTTGCGCGGGTTGCTTCGAGTTGCTGGCGGGTGTAGGGATCGGCCGTGCTGGAGATCTGCCAGTTGAGTTTCGTGATGCGATCCTCCAGCGCCTGGGGGTTGCTCTGAGCCAGGTAGGCTTCGATTGTCTGGCCGCGCTCGGCCAGGGCGTAGGCCTGCTCGGCCAGTTCGCGGGTCTGGTCGGTTACGCGGGTGAGCAGGCCGGCCAGGGGCGGGCCGCTCCCGACCACGGTGCGCTCGATTTCGCGTTGCGCGCGTTCGATGGCGTTGAGTTGAGCGCGGAAGGTTGCGCTGCTCAGGCGTGGCCGCGCGGGTCGCTGGCTGGCGGCGATCACCACCGGGCTGCGCCCGCCAATCAAGACCATGGCGCCGTAGGCCAGCAGGCCCAGGGGCAGGAGCCACCAGTAGAGCAGCAGGCCGCTCACAAGAGCGGTGAACAGCACCGTCAGCGCAAGGGGTTGTCGGGCAGCATAGGCGTAGGCCTGGCGCATATTGCTCCTCCTGGAGTTGAACACCTCGGTTCGTTCGGGTCACCTGGCCGGGATCAGCGAGCGGATCTCCTGTTCCCAGACTTCGAGCAGCGCCATCAACACCTCGGTCGAGGGTGACTCGACCGGGGCGGCGACGGTAAGGCTGATGCCATTGCCGGCGTACCGAGCGAAGGGATTGGTGGCATCATCGCCACTGATGATCACATCGGGGTCAATAGGTCGAAAGCCGAACTGCAATGCCAGTTCTTGCTGCGGGCGCTGGAGCAAAAAGTCACGGAAGCGCCGGGCGGCTTCGCGCTCCTCGCGGCTGGTCAGCGGGGCGTCGAGTATGGCATAGGGATGGTCGCTGAAGATCGTCGCCGGGGGGTAGTAGACGCGCAGCGGCTGGTTCCAGCGTTGCTCGGCGCTGGCTATGTATTCAATGGCCAGGTTCTCGTAGACCAGCACGATGTCGTAGCTGCCCGGGCCGAGCTGGACCATGTTTTGCATCAGCGCGCTGGTGTTTGAGCCGGGGTCGTACACGCCGGCTTCGATGGTCTCAAGCCAGTCCAGGAAATCCAGATCCTCCACATCGGCAACGCGAAGGCCGGCAGTTTTGTTGTGGAAGGCGTAGACCATGAGCACGAGGGCCTGGGCGCCGCTGTTCGAGGTGAGCGGCGAGGTATGACCGAGTTTCACCAGGCCCCAGCGGCTGGCCTGTTGTCCTTCAGGAGTATCCGGGCCAGAGCCGCGAGCCCCGGCCACGGCGCTCCAGCCCCTCTCGTCGGCGATAGCGTCGTGCAGGTCACTCCAGAAACGGGCAGCGCCGTTGGGCCAGAGCAGGCGGGCGCGCTGTTCCCACGCCACGGCGACCAGGGGCGTCAGCGCCAGGGGGGCCGGCTCGTCGGCGAAGATCCGTTCCCCGGTGAAGGCGGCCCACTCATCGGCGAGCGCGTCAGTCCAGAGGCGACTGGCGGGGCTGATCACCGTGGGGCGCGGGGCGTAGCTCCAATCCTCGCGGGCGACCCGGTCGGCGATCTCGCCTGATCCCATGCCCACCAGGCGGAGGGTGATTGGACTGATGCCAACGGTTTCGCCGCGGGCCTGGAAGCGGCGCGCGGCCTCCTCCAGCCAGGCCTGCTTCTCGGTGCTGTACCAGATCACCACTTCGACCGGTGTGACCCGTGGGCCGATGCCCACATCAACCGGCGCATAGCCGAGCAGCCCGGGCAGCGGTACCAGCAACCGGAGCGCCAGGGCGATGAGGCAGCAGGCGAGAAAACCCATCCCAACCGCGCGGTAAAGAAATGGCATATGAGCCTCAACAGTAAAGCCGAGCGCCTGGAGACAGCCCGGAGCCACTTCTATTCTAGCCCAGGGGAGGAACCGGGGGAAGAGGCAGAGGCGAGGATGGGCCACGCGGTAGAGCCGATCCCGGCAGTGTGCGGCGCAGCTCCACGGAGATCTGACCCGAAACGTCGTGGATAGTCGCCGTTTCATCACCCGGCGGGAGCCGTAGATTAACGGCAGCCGGCGGGCGCCGCTATATACTACGGCAAGTGTTGGGATTATGCAGTACAGCTTGCTGGGAAGGCGAGGTGGCGTATGGGAACTCTTCCGAGCGCATGGGCCGAAGTAGACGCGGAGGGCCGGCTGGTTATCCCGCCGGAACTGGCCGCGCGCCTGGGGCTTGAGCCTGGCGCCCAGGTGCGTCTGGAGGTCGGCGCGAACGACCTGCGCCTTCATCGCCCCGTCACCCACCTCAACAAGGTGTACATCGAACCAACGAACCTCTGCAACATCGCCTGTCGCACCTGCATGCGCAATAGCTGGGAAGTTGACGAAGGGCGGATGAGTGAGGCGACCTTCGCCCGCGTCCTGGAAGGGCTGGGTGCGCTCACGCCGCCGCCCTCGGTCTTCTTCGGCGGTATCGGCGAACCGCTGGCCCACCCGCGGATCATCGAAATGGTGGCGCAGGTCAAGGCGCTGGGCGCCTGGACCGAGCTGATCACCAACGGCACGCTGCTCGACGAGCGGCGCGCCCGCGGGCTGATCGCCGCGGGCCTCGATGTGTTGTGGGTTTCGATTGACGGGGCCACGCCCGAGAGCTACGCCGACGTGCGGCTCGGCGCGGAGTTGCCCCGGGTGCTGGCGAATATGGCGCGCTTCCGCCAGTTGCGCCCGGCCGGGCACCACGCCAAACCCGAGATGGGGATCAACTTCGTGGCCATGCGGCGCAATATCGCCGACCTGCCCACGGTGATCGCCACCGGGCGGCGGCTCGGCGCAACGCGCTTTATGGTCAGCAACGTGTTACCCTACACCGCCGAGCTGTGCGACGAGGTGCTCTACAACCGCACATTGCGCGACATCACCTATCTGCCCTCGGCGTGGCTGCCGCGGCTGAGTTTCCCCAAGATGGATCTGAACGACGACACCGAGGAAGCCTTCCTGCGCGCCCTGCGCAGCGGCGCTAACGTCACTTTCGCCGGCAACAACCTGGGTGGGGCCAACGACGTGTGTACCTTCATCGAGCACGGCTCGATGACCGTCGGCTGGAACGGGAACGTCAGCCCGTGCCCGCCGTTACTCTACGACCACGTCAGTTACCTGCACCGTCGCCAGCGCATGTCGTACCGGCACATCATCGGCAACCTGGCCGAGCGCGATCTGCTCGACCTGTGGAACGATCCCGAGTACGTGGCCTACCGCCAGCGGGTGCAAACCTTTGCCTTCGCGCCCTGCACCGCCTGCGGCGGCTGCGATCTGTCGGAGGCCAACCTGGAGGATTGTCTGGGCAACGAGTTCCCGGTGTGCGGCGGCTGCCTGTGGGCCCAGGCGGTGATTCAGTGCCCGTAACCTGAGGTGAAAATAGTCCCCGCGCGGGAGGGTTTGGGAGGGCACAGCCCTCCCAGGAAACAACCCGCCCGCGGGGAGGGTTTGGGAGGGCGAAGCCCTCCCAAGAATAATTATTTTCATTCCGGCGTTGTGCGGCGCAGCCGCATAGATGCCTGAGGTGAAACTGCGCCAGGTCTCCGTGGCGGCGGCTGCGGCGGGGTATGCTACAATCTCTGCCGTCAGAATAATGGTTCGTGCCGCTGCCACGCGGCTGCCGACAAAGGAGTCCTGGCCATGACCGAGAGCTTCCGGATCGAGAAAGACTCGCTCGGCGAGATGCAGGTGCCGGCCAACGCCCTGTATGGCGCGCAGACGCAGCGCGCCGTACTCAACTTCCCCGTCTCCGGAATGAAGCCCTACCCGGCCTTTGTATGGGCTCAGGGGGTAATCAAGCGGGCCGCTGCCGAGGTGAACCGCGACCTGGGCCTGCTCGAGGCGCGCCTGGCCGACGCGATTATTCAGGCTGCCGACGAGGTGCTTGCCGGCAAGCACGCCGACCAGTTTGTGGTCGACCCCTTCCAGGCGGGCGCGGGTACGTCGCACAATATGAACCTCAACGAGGTCATCGCCAACCGCGCCAACCAGATCCTCGGCTTCGCCCTCGACGACCCCAACAAACCGGTCAGCCCGAACGACCACGTGAACATGGCCCAGTCCACCAACGACACCATTCCGACCGCCATCCGGCTGGGGTGTCTCTGGCGGATTGATGAGCTGCTGGCGGCGATTGACGGCCTGGCTGACGCGCTGGAGGCCAAGGCTCAGGAGTTTGACGACGTGGTGAAGTCGGGGCGCACGCACCTGCAAGACGCGGTGCCGGTGCGCCTGGGGCAGGAGTTCGGGGCCTACGCCCTGGCGGTGCGGAACGACCGCGAGCGCATTGCCACTGCCGCCGAGCGCATGCGCCGGCTGGGTATCGGCGGCACTGCCACCGGCACCGGGCTGAACGCCCATCCCGAGTACCATCAACGTATGGTCGAGACGCTCAGCAGGCTCACCGGTCAGAGCCTGCGGAGTTCGGGCAATCTGTTCGAGAGTATGCAGAGCATGGCCGACCCGGCCGACTTCTCCGCGGCAATGCGTACCCTCTGCATTACTCTGACACGGATCGCCAACGACTTCCGCCTGCTCTCCTCGGGACCGGCCACGGGCCTCGATGAGATCCGCCTGCCGGCAGTGCAACCCGGGTCGAGCATTATGCCCGGCAAGGTCAACCCGGTGCTGGCCGAGATGCTCAACATGGCCTGCTTCCACGTGCAGGGCTGCGATCTCACGGTGAGCCTGGCGGCGCAGGCGGGGCAACTCGAGCTGAACGTGATGATGCCGATCATCGCCCACAACCTTTTCGAGATGATGCACGTGTTAATCGGGGCGATCAACGCCTTTACGACGAAGTGCGTGGTGGGCATTACCGCCAATCGCGAGAAGGCCGAGGGCTGGCTGGCCAAGAACGCCATTCTGGTGACGGCGCTCAATCCGGTGATCGGCTACCTGAACGGCGCCGCGGTGGCCAAGGAGGCCATGGCCACGGGCAAGACGATCAAAGAGGTGGTTGTCGAGAAGGGCCTGCTCAGCGCCGAAGAGGTGGACCGGCTCATCGACGCTCGCAAGATGACCGAGGGCGGTATTCAGGGCATTGCCGCCGCAGGCTAGGGACGAAGTGGCCCGCCTTCAGCGTGGCGAGGGGCGCGGAGGAACCGGCTTCCTCCGCGCCCCCTTCATGGTAGCGCACGACCACCGCATGCATAGCCGCGGCGGGCGGGAGCGTAGGGGTTGCCAGAACGCTCCGGCCAGGCGCGGGTATAGGGAAACCAGGTTTTCCCATTATACCAATTACCGTTGATGATGTCGCATTGCCTGAAGCGGTTCTGGGTGTTGTGCTACCCAGCGTGGCAATCCGTAATCCAGAATCTAAAACCCAGAATGGTATTTTTTCATATCGACACCACCAGTATAGCACCGCCTCACAGCATATCAATGATAATATGAAGCATAGTTTAATCAATATTTTAACGTTGATTTACCAAAATGTAACCTTCTGGTAGTACTATATCCTCCGTGCCAATCTCGTAGAGGACTGCGCGACAGGAGTAAGCCGCGGGGTTGCCAGGCGGCAATCGGGCGTTTCTCCAGGTCGAGGGCGCGCCAGCGCTTCGTGGGCGCTGGCGGCTTACCCTGCTGCGCAACACGGAGGCCAGGTATGCTTCAGCGAGTCGCGTTTGGTCACCAATGGCTGCTGCTCGTGGTCGTGGCACTCCTGGCGCTGGCGGCCCTGCCCGCCGCCGCGCCTGCCGCTCAGGCTCAGACGGCTCCCTATGTGGAGTTGCGCGGCTGGGCCATGCTGCCCGCCGACACCTTCGCTGCCGGTCCGCCCTCGGGCTTTGCCATCGGCCCGGCGAATGGCCGGCGTCCGCCCTTTGCCCAGCAGCCGGTGCAGGGCTTCAGCGCCGTGCTGCCCCTCTGGAACGGCAACTGGCTCGGGCTCTCCGACAACGGTTTTGGCGCCAAGGGCAATAGCCCCGACTACCGTCTGCGCTGGTATGAACTCAAGGCCGATTTCCGACGCGGTAGCGTCAGTGTTGTCGGCTACACCGAGATGAGCGACCCGAACCGGCTGGCGCCCTTCCCGATTGTCAACGCTGCCGGCGACCGGGTGCTCACCGGCGGCGACTTCGATCCCGAGTCGTTCCGCCAGGCCCCCGATGGCACCTTCTGGGTCGGTGACGAGTTCGGTCCCTACCTGCTACACCTCGATGCCCGGGGCCGCTTGCTCGAGCCGCCCTACCCCACGCCCGTGCCGCCCGCGCTGCGCCCCTTCGCCCGCGGCCTTGATGTGGTGAAGTCCCCCGAACACCCTGACTTTGTGGCGCTGCCCACGCCCGAGGCGCGCCGCGCGGCGGCCAATCTGCCCACCAGCCGCGGCTTCGAGGGCATGGCTCTGAACACCAGCGGCACGCGCCTCTACCCCCTGCTCGAAGGGCCGCTCTTCGACGACCCGGTGCGCAACCGCCTGCTGCTGCGCGAGTTTGATCTGGCAACGAAGCAGTACACCGACCGGATCTGGTTCTACCCGATGGAGGCGCCTAACAACGCCATCGGCGAACTGACGGCGATCAACGACCGCGAGTTTCTGGTCATCGAGCGCGACGCTGGCGAAGGGCCCAATGCCCTCTTCAAGCGCATCTACCTGGTGAGCCTCGACCGGGTGAGCGAGGGCAGCCTGCTGCAGAAGGAACTGCTGGTTGACCTGATGCAGATCACCGACCGCAACAGGCTGACCCGGGCCGAAGAGGGCGCTTTCGGCTTTGGCCCGATCTTCAAGTTCCCCTTCGTTACCATCGAGGCCGTCTACCCGGTGGATAGCCGCACGCTCCTGGTGCTCAACGACAACAACTACCCCTTCAGCGCGGGCCGGCGCCCGGGGCTGGCGCCCGATGACAACGAGTTCATTCTGGTGTACCTGCCAAAGAGTCTGAATCTGAGGCGATCGTAGGGGCCGGAGGGTTGCCTCTGGGGATGGGTGCGGGGAACCCCGGGTTCCCCGTCACTCCAATCCAAGCGCCGCCAGGCGCTGCAGCAGGCGCTGGTAGAAGCGCCGCTGCCGACCAAACTGGGTGAGCTGCGGCGTGATGCAGATATCCAGGTGGTCCATGCCGCGCTCCCAACTGATGTACCACCGCCCCGGCGTGAAGGCGCTCACCGGGGCGCTTGCGTCGAACTCGCCGCCGACCGGATGGCTGCCATTGGTGAAGGGGTAGCGCTGCGAGTACGTCGGCGCCATACCGTCGTTCTCCCACCAGTCGGCGCTGCGGAAGTTGGTCAGCGGGATGGGCGGGTAGGCAAACTCCTTGCGCCCGATATAGGTTGAGAGACCCAGCAACGCCGGATTCATACGGAAGTCGGGGTAGTGGCGGCCGCTGATCAGGCCCTCGGTGGTCTGCTCGGTGATGTAGGCGAAGTAGTAGGTCGCGGGGTGAGTTTGCCAGACGCCGTTGTCGGCGTAGGCGCCCTGCAGCGAGAGACTGTAGGCGGCGTTGTCCTCGCCCCAGAAGAAGGGTGACCCGGCCACGCGGTTGAGATAGTCGAGCAGCGTTTCATCGGCGCGCCGGCTGAAGCCCCAGTGCTGCAGGTCGAAGTCGTAGAGCACCTCCAGGAAGCGTCCGGTAGCGGTGGTGAAGAGTTCGAGCATCAGCGCGATCGGAACGATGCCATTCTCGGGTTTGAGCCGCCCGCTCTGCTCGTCCACCCCGAAGAAGTAGGTTAGTGTGCTGCCATTGAGCACACCGGAGATCGCGCTGATCGAGGCGATCCAGCGGGCGTCACTGCCCCAACCCCAGGAATCGCTGGCCAGCAGGTGCTGCAAGCAGCGGATGGTCTGCGCGCCCAGGCTGTGGCCCACCAGGTGCACCGGGTTGCTGGCGCTCCAGTTCGGAACGAAGCCCTTGCCGCTGTAGTCGCGCCCGAAGCGGGCGTGACCGGCCCCGGCGGCGTGTTCGGCTCCGTAGTCCACCTGCGCGCCCTTGATCTGCGCTGCCAGCTCGCAGGCGCGGTCGTAGGCCGAGCTGATCGGCCCCACGCTGGCCTCAAAGCGCGGCAGCGGCGAAGGTATCATAAACGCGCTGCCCCAGTAGTTCAGCGGACCCAGCTCGTTGGGGCCAAAGCCAAACAGTCCGTGGACGAAGATGACCGGTTGATGGTTGGGCATTGGTTATCTCCCTGGTGTTGGGGGTGTGGAGGTGTGGAGGTATGGTAGCCCGCAGCTTGAGCCGCCGGGCGTGGGCCGGGCGGCCCGTGGCGCAGAGAAGGCGCTTCTGGCGGAACAGCCACCCACCCGTCGGGCGAAGGCAGCGCCTTCGCCCGACGGGTGATACTCAGCGTCGAGTCAGCGGCAGGAAGACGATGCTCAACCCCGACACATACGCCATGCCGGTCGTGGCGCCAGGGCTGTCGTTACTGTTGCACGTGCTGCTAATCGGCAGGGTCGAAACGCCGCTCAGTTCGCCTGTCGCTGCGTTGATTGCATACGATGTGATATTGCAGTCAAAACCGTTCGCGGCGAACAGGAACGCGCTGCTCCGGTTGAACGCCAGAATGTTCGTGTACGACCCGCCCGATGCGAACGGCGAGCCGCTCACCACTGCCAGCATCGTGCCCGCCCCGCTGCCGTTGATGCGGTACACCCCGACGCGATTACCGGCCCGATCGGCCACCATGTAGTAGCCTGCCGGGTGGAGCACGCCGTGAACGGCGCCCGTCAAACCGGACGGGGAAAAGAGGTGCACCTGGCTGGGCACACCGCCGCTGGTGGTAAAGACGCGCGCCTGGCCGGAA
>CAKZKA010000186.1 GCA_937120965.1 uncultured Chloroflexota bacterium
CGTCTTGCCGTGGTCCACGTGTCCAATCGTCCCGATGTTGACGTGCGGCTTGGTGCGCTCAAATTTCTGCTTGGCCATAATCTGTCCTTGTCTGATACAGGCTTGCGCCGTGTTCGTTATCAGGTGTGATTGAATTGCCATGTGGGGGGGCGTGGCCCCCGCCGCTAAGAGGGAGAGCGATACCCTCCGGCAGGAGAGTGACCGGGTTTCCCCGAGGTCACCTCAACTCCGCCTACGGCTTCGCCGCCCGACACGGGTACAACAGATTGTTTGCCCGGGATGGGGCTGCATCCTCCCGCACGGTCTCCCGTCACCGGAGGGCAGGGAGAGCAGCACCCTTCGCTGATCTCGCCCCTTACGGGAGGGCGGGGAGCATTGCGCGCTCCCTGGCCTTCCCAACCCGGCGATCCTCGAGCCTTCGCGTGCTTATGGCAGCGGTGGCGTGCCGCTGGACCAGCAAGCATACAGGGCTGCCGGGAGCAGGCGCTGGCGATGCCGTTCGGGCAGCACCAGTTCACCTGCGCTGATTGTTCCTCCCCGCCCGGCCAGCGCCGCGTCGAGGAGATTGGCAATAGTCAGCGCCGACATACTGGTCGCGTAGGCATTGATGAGCACGCCCAGGGGGGCATCGCTCAACAGGTCGGTCACCTGGGCGACCAGGGCAGGCAATTGTTCATGCAGGCGCCAGATCTCGCCTTTCGGTCCCCGTCCAAAGACGGGCGGATCCATGAGGATCAGGTCGTAGCGACGGCCGCGGCGGATCTCGCGGGCGACGAACTTGCCGACATCATCAATCAGCCAGCGGATGGGCCGCTCGCCCAACGCCGACAACTGCTGATTCTGCTGGGCCCAGAGGATCGCCGGTCGCGAGGCGTCCACGTGGGTAACACGGGCGCCGTGGGCGGCGGCATAGAGACTGCTGAGCCCGGTATAGCCAAAGAGCACCAGCACGTCTACCTCAGGGCGTGAGGCGATCTGCGCTGCGAGCCAGGCCCAGTGGGCGCTGTGCTCAGGGAAGACCCCGGTGTGGCGAAACGGGGTCAGGCGCACCCAGAACCGCAAGCCTTCGTGGCGCATCTGCCACTGATCAGGCAGGGGGCGACGCTGGCGCCAGACACCCGGCCCCTCATCGCCACCCCGGCTCTTTTCAAAGACCGCATCAGCGCGCTGCCACTCGCGCTCAGGCAGCCCGCGCGGCCAGAGCGCCTGGGTCTCTGGCCGCACGAGCGTATACGGTCCAAAGCGTTCCAACTTCGCGCCAGCGCCCGTGTCGAGCAGGTCATAATCGCTCCACACAGGCGGGGCCAGGAGGTGCAACTCCTGCATCGCGCCACGTGAAGGGAGCGTCGCTCTAGGGGCGGCGCTTCCTTCACGCTCCCCTTAGTTTGCGCTGCGCTTCTCGATGATCTCCTTAGCGAGAGCATCGGGCAGCGGCTCGTAGTGATCGAACTCCATTGACGACGTGGCCCGACCCTGCGTGGCGGAGCGCAGATCGGTCGTATAGCCGAACATCGTCGCCAGGGGCACATAAGCGCGGACGACCTGAGCGTTGCCCCGGGCCTCCATCCCCTCCACGCGGCCACGGCGGGAGTTCAGGTCGCCGAGGACAGTGCCGAGGAAATCCTCAGGCGTCGTGGTCTCGACCTTCATAATCGGCTCGAGCAACTGGGGGCGCCCCTTGCGAACACCGTCCTTCAGCGCCATTGAGGCAGCGATCTTGAAGGCCATTTCCGAGGAGTCAACCTCGTGGAAGGAGCCATCGTAGAGGGTCGCCTTGAGGTCCACCACCGGGTAGCCGGCGATGACACCGGTTTGCATAGCCTCCTTCAGCCCCTGTTCAACCGCCGGGATGTACTCCTTCGGAATAACGCCGCCGACGATAGCATTGTTAAACTCAAAGCCTGAGCCGGGCGCATTCGGCTCGAACTTGATCTTCACGTGGGCATACTGGCCCTTACCGCCGGTCTGCCGCACGAAGCGCGTCTCGATATCCACCGGCTGGGTCAGCGTCTCGCGATACGAGACCTGGGGTTTACCCTGGTTGGCCTCAACCTTGTACTCGCGGCGCATGCGGTCAACGATCACTTCAAGGTGCAACTCACCCATCCCCTTGATGATCGTCTGGCCGGTCTCCTGGTCTGTATAGACGCGGAAGGTCGGGTCCTCTTCCGAGAGACGGTTAAGGGCGATCGCCATCTTATCCTGGTCGGCCTTGGTCTTCGGTTCGATAGCCAGTTCGACCACCGGCTCGGGGAAGCGGATGCTCTCGAGGACGATGGGGTGGTCGGGATCGCAGATCGTATCGCCGGTGTAGCTATTCTTAGGGCCAACCATTGCCGCGATATCGCCAGCATAGACTTCCTCGATATCCTCGCGGTGGTTGGCGTGCATCTGGAGGATGCGACCAAGGCGCTCGCGCTGCCCACGGGTGCTGTTCAGGACGTAGCTGCCCTTGGCAATCTTCCCGGAGTAGACGCGGAAATAGGCCAGCTTGCCGACGTAGGGGTCAGCGACGATCTTGAAGACCAGGCCGGTGAAGGGTGCATCGTCGCTCACCTCGCGGGTAATCACTTCCACGCCCTCATCGCCGAGGTTCTGGCCGGGGAGCGTACCCTGGACAGCGGGGCGATCGAGGGGCGAGGGCAGGTACTCTACGATTGCGTCGAGCAACTTCTGCACACCCTTATTCTTGAGCGCGGCGCCACAGAGCACCGGCACGAGCTTGCCCTCAATCGTGGCCTTACGCAGGCCGCGCTTCAGCTCCTCGACACTGAGTTCCTCACCCTCGAGGTAGAGCAGGGTCAACTCATCGTCGGTCTCAGCGATGGCCTCAACCAGTTGAGCGCGGGCCTTCTGAGCCGCCTCGACCAGGTGCTCAGGGATCTCCACCTCGCGGATATCCTTGCCCAGATCATCATGGTAGACGGTGGCCTTCATCGTCAGCAGATCGACGGTGCCCTTGAAGCTATCCTCAGCGCCGATGGGCAACTGGATAACCGCCGGTCTGGCGCCCAGGCGGCTGACGATCATCTCCACGCAGCGCTCGAAGCTTGCGCCGGTGCGGTCCATCTTATTGACGAAGCAGATCCGCGGCACATTGTACTTATCGGCCTGGCGCCACACCGTCTCGGACTGAGGCTCCACGCCAGCAACGCCATCGAAGACCACCACGCCACCATCGAGGACACGCAGGGAACGCTCCACCTCGACCGTGAAATCAACGTGGCCGGGGGTATCGATGATATTGATCCGGTACACCGTGTTCCCCAGCTTCCACTGCGCGGTGGTCGCCGCCGAGGTAATGGTGATGCCGCGCTCCTGCTCCTGGGGCATCCAGTCCATCGTTGCGGTCCCTTCGTGGACCTCACCGATCTTGTAGGTGCGCCCGGTGTAGAACAGAATGCGCTCGGTAGTTGTAGTCTTGCCCGCGTCAATGTGGGCAATAATGCCGATATTGCGTACCTTATCGAGTTCAAACTGGCGTGGCATACCCGTCACTTACTCCTGGCAGTCGAGCAACCGGTAACGGTTGCTTTCTGGTATCTCACTTCTCTTCTCTCACACGTCTGCAAGGGCGCGGCGGGTAGCCTGCCCTTACAGCCGGCCATAGTGGGCAAAGGCCCGATTGGCCTCCGCCATCTTATGCACGTCCTCTTTGCGCTTGATGGTGCTACCAGTATTGTTGTAGGCATCCACCAGTTCAGCGGCGAGGCGCTCGTACATCGGGCGTCCGGTGCGGTTCCGCGCCGAGATGAGCAACCAGCGCATCGCCAGGGCGTAGCGGCGATCGCTCTTCACCTCGACTGGCACCTGATAGGTGGCGCCGCCGACGCGCTTGGGCTTGACCTCGATTGAGGGGCTGGCGTTGCGCAGCGCCTGCTCAAAGACCTCCAGCGGCGGCTTTTTGGTGCGTTCGGCGGCCAGGTCGAGCGCCTTGTAGACAATCGTCTCAGCCACGCTCTTTTTGCCGCGTTGCATCACCTTATTGATGAACTTCTGCACCAGCACGCTATCGTACCGCGGGTCAGGCGGAATGACGCGTTTCTCAACATTTCCACGGCGAGGCATAGCAACGTTCCTTGATCTATGTGCCTGCGTCGGTGGCTGGCTGCTTCCGACGCGCTTCGCTCAGTGCCCACCCGACGCACCCGCCCGCAGCATGTACGCGGGTAGCGGTTCGACGGATGTACTGGCCCACCACTCAGCGCTTCTTGCCGACCGGCTGCGCGTTGCGCTTGGTGCCGTACTTGGAACGGCCCTGCTTGCGCCCGCTCACCCCCTGGGTGTCAAGTGTTCCCCGGACGATATGGTAGCGCACCCCCGGCAGGTCCTTCACGCGACCGCCACGGATGAGCACGACCGAGTGCTCCTGCAGGTTGTGCCCTTCACCCGGAATGTACGCCGTCACCTCAATCTGGTTCGAGAGGCGGACGCGGGCAATCTTGCGCAGGGCCGAGTTCGGCTTCTTCGGCGTGACGGTGGCAACCTTGGTGCACACGCCACGCTTCTGGGGCGAGCCTTTGCCGCGGGTCAACTTCCCTTTAAGCGAATTGTACGTAAAACGCAACGCCGGGGCCTTGGTCTTTTTCTCTACCGGCTTGCGCGGCTTGCGCACGAGTTGGTTAATCGTCGGCATCCAGCACTCCTGGGGCTCAGGCGTCTCTCTGGCCTCGTTCCCGTTAGACAAAATAATATCCGGGCCTCCCTCTGGTCGTAGCACTGGCTACGCCTTAGAGCGGGCCGGCACGGCACACAATCATACAGCACACGCGATCAGCGCGGCGATACTGAAGTATACCATTCGGCAGGTAGCTTGTCAAACCGCCATGAAGCATCTATGTGCGTGTTCCCATGTGGGGCAAGGCGTCACCCCGGGTGCGCGGGCGTCCCGCCCGCAAGGGCCTGGATGCGGGCAAGATGCCCGCCCTCCCAGGAGCAGTGTGAACACGTACAAGCATCGCATCGCCGCGGGGCGAGGGGCGTCACGGGGTAGGCGGGGGTCATACCCGCCGGCGTAGCGTGCCGTGGGAGGCCAGGTTGTGGGCGTAGCGGATCGGCTCGGGCAGGCGATAGCGGGTGACCAGTCGCAATGTCAGCTCGGCGCTGGTATCCAGGCTTACGCGGTGCCCGGGCGAGATGTACACCGGCCTGACCCCCGAACGTGTGCGCAGGACCCAGCCGACCTGTTCGCGCTGGTGTACCAATGGCACGCGCGCGCCCCGCACATCGGGCAGGGCGGCGTGAGAGCCGACCAGCAGCGATTTGGCGCAACCGATGGTCGGCAGGCCGCTGAGCAGCCCCAGATGGCAGGCGATGCCGAAGCGACGGGGGTGGGCGATGCCCTGGCCATCGCAGATCAGCAGGTCGGGCGGAGCGGGGAGCCGGGCCAGGGCATCGAGAATGGCCGGCGCCTCGCGGAAGGAGAGCAGCCCCGGCACATATGGAAAGGTAACCGGGCGGCGGGCCAGGGCGTGGGCCACTGGTTCGAGCGTAGCCAGGTCGAGGACCACGACGGCGGCGCGGGCGACGGCGCCATCTTCCTCGAAACCGACGTCTACCCCGGCCACGGTTCGCAAAGCCCCGAAATCGTCGGTGAGCAGCACCTGGTGACGCAGGCGCTCCTGCAGCGCCACCGCCTCATCAATGGTAGCAGGCCAGAGCGGCTCAGTCAGCGTAGCGCTCCTCTTTCCAGGGGTCGGCGTTATTGTTGTAGCCGTAGCGTTCCCAGAAGCCAAGCTTGTCGTGGCTGAGGAACTCGATCCCGCGCAGCCACTTGGCGCTCTTCCAGAAGTACTTGCCGGGCGTGAGCAGGCGCAGCGGGTAGCCGTGTTCGGGCGTCAGTTCCTCGCCTTCGTACTTGTAGGCCAGCAGCGCATCGGGGTGCAGCAGCACCTCGAGCGGGACGTTGGTGGTAAAGCCCTGCTCGCAGTGGGCCAGCACATACTTTGCGGTTGGTTTCAGCGAGGGGATATGTTTGAGGAACTCGCTGAAGCGCACCCCTTCCCAGCGCGTGTCGAGTTTGCTCCAGCGGGTGACGCAGTGAATATCCGTCACCACTTCGACAGTGGGCAGGGCGCGGAACTCGGCGAAGGTGAGGCGAGCCGGTTGCTCAATTTCACCCCAGACGCGCAGGTCCCAGGTGTTTTCAACGTCGGTGTAGTGGGGAACCGAGCCGTAGTGCAGCACCGGAAACTTCTCGGTGACGTACTGGCCGGGTGGCACACGACCTTCCTGGCCCTGGGGGGTGCGGTCGTATTTCTGTTTGAAGACGTTAAACATTGGTGGACTCCTTCTGTTCCTCGTTCTCGGGGGAACCCGGGGATAACCACGGTTCCTGCATTCTGCCTAGCGGCGAGGCGCTTGGAGGACGTTGCCCTTCCAAAAAACCCTTCTACAGTTGGGGCGAAGCGTTTCGCTCCAACCTAAGGTTTGTCAACCAGGTTGTGATGGATAATTTTTTGCGGGGAGGGCTTCGCCCTCCCACGCCCCCTCCTGCCACGTTTATCGTGGCAGACCACTAGCAGATCATTCAACAGGTTCAAGGAGAAACACCCCCCGGTCGCGGGTGGCAACCGCCACCTGCGCGCTGTCGGAGCGGAAGGCAATGGCGAAAACCGCGCCTCCGCCGGGGTCGAGAGTGCTCAGGCGTTCGCCCGTGGCAGTGTTCCAGAACGCCACTTCGCCGCTCAGAGCGCCGGTTGCCAGCACCGATCCGTCGGGCGAGAAGGCCAGGCTGAGGTACCAGCGCTGCTCTGCCTCGACCTGCTGGCTCTGCACCTCCTCGCCACTCGAGGCCCGCCAGAGCTTGAGGGTGCCATCGGTGCTGGCGCTGGCAACCAGATCCTCGCGGGGGGCGATGTCAATGGCGGTCACGGGGGCGCTGTGGCCGCTGAAGGTCGAGCGGCGCTGGCCGTTCTGGGTATCCCAGACGATCAGCAAGGGCCGGTCGGCGGGTTCGTTGGTGACTGCGACGAGGGAACTGCCGTCGCGATTGAAGGCCAGCGCGGCAATTGGCCCACCGGCGCCGCGCAGGGTGCGGAGGCGCTCAAAGGTGCGCCCGTCCCAGAGAGTCACGTCGCCACGCTCATTGCCCGCGGCGATCAGGCGCCGGTCGCGGCTGACAACGACGCTCAGGGCGAAGCCATCGAGGCCCTCGAGCGTGCGGGGCTCGGCGCCGCCAGTCAGGGAGACGACGATCACGTTGCCGGAGTCGTTCACCACGACAAGTTCGGTATCGCTCAGAAAACCGAGGTACTGGCTGGTCGGCGCGCCGCCGGTAAGCGCAATCGTGCGACCGCTTTCAAGCAGGTGCACGCGGATGGAGCCGTTGATGCCGCCGGTAGCCAGCGCCTGCCCCGAGTCGGAGTAGCTCAGGGCCGTGACGCTACCCTGGGCCAGCAGGGCAATCTGGAGCATCTCCTGGCTATTCACGTCCCACAGCACCACGCTGCCGCTCATATCGCTGCTGGTGGCGAGTCGTCGGCCATCGGCGCTCCAACTCAGGCCGAGCAGGCGCAGGCCCTGTCGTTGCAAAACACCGCGTTCAGCGCCCGAGGCGGGGTTCCACAGGTGCACGGTGCCGTCGAGGCTGGCGCTGGCGAGGAGGCGCCCGTCGGGGCTGAAGCTGACGCCCCGGATGACTACCCAGCCTTCATGACCTTGCAGTTCGCGCTCGAGTTTGCCGGTGCGGGTATCGAGCATGTAGACGCTGCCGCTGACCGAGCCGACGGCGAGCCGGTTTCCGTCGGGGCTGAAGGCGATGCCGGTAAGCCAGAAGGGAGCATTCGTGGTCGGATTGGTCGGCGCGGTGTAGGCGAAGTCGCTGCGGGCCGCGCCGCTAGCCACGTCCCAGAGGCGGGCAGTGCCGTCACGGGAGGCCGAGGCCAGGCTGGACCCGTCGGGGCTGAAGGCGATATTGCCGAGGAAATCGGTATGGCCCTCCAGAGTGCGCAGTCGCCGACCGCTGGCGACGTCCCAGAGAATAATCGTCGCATCGGTGCTGCCGGAGGCCAGGAGGCTTCCGTCGGGCGAGAAGGCCAGGCTGCGGATCCAGCCGCTATGGCCGCGCAGGCGGCGCAGCTCCTGCCCGGTCGTCAGATTCCAGAGGCGGATCTCATTTTCGTCCTGGGCGCCCGAGGCGAGAAGTTGCCCATCGGGCGAGAAGGCCAGGGAGCTGATGTCGCCGGTATGCCCGGCGAGGGTACGCTGGGCTTCGAGGGTTTCAGGATCGCGCAGATGGATCACACTGCCGACGCCGACGGCGAGCGGACCGGCGTCGGGGGCGAATTGCACGGCGCCCACCGAGGCATCGTCGAGCTGGGCCGTCTGGGTAAAGACGGCGTTCTGAGCCAGGAGCGGGCCGCTGACGGGTGCCGGAGCCGTGGCACTCTGAGCCGGCGCCCCACTGGAGGTGGACGCGGCGCCCCCGGCGGGCGGCGCGGTTGCCATAGGCGCCCCGCGGGGGAACAGCGGGAGCGAGGCGCCCGGGTTGAGCAGCAACCAGGCCAGGCCAACGCCAACTACGCAGATGCCCAGCGCCAGCACGGTGAGCAGGGCGACAATCGCGGCGAGACAGCCGGTGCTGAGGCGCGGAGCGGCGCGCGGCGGGGCGGCGGCGGGCGCGGGTTGCCAGCCGGCAGCCTGGCCCTGCGGAGCAACCGTCTGGCCGGGCTGCGGCACGCCCGACCAGATGGGCGGCGGCGCGGCTGGCGGCGGCCCCACAGGCGGGGCCAGCGAACCGGCGGCGCCACTCACCACAGGCGGGCTGACGGCGCCGGGCGCCGGAGCAGGTGGCGCGCCCTGGTACGACCCGACCGGCTCGGTGGCGCCGAGGGGCCGTCCGGCCATCAGGCGAACCGTATCGAGCGCCCGGCGCATTTCACGGGCCTGCTGGTAGCGATTAGCCGGCTTCATCTCCAGAGCGCGCAACACCAGTTGTTCGGCGAGGGCCGACACGCGGACGTTGAGCATGCGGGGGGAGTTCAGTGGCGCGCCCGCCTGCCGCTGGGCTGAGGTGGGCGGCGCCCAGCCGCACAACAACTGGTAGAGGACAGCGCCCATCGCGTACAGATCGCTCGAAGTGGTCGGCTCAGCTTGGGGGTCGTGCAACTCAGGGGCGCGATAGGGCGACGGTTCGGCGCCGAGGGGGCGCACCAGGGGAAAGGGGGCGAGGAACAGCCCGCCATCGAGCGACGACCACAGATCGGAGGGGCGCAGATCGCCGATCAGCAGCGCAGGGGTGTGCCCGTGCAGCACCTCGAGCGCGCCCAGCAGCCGATCAAGGGAATTGAGGGCCTCGTTTTCGGGCAACCCCCCACTCCGGTCGCGGGCGACCCGGTCGAGATCCTGACCGCCAGGATCATCGGCAACCAGGTAGTAGTTCAGATCGCGAGCAAAATGGTCGCGCAGAGTGAGTAGACCGGGCGCGCTGACCCCCGCGACCTGCCCGGCGAGGGCGCGCGCATCAGCGAGCGCGCTTTCGGAAGGTTGGGGCAGCTCGGCGATCAGAACGCGCAGCGACCCCTGCGCATCAATCGCGCGGTAGAGCACGCAGTCAGGGCGCTCTTCGACCACGTAGGTGATACGATAGCGGTCATTGAGTATGGTCTCCGGAGCGAGCATGAACACCTCATACCACTGACGAGCGATGAGTGACGAGCCGCACGATCCGCCAGAGGGTCGGGGAGGGCGCGGCCCTCCCCGGAACAGCCGTTTTCACCCCATCGGCTGGAGCGCAGCCACGGGCCGGTTCGGTGGGTACCGCGACCGTTCTCAATCCGCGGCGATAACCTCACGGGCGGGAGCGATAGCGCCACGGGCCACCGCCTCGGTGATCCGCTCCACGCACTGCATTGCGCTGATGGTAGCGCCCTCGATCGAGGCCATAAAGTGCTGCCTGGTGTAATCGCCAGCGAGGAAAAAATTGCTCACCGGGCTGGCCTGGTCGGGGCGATACTTGTCCACACCAGGCAGGGCCTGATAGACTGAATTAGGAATGCGCACAATGGTATGCTTCAGCAGGCGCGCCTCGCGAGCCACCGGATGCAGCCGCACAAACTCTTGCATCACGAATTGTACCAGTTCGTCATCGGACAGGGTGATCAGCTTCTCGGCGGGCGCAACGACAAACTGCATTATGCTCTTGCCGCCCCGGTGGTACTCAGGCGCGACCATCGCCATATCGGCGTAGACGCTCAGGTGCGTGCCCGCGCTGAAGAGCAGGTTATCCACCCCGGCGATCTGCCGGTCGAAGAAGAGCTGCATCGTGATAACCGGAGCGCCTTTCAGGTGCTTGAGGTTGTCGAAGTAGGCAAACTTGCGCCAGGCGGGAGGAAGCACCTTCCGCAGACTGTGCACCGGCATGGCCGAGACATAGACATCGCCAGTGACCAGGCTGCCATCGTCCATCTGGAAGCCGGTGACGCGATTGGCGGCTTCATCGTACTCAATGCCAACCACCTTGCGCCCCAGTTCTACGCGCCCCCCTCGGGCCTCGATCTGGCCCATCAGGGGGCGCCAGATATTCACATCGGGCGAGCCTTTGACCAGAGCCATCATCGGGGCCTGCTTCTCATGGGCAAAGTGGAGCATGGCCGTCAGCGGCAATTTGGCCGATACCTTATCGGCAGGCAGAAAGTTGAGCGCCAGGCACATCGTGTGCATCACCTCATCGAGGGAGCGCTGGCCCATACCGTGGCGGAGGTGCCATGAAGCGTAGGTCTCATCGTCCTGCTGATCAACGTAGCGTTGATCGCCAAAGATGGGGCGCAGCAAACCCAGGCCCATGCGCAGCTTGTCGCCGAGGGAGAGGGGTTTGAACCTCGCCACCCCGGCCAGCCCGTTGAAAGGAGGCGGCAGCCAGGGCACGAAGCTGATCCCGGCCAGACCGTGGCGTTCCGAAGCAAAGATCATCTCGGCGGGCTTCCAGTTAAAGGTATCGCCCAGACCGTAGCGGTTCAGAAAATCGAGCAAATGATGATACGCGCCAAAGAACACATGCAGGCCCGACTCGATCCAGTCACCGTCGGCATCCTGCCAGGCCGAGACCTTTCCGCCAGGCACATCGCGCTTCTCAAGCAACACAACCTCGTGGCCCCGTTCGACCAGCGTGCGCGCTACAACGAACCCCGCCGGGCCGGCGCCAGCTACAATCACACGCATTGCAGGTGCTCTTTCGCATACAAGATGAATCCAGACCGTTACCGTTATAGCACGGGTTGAACATACGGCGCAAGGCAGGAGGCGGTTGGTTCTGTTCCAGCGGTCTATGCGGCTGCGCCGCACCAACGCTAGAATGAAAATATTATTGTTCTTGGGAGGGCTTCGCCCTCCCACACCCTCCCCGCGGGCAGGGTGTTTCCTGGGAGGGCATAGCCCTCCCAGACCCTCCCCGCGGGCAGGGTGTTTCCTGGGAGGGCACAGCCCTCCCAGACCCTCCCCGCGGGCAGGGTGTTTCCTGGGAGGGCACAGCCCTCCAACACCCTCCTCGCTGGCAGGGTGTTTCCTGGGAGGGCACAGCCCTCCCACACCCTTCCGCGCGAGGGCTATTTTCAACTCAGGTGGCATGAGATGTTGCGACGATTCCCTCTGGTGTTGATGCTCGCGCTCGTACCGCTGATTGGCGCGCAGTTCCTCGGCCCGCGGCTGCCCCGGCCCCTGAACCTGCCCGAGGCGCAGACGGTGGAAACACGCAACCCGCGGATCGGCGTGCACACCCGTCTGACCGGGGTCGGTGATGAAGCCTACATCCGGCGCACCCTGGAGCAGGTGCGGGAGATGGGCGCCCCCTGGATCGTCGAATTGTTCCCCTGGGCCTATGTGCAGCCCCGCTCGCGTTACGGCTACGATTGGACCGGCGCCGATATGGTCATCGCCCATGCCCGGCAGCAAGGGCTGACCGTTGTGGCCCGGCTCGACCTGGTGCCCGAATGGGCGCGCCCGCCGCGGACCACGGACCGGTATCTTGCCCCTGAGCGCTACGCCGACTATGCCGCTTACGTCACCGCCTTCGCCCAGCGCTACCGCCCGCTGGGCGTGCGCCACCTGATCATCTGGAACGAGCCTAATCTGCGCTTCGAGTGGGGTGAACGCCCGCCCGACCCTGGAGCCTACGCCGCGCTGCTCAAGGTTGTCTACCCGGCCGTCAAGGCCGCCGTTCCCGACGCGGTGGTGATCGCCGGGGCACTCTCACCCGGCGGCGAACTTGATGGCGGGCAGACGCGCATGGACGATATGCAGTACCTGGCCTCGCTCTACGACGCCGAGGCCGGTCCCTTCTTCGATATGTGGGCGGTTCACGCCTACGGTGGCCAGGAACCACCCGAGGCCCCACCGGCTCCCGAGAAGGTCAACTTCCGCCGTATCGAACTGGTGCGCGCATTGATGGACCGCTTCGGCGACACGGCGAAGCCGATTATCGTGACTGAGGGAGGCTACAACGACCATCCGCGCTGGAACGCCGCCGTGCGTCCGGCCGATCGCGTCCGCTGGACGATCGCCACCTACGAGCAGGCTCGGAGCTACCCCTGGCTCACGGCAGTGGTCCTCTGGCAATTCTCAGCTCCCTTCGCCACGCGCTCGTACCCCGACGCCTGGAACTTCGTGGCCCCTGACGGCACCCCGCGAGCGATCTACGATGCCGTGCGCGCCTACGCCCGCGGCGAGACAAGCGGGTTGCTCCCTGTGCCCGCCAGCCACGCGGCAGCAGGAGCGCGCAGGAGAATGGTATAATCTCGTGTGCGCAGCTCCGTGGGGAGGATACCTCCAGGGGCAGACAAAACACGTGGGCGCCGGCGGGCGTGATGGCGTGGGGATGGGCTGGTTGGTCCTCACTCCCGACCCGCCCGGGCGCGCCTCCTGCGCGTCAGGTGGCGAGCGGTGAGGCTGCGCAGTGGCCGAAACGAGAACAGATCAACGCGATCCCGAGAAGCGAGGGACATATGCGCCCGATCTCCTTTTTTGCACTGACCCTGCTGATTGCCGCGACGCTGGTGACGGGTTGCGGCGCACGACCTGGCGACACCCCGCGCGGCGTGAGCCTCGGGCAGCCCTTGCCTGATGTCGAGTTTACCACCGGGCGCGGCGAGCGAGTCAGCGTGGCCGATCTGCGGGGCAATCCTGCGGTGATCAACTTCTGGGCCACGTGGTGCGCGCCATGCCGTGAGGAGATCCCCGTGTTGCAGGCCGCCCACGCCACACATGGCCAGAACGGAGTGGCGTTCCTCGCCGTCACCGATGAACTGCCCACCACGGTGCGCCCGTTTATGGAGCAGATCAATATGACCCTCCCGGTCTGGTACGATCCTGGCGGTCGTGCCGGGCAGAGGTACGCGATTCAGAGCATCCCCACGACGTTCTTCCTCGACGCTGACGGGCGCCTGGTAGCCCGTCATACCGGGGCGTTGACCCGTCGCCAGCTCGAGGCCTACCTGCAACAACTCATCACCGGCCGCCAGGACCAGCGTGAGCCCCCTGCCAACGACCCACCTGTGCCAACCCGCATCCCGGCTCCCGGCGGCGCCGAGACGGTTGGCTGGCGGCGGGCCAGGCAGGCTGCCGCGTGGTAAGCCAGGCCGTCGTGAGCGCGCCGTGGGTATGGCGCCCACGCGAAAGCGCCAGAAACTGACAGGAGACTTCGCCTATGTCCGCTCAGAAGCAGTATCGCCTGGCCCGGCGCCTGGCCCAGCTCGAACCGTCGGCCACTACCGCAATGAACGCCCGCGTCCAGCAGTTGCGCGCCGAAGGTATCAAGGTGATCTCGTTCAGCGTTGGCGAGCCAGATTTTAACACTCCCGAGCCGATCAAGGCCGCCGCGATCGAAGCCATTCACAACAACTACACCCACTACACGCCGGCCGGCGGCATCGCCGAGCTGCGCAAGGCTGTAGCCGCGCGCGTAAGTGAGGACCAGGGGTTGAGTTACGGCATCAACCAGGTGACGGTGACCGCCGGCGCCAAGGAGGCGCTCTACCTGGCCTTTCAGGCCCTCTGCGACGATGGGGACGAGGCGATCATCCCCGCCCCGTACTGGGTGAGCTACGTTGAGCAGGCCAAACTGGCGGGGGCGGTTCCCGTGACGCCCTTCGGCGCCGAGGCCAGCGGCTTCAAGCTCACCCCCGAGCAGTTGCAAGCGGCGCTCACCCCGCGTACCCGGCTGATCGTGCTCAACTCGCCCTCGAACCCCACCGGCGCGGTGTACAGCGCCGAAGAGCTTCACGCCCTCGCCGAGGTGATCCGCGGCAGCGAGGCGCTGGTGATCACCGATGAGATCTACGACGCGATCAGCTATGTGCCCTACGCCCGGCTGCTGCGCGTAGCGCCCGACCTGGCCGATCGCACCCTGGTGGTCAACGGCGCTTCGAAGGCCTACGCGATGACTGGCTGGCGCATCGGCTACGTGGCCGGCCCGCAGCCGATTATCACGGCGATCAAAGACATTCAGAGCCATTCCAGCACCCATACCGCCTCGATCTCGCAGTACGCGGCCCTGGCAGCCTACACCCCCAGTCCCGAACTTGACCAGACCGTGCGCGAGATGGTCGCCGCGTTCCAGCGGCGCCGCGACCTGATCCTGGAGTTGCTCGCCGAGATCCCCGGAGTCACCTGCAATGTGCCTGACGGGGCCTTCTACGTCTTCCCGAATGTCAGCGCGCTCCTGGGGCAACCGCTGAAGAACGGGATTGTGTGCGACAGCAGCGACGCCCTCAATACGTACCTCCTCGACCACGCTCATATTGCCTGTGTGAGTGGCGAGTCGTTTGGCGCGCCGGGCTATCTGCGCCTCTCCTACGCCACCAGCGAGGAGGAGATTGTCGAGGGGATGCGGCGCTTCCGCGCCAGTCTCGCCTGAGCCTGCGCCACTCACACCCGCGCCCGGGCAGGGGCGTGGGATAATCCGGGTTCGCGGCTACCCTGTTTTGAGGGAGGGCCGGGAGGGCTATGCCCTCCCACACCCTTCCCCGGGTCAGGTGTAAGGGCGGACAGAATGAAAATAACCTGGCGTTCATCTCCATACCTCCACAGCTCTACAAGCCGGTTGTATGGAAGTGGAGAACTATGGAGATGTGGAGCGACTGTGACGTTAGCACGCCCGCTATTGAACCTCGCCTTATGATCCGCGCCACTGCACTCTCCGCCCTCGTACCGCGACTTGCCGGACAACGGGTGCTGGTCATCGGCGATTTGACGCTTGATGAGTATCTGTACGGACGGGCGACACGTCTCTCGCGGGAGGCGCCCATTCCGGTGCTGGAGTTCTTGCGGCGCGAGGTGATCCTGGGCGGGGCGACGAACCCCGCCCGCAACATCGTGGCCCTGGGCGGGTTTGCCACCCAGGTAGGCATCATCGGCGCGGACAGCGAAGGGGAACAGGTGCGCGCCCTTTGCCAGGCGGCCCGGATAGACGCCACCGGGCTGATCGTCGCCCCCGAGCGCCCGACCACGCGCAAGACGCGCATCCTGGCCGACGAGGCCCCCCGCCTCCCGCAGCAAGTGGCACGCCTCGACCGGCTGGAACGCGCCCCGCTCGGGCCAGCCGACGAAGTCCGGGTTATCGAAGCGCTCGAGGCGCTTGTGCCCGGTCACGCGGCGGTGCTGTGCTCGGACTACCAGCTCGGGTTGTTGACGCCGCGGGTGGTACGCGCCGTGCGTGCGCTGTGCCAGGCTCACGGGGCGCTCTTCTGCGTGGATGCCCAGGGCAACTCGCGCTACTACAGCGGCGCCGACCTGTTTCGGTGCAACAACCGCGAAGCCGAGGCGGCCCTGGAACAGCCCCTGCGCAGCGAAGCCGACTTTCGGCGCGGGGTGGGCCGGCTGCGCGCCGAGCTTGACGCGCGGCTGGTCATTGTAACCCGCGGCCCTGAGGGGTTATCACTCGAAGGTGACGGGGTGGGCTATACCTACCTGCCGGCGCTGCGGATCAGCGAAGTGTACGACACGACCGGGGCGGGCGACACCTTTGTGGCCGTGGCGACCCTGGCGCTGGCTGCCGGCATCGCCCCGGTCGAAGCGGCACATCTGGCCAATGCGGCCGCGGCCCTGGTGGTGCGGCGCTTCGGCAATGCCGTGGTGACGCCAGAGGAACTCCGCGATGCCCTGGAGCGGCACGCGCAAGGGGACACCGAACTACAGCCCTGATGGCATCACGTGGGGAGCGTAAGCGGGTAGAGGTTCAGGCCTGGCGCTTAAAGGCGGCCAGCGCTTCCTCTTCGTCCTGGTAGATCTCGGCGTACTGCGCCAGACCGACCATGCGGAAGATCTTCTGGAAGTGAGGGGAGAGGCCGCTGACGGCGAGTTTCTGCTCGTTGCGGGTCACTTCAGTGACGATCCCGATCAGAATGGCGATCCCTGCGCTGTTGATGTAATCGTTCTGGCGGAAGTTCAGCAGCACGTGCCGCGCGCCTTTGCTCGTCACCTCGTGATAGGCGTTGTTAATCTTCTCCTCGGCAAAGGTGGTCACATCGCCCGACAGATCAATAATCGCCACGCCATCGCACTCACGGGTGCTCACCGTCAACTCATCTTCAAGCATCATAAGGCTCCTCCCCACGCCATAGCCACCGGGACCTCAATGGAGCTTTGTTGTCAGCCTTGCCCACGTGTGTGGCCTGCCCCCGTAAGGCCGCAGCAGCGGCTGCGTGATGCAGCGACCTTACCTGTCGCCCGAGGAGCAATGCCCCGGCTGGCGATGGAAGGCAAAGCGAAAACAATTTCCCGGCCCAGACCGGGTGACAAAACCGGCCTCGTCGCAAAGCTGGCTGATCAGCAGGAGGCCCATACCACGCGCCGATCCCTGGCCGGCCACCTTCTCGCCGATACTGAGCGGCGTGGGGGCAGCGGTGTAGCGACTTACGCCCTGGTCGAGCACTTCCACCACCAGGCGTTCAGCTTCAATCCGGCAGAAGATCTGCACTCGCAAGCCTGGATCAAGCGAGTTACCGTGCTCCATCGCATTGATACAGGCCTCGCAGAGCACCGTCTTGAGATCCTCAATGCGTTCGGCGGGAATACCAAGACGGCAGGCAAACGCAGCGACCGCATCACGAGCGATCACTTCGTAGCCGAGCTCGCTGGGCAGAGAAAGTTCCAGACTCGCAGGTGAGCAGGCAGGAGTATTCATTGCTCGAGATGGATCACCATACGAATCTGGTTGCCGCCACTGGGCGCGGTCGAAAACTCGACCTCGTCCATAAGCTCGCGGATCAGCCAGATTCCCCAACCACCCTTATCATCCTGTTCGAGGACCTCTTCGATCACCGGCCGGCGGATGGTCTGGTTGTGGTCGAAGGGTTTGCGCCCCTGATCGGCCACATCAACGATCAATTCACCAGCGCGAGCGGTCAGCAAGACCACTACCTTCATTGCGGCATCGTGCTCATTGCCGTGCTCAATCGCATTGGTGACCGCCTCGCTGACTGCGGTTTTCAGTGACTCGACGCGGTCAGGCTGAAATCCCATCCGACGTGCCAGAGACGAGGCGGTATCCATTGCCACGCGCTCGTAGCCGAGCTTGCTCGGCAAGCGTAGCTCGATCACCCGTTCGACCGGATCACGTGGTGGGGTTTCGCCGCTCATGCGTGTAAGATCTATGCCGGGCGGTTATCAGGCGCCCATGCGGCTGCGCCGCACAAGGCCAGAATAAAAATGTTGGTTCCTGGGAGGGCTGCGCCCTCCCAAACCCTCCTGGTGAGGAGGCCTTGCCACCCCGTGGGGCGAGGATATGGGGAAACCCGGTTTCCCCATATGTTCACCGTAAACGAACTGCGCCGCACGGCACAGCCGCATGGATGCAACACCAGAAGTAACGTGTGTTCTGACACACGTTGCGGGTGAAATCATAACACAGAGAAGGTCTGTGACGCAATAGGACGAACGTTCGAACGACAGGCGTGGATGGCCCGACGGAAACGAGCAAAGAAATGGGTTTGGGAGGGCCGTGCCCTCCCAAACCTTCCTGCGCGCGGGCTGCGTTTGCCTCAGGATTGCCGCTACAACGGAATGTTCCCGTGTTTACGCGCGGGCATACTCTGGCGCTTGGTGCGCGCGATGCGCAGGGCGCGGATCAGCGCCGGGCGCGTCTCTTTAGGTTCGATCACGGCGTCAATGTACCCGCGCTCGGCGGCGACGTAGGGATTGGCGAAGCGATTCTGATAATCCTCGACCAGTTCGGCCAGGCGCTGTTGCGGGTCGGCGGCCTCAGCAAGCTCTTTGCGGAAGATGATGCGCACCGCGGCGTCCACACCCATCACCGCGATCTCGGCGGTGGGCCAGGCGAAGTTGAAATCGGCGCGGATATGTTTGGAAGCCATCACATCGTAGGCGCCGCCGTAGGCCTTGCGCGTAATCACCGTGAGCTTGGGCACCGTGGCCTCGCAGTAGGCATAGAGCAACTTGGCACCGTGACGAATGATCCCGCCGTACTCCTGCTGCGTGCCCGGCAGGAAGCCCGGCACGTCTACGAAGGTCACCAGCGGGATATTGAAGGCATCACAGAAGCGCACGAAGCGCGCCCCCTTGACCGAGCTGTCAATATCCAGCGTACCGGCGAGTTGCATGGGCTGGTTGGCGACCACGCCGACGGGATGGCCATCGAGCCGGGCAAAGCCGATCACGATATTGCGCGCCCAGAAGGGCTGCACCTCGAAGAACTCGCCGTGGTCCACCACTGCCTCGATGACCTTGACGATATCGTAGGCTTTGCGGGGGTTATCGGGGATGAGGGTTTGGAGATCTTCTTCGGTGCGCTCGGGATCATCGGTGGGTGGGATGGACGGCGGGTCGTCCATATTGTTCGAGGGGATGAACGAGAGCAGCGTGCGCAACTGATCGAAGCACTCATCCTCGCTATCGGCGGCGAAGTGGGCCACGCCGCTACGGGTGTTGTGGGTCATCGCCCCGCCCAGTTCTTCGAACCCCACCTCTTCGCCGGTGACGGTTTTAATCACATCCGGGCCGGTAATAAACATCTGGCTGGAACCCTTAACCATGAGGATAAAATCGGTCATGGCGGGGGAGTAAACAGCCCCGCCGGCGCAGGGGCCAGCGATGATCGAGAGTTGCGGGATCACGCCGCTGCTGATCACATTACGGTAGAAAATCTCGGCGTAACCGCCCAGACTGACGACCCCCTCCTGAATGCGCGCGCCGCCCGAGTCGTTAATGCCAATACAGGGCACACCCATGCGCAGGGCCAGATCCATCACCTTGCAGATCTTCTCGGCAAAGACCTCACCCAGGCTGCCGCCAAAGATGGTGAAATCCTGCGAGAACACGCAGACCGGGCGGCCATCGATGGTACCGTGACCGGTAACCACACCGTCGCCGAGGGGTTTGCGCCGTTCCATACCGAAGGCGGACGTGCGATGGACGGCGAAGGCATCGAGTTCGACGAACGATCCGGGGTCGAGCAGCCGGTCGATGCGCTCCCGCGCGGTCAGCTTGCCGCGTTCGTGTTGCTTCTGAATGGCCTGGGGGTCGCCGGTCAGGGCCTGCTGGCGACGGCGGCGCAACTCTTCGATCTTCTCGGCGGTAGTCTGCGACATACAACTGCTCCTTGGCAGAGACTGTGAACCTGTTTCAGGTTGTGAGACACCCTCTGCGTGCCTATCCAGCGAACCAGGTTATCTTGTTGGCCAGCTTCCGGCGGGGAAGGCGGGGGCCTGCGGCCTGTGCAGCTCCCCCTCCCTGGCGCGGCGCAGCTTCGTCGCGCCAGATTCTCTGGAGGAGCAACGATCCTCCGGCTTTCCTGCACCGGCGTGCAGGCAGAGAACAAAGCAGAGGTAGGCGATCATAGGCCGGGAGGGCCATATCCTCCGCGGTCCTCCGAGCGGTTTCCCCGCGTCACCACAGCCCAGGTGAAGCGGGGCACAGCATTCACGATACGTCGCCAGCGCCCGGGCTGTCGTAGGAGGCGATAGAACCATTCAAGGCCGACTTGCCGCATCCAGGCCGGGGCGCGCGGCACGCGCCCGGACAGATAATCGAACACGCCGCCCACGCCGATCGCCAGCGGCACGTTGAGGTAGGGCTGGTTGCGGGCAATCCAGACATCCTGGCGTGGATGGCCATAGGCCACCAGCAGAATATGGGGGCGCGCCGCGACGATGAGCTGGCGCAGGAACGGCTCGTGGCGCGGGTCGGGCGAGCCGGCGAACGTTCCCGCGACGATCAACCCCGGATAACGCTGCTGGAGGGCCAGTGCTGCGGCCTGCGCCACACCGGGGGCGGCGCCGAGCAGAAAGAGCCGGTAGCCGCGTTGCGCGCTCAGGGCTGCCAGCCGGTGGGTCAATTCTACCCCGGTGACGCGCCCCCGCAGAGGGGCGCCCAGGTAGCGCGCCGCCAGCATCAACCCCACGCCGTCGGGCGTGGCCAGGTCGGCGCCCGCCAGCGCCGCGGCAAAGGCCGGATTGCGGCCCGCTTCGATCACGAACTCCGGGTTCACCGTGACGAACTGGTGCCGCCCGCCAGCCTGGATCAGCGCGTCGGCCAGCAGCACTGCTTCGTCTTCGGTAACATCATCAACTCGCACTCCAAGGATACGCACCGATCGCCGCACGCCAGGCGGCGCGACGGCTTGCACCGCTGTTGTCGCCATGATGCACTGTCCAGTTACAACCGCTATCTTGCGCTCATTATAGCGTAGAACGACCCCACGGCTGCGCCGTGTTATAATGCGAAGGATAGTGAGACCTTCAACCTAGCAGGAGCGTGTATGTTCCGCTCGCACACCTGTGGCGAGCTGCGGCAGGAGCATGTTGGCGCCACGGTAACCCTGGCAGGCTGGGTGCACCGCCGCCGCGACCATGGCGAACTGATTTTTATCGACCTGCGTGACCGCTACGGCATTACTCAGGTCGTCTTTGACAGCGCCGTCACCGCGGCGCACCGGGTTGCCGAAGAGGCACGCTCGGAGTACGTGTTGCAGGTGCGCGGGGTGGTGCGCCCGCGCCCGGCCGAAGCGGTGAACCCCGATCTGGCCACCGGGGCGATCGAGGTCGAGGCGCTGGAGGCTACGGTGCTCAACCCCGCACGCACCCCGCCCCTGTACATCGCCAAAGAAGGCGGCGAGGAGGAAGCGCTACGGCTGAAGTACCGCTACCTCGATCTCCGGCGCGAGCGCATGCAGCGGAATATCATGCTGCGCCATCGGGTTGTCAAGTTCATGCGCGATTTTCTCGATCGCGAGGGCTTCCTGGAAATCGAGACGCCGATCCTGATCAAGTCAACCCCTGAGGGCGCGCGCGACTACCTGGTGCCCTCGCGCCTGCACCCCGGCAAGTTCTACGCCCTGCCGCAGAGTCCCCAGCAACTCAAGCAGTTGCTGATGGTGGCCGGCTTTGACAAGTACTTCCAGATCGCCCGCTGTTTCCGCGATGAAGATCAGCGCGCCGACCGGCAGCCAGAGTTCACCCAGCTCGATCTGGAGATGAGCTTTGTGGACCAGGAAGACGTGCTGGGTCTGATCGAGCGGCTGTTTATCGAGTTGTGCCGCACAATCACGCCCCATAAGGCTCTCTCAACCCCGTTTCGACGCCTCACCTACACCGAGGCCATAGAGCGCTATGGCTCCGACAAGCCCGATTTGCGTTACGACCTCGAGCTGGTCAACCTCGGGGAGGTGCTCGCCAGCACGCCCTTCCAGGTTTTCCAGGGGGCGCTCGAGCGCGGCGGCCAGGTCAAGGGCCTGCGGGCGCCCGGTTGCGCGAGCTTCTCGCGCAAGCAGATCGACGAACTGGCCGAACTGGCCCGCGTAGCCGGGGCGCGGGGCCTGGCCTGGGCGGCCCTGCCTGCCGAGGGCGGCGAGGTGCGCTCGTCGTTCGCCAGGAATCTGGGGCCCGGAGAACTCGAAGCGATCATCGAGCGTATGGGGGCGCGCCCCGGCGACTTGCTGCTGATCGTCGCCGATACGCCCTCGGTGGTGGCCGCGGCCCTCGACCGGTTGCGCCGGGAACTGGCTGCGCGCCTCGGCCTGATTGACCCTGATAAGCTCAGCTTCGCCTGGATCGTCGATTTCCCCATGTTCGAGTGGAACCCCGAAGAAGAACGCTGGGACGCTGTCCACCATCCCTTTACCTCGCCCCGCAACGAGGACCTGCCGCTGCTCGATAGCGATCCCGGCAAGGCGCGCGCCAAGGCCTACGACCTGGTACTCAACGGCTACGAGGTCGGCGGTGGTTCGATCCGTATCCATCGCCGCGAAGTGCAGCAGAAGGTTTTTGATCTGCTCGGGATCAGTCGCGAGGCGGCGATGGCCCAGTTCGGGCACATGCTCGAAGCCTTTGAGTACGGCGCTCCACCCCACGGCGGTATTGCCCCCGGTATTGATCGCATCGTGATGATCCTGGCCGATGAAAGCACTATTCGCGAGGTCATGGCTTTCCCCAAGACCCAGCAGGCTGTGGATCTGATGACCAACGCTCCCTCGCCGGTGGACGAGCGGCAACTCAAGGAGTTGCACATCGCGTTACGCTCGTAAAGGCTGTCTGAACACAGCCAGAGGCAGGGGCGCGGGGAAATCGGCTTTCTCCATCCTCTGACAAGCTGAAGCCAAGCTGTTTCTTGGGAGGGCGCAGGCGCGGCGGTGCCGCGCCTGCGCCCAAACCCTCCCGGTGGGGAGGGCTTGCCGCCCTCACGGGCAGGGGGATGGGAAAACGCGGTTTCCCCGTATGTTCACCTCAGGCCCCATGCGCGGAGCGCACAACGCCGCGATGAACATGGGGTGTCTTTGGGAGGGCCGCCCCCTCCCTGGCCCTCCCCCGCTGGGGGAGGGAACCGGGCGCCTCCCCGCAGGGAGGGGATTGGGGAAACCTGGTTTCCCCGTATGTTCACCTCCATGCGGCTGCGCCGCACATCGCCGCGATGACCATGGGGTATCTCTGGGAGGGCCGTCCCCTCCCTGGCCCTCCCCCGCTGGGGGAGGGAACCGGGCTCCTCCCCGCAGGGAGGGGTTCGGTTCGACAGGCTCACCGCAGGTGGGGAAACCCGGTTTCCCTATGTCCCAACCGCGGTTGGGAGCGGCTGGCGCCCCCACAGGCAGGGGCGCGGTTCGACAAGCTCACCACAGGTGGGGAAACCCGGTTTCCCCGTATTTTCACATCAGAATAGGGTATACTACAACAACCGCGCATGATCAGCGGCGGCAGGCGTAACGGGTAATCCGCGACAGGGAGCCGATCGATGGAGAAACGCATTCTGGTCGTTGATGACGACCCGAACGTCCGGCGCGTTGTCAGTCTGGCCCTGACCCACGATTCCCCCTATACGGTTCACGCTGTCCCCTCAGCCGAGGCGGCGCTGCTCCAGATCGCTCGTCAACCGGTGGATCTCCTCTTTACCGATATTCGTATGCCCGGGATGAGCGGCCTGGAGCTGGTGCAGCGCGTGCGCGAACTGGATCCGAAGACGGCGGTGATCGTCTTCACCGTTGGCCCCGAAGATCTGACCCCCGAACGGGCTGCTGAACTGAAGATTGACTGCCTGCTGGAGAAGCCCGCGTCGCCGGAACGGCTACGCCTGGCGGTTGATCTGCTGCTCGACCCGATCAAACTGCTGCCGCGTCCCTCGCAACGCACTGAACCGCCAGCGCCTCCCGCTCCAAAGCTGGCGCAGACCACGCCGCTGTCGCCGCAAACCGAGCCCCTGGGGCAGCGCCTGGCCGCTGCCCGATCCCGACGCCAGACGACGCCGCTGCACGACGCCCCTGTGGCCATTCGGCTGACCTCTGGCCCCGCGGGTGCAGGCAATCGCTCCTACTCCGAAACGCAGATCGAGGCCATGCGCCAGGCGCTTAAGGAGCTGGCCCTCGAGCCGGATGTCCATTGTGCCGTGCTGGCCGATATCAGCGGTATCGTGCTGACCCACTGGAGCCGCCGGCGTGACATTAACGTGACGGTCATTGCCGCTCTGGCAGCGGGCAACACTATGGCCCTGGCCGAAATCGGGCGTAACCTGGGCCAGCAGCGTCCGGGCTACCTGGTGATCCAGGAGGGTCACGACCAGAGCATGATTATGGCCACGCTCGACGACCTGCTGCTGCTTGTGGCGATCGGGCCAAACGCCTCACTCGGCTGGGCCCGCATCGCCACCCTGCGCGCCTGTGAAGAGGTGGTACGCATTGCCCGGGGGACGTAGCGCAGGTGTAGATTGCAGCCCGGGCGCGGCGCATCTGACGAGGATCACCCTCACGCTACCTGACGAGTCTGGCACGGCATGGGTTATACTGCCCGAAGCCGCCGTCCTGAGCGCAGTCGAAGGGGAAGCGCCTTGGCCAGGGCCCTGAGCGAGGCGAGGGGCAACCTGTTGGTGGGAATGACCAGGTGCGCGGGGTAACGTCGAGGCGAACCGGGGGCGGTGTCGCGGCAGCCCGGTGGGCCGCCGCGACACCTGCGGGGCGTCATCTGACCAGGTTGTGCTGCACGGCAAGGGCGACCGCCTCGGTCCGGTTGGCGGCGTCCAGCTTGGCGAGGATGTTGTGAACGTGGTGGCGCACGGTGTTCCGGCTGATGTAGAGCCGTTCGGCGATCTGCTCGTTGCTCAAGCCCGCAACCATCAGCCGCAGCACTGCCAGCTCGCGTTCGGACAGATCGCCGCCAGGGGCCGGTGGGGTATTCAGGGTGCTCACCAGCGCCCTGGTGACGTCGGGGCTCAGCACCGGTGCGCCCGCGAAGGCATTGCGGATCGCCGCGACCAGCTCGCTCCCCTGCGTATCCTTCAGCAGATAGCCAATCGCCCCCGCCTGGAGCGCGCGCTGCACCAACTCACCTTCGCCGAAGCTTGTCAGCGCCAGGACGCGTATCTCAGGGAAGCGCTGTCGCAGCGCGCGCGTGGCCTCGATCCCGTCCATCCCCGGCATCATCATATCCATGATAACCACGTTGGGGGCCAGTCGCGCGGCAAGCTCCAGCGCCTCGGCGCCGCTGCCGCCCTCGCCGACGATCTCGATGTCATCAGCACCTGCGAGAAAGAAGCGCAGGCCACCCCGCACAACCGCATGGTCGTCAATCAATAGCACTCGTATCCGTGGGCCAGGCATGGTTTCCCTCGCTCTTCCGTCCTGCACCCTGAACGCGCAGCGTGCGAGGCAGGGGCACGCATCTTGCGAGAGGTTGTAAGCACATATGCATTATACCCCCGCATACTCCCTCTCAGGGGTCTCTCAGGTGTAGGGTTTTTGGGGACTGCGCCCCCAGGCCCCGCATACCCCACCTCCCTACCCCTCTCAGGGATAGAGTTTTGGGCGGATGGCGTCCTGATGTGCTGCTGGTCCTCACCCCCCCTCTTTTGGGGGTAGGTATATGAGGTGAGTCACGCGCAACCGTATCATATCGTGGATGTATCCCTACAGCCGTGATATG
>CAKZKA010000187.1 GCA_937120965.1 uncultured Chloroflexota bacterium
CCGCGGGCGGGTTGTTTCCTGGGAGGGGGTAGGGGCGCGGCGCCGCCGCGCCCCTACGCCCAAACCCTCCCGCGGGCAGGCTATGTTCGCGTTAGAATCCTGTTCTTCGCCATCCTGGTCAGCCTCCTGGCGGCGTGGTCAGGGGCCTGCGCCGCGCCTCCGGCGTCGCCGCCTGACCTGAGCGGCTGGCAGACGCTCTACACCCGGCCAGGGTGGACCGGCGGCGCCGCGCTGGATCTGCGCGCTGTTGGCGATGTGATGCTGGCGCGCGGGGTGGCTCGTCAGGCCGAAGGGCGGGACCCGGCCGCGCTGCTGGCGGATACCCGCGAGTTGCTGGCCGGAGAGGTAACCCTGGGCAATCTGGAAAGCCCGCTGACGACGGCAACTTCGCCGGTGCGACCGGGGCCGTACCGCCTGCTTGCGCCGCCCGCGCAGGTTGCAGTGCTCAGTTCTGCCGGCTTCGATCTGCTGAGCCTGGCGAACAACCACGCCCTCGACGCTGGCCCGGAAGGTCTGGTTGAGACGCTCGACACGCTGCGTGACGCGGGGCTGGCCGCGGCGGGAGCGGGCCGGAGCGAGGCGGCAGCGTTTGCGCCGGTGATGACGGGCACGCGCGGGCTGCGCGTGGCGGTGCTGGCCTTCAATGATGTGCGCGATCCCGCCGATGGGCGCGGGGGGCTGGCCCCGCCGGAGGATCGCGCCTGGCCAAATCCCGACTTTGTGGGCTGCCCGCCGGGCGCTGAGGCGTGCCCGCTCGGGCGCGCCTGGCTCAGCGCGCGGGCGCTGGAGGCGGTGAGGGCGGCGCGCGCTGAAGCTGATGCGGTGGTGGTGCTGATCCACTGGGGCGTGGAGTACGCAACCGAGCCGGGGGTACGGCAACGGGCCTGGGCCTCGCGACTGGTAGCCGCTGGCGCCGATCTGGTCCTGGGCGCCCATCCCCACGTGCTCCAGCCGGTTGAACTCCTGGCAGCGGAGGGGCGCACCGGCGTCGTCGCCTATTCCCTGGGCAATTTTCTCTTCGACGGGCCTGATAACCCGGCCCTGAGCAGCGGAGCGGTGCTGCGAGCGCTGCTGGATCGCCAGGGGGTCGCCCTGCTTGCCGTTGCGCCCGTTGCCACCACGGGCGGACGCCCCCGGCCCCTGGCGCCGGAAGGCGCAGCCTGGCGCGCAGCACTGGAGGCGCTGGGCTGGCCGCTGCGGCGCCCATCCGACGCGCCGGCCACGCCCGCCCCTACCCGGGCAGCCGTGAGGCGTCCACCCGACGCGCCGGCCACGCCTGCCCCTACTCGCGCACTCCTACCATCAACCGTTACCAGCGCCTGGCGCTGGGACGGGACCAGCGGCCAGCCGGTAACCACCGCGGCGTCCGTGCCCCCGCACGCTGGGTCGACGCCTGCCGATCTGCGCGGCGATGGCGCGCCGCTGTGGGCCGAGCTGGACGCGGCGGGAGTGGTGACGCTGCGCGACGGCGCCGGCCCCGATGCTCCGGTGGTCTGGCGCAACGAGCATCCCGCATGGCGCATCACCCGCGTGCTGGCTGGCGACCCTAACGACGACGGACGCACCGAACTGCTCCTGCTCCTCTGGCAGCCCGACGAGACGGGCCGGTTGCGTTCGCAGCCTTACCTGCTGGGCTGGAGGGGAGGGCGCTTCCGGATCATCTGGGGTGGCTCGGCGCCCGCAATACCTATCCAGGACCTGGCCTGGGCCGATTTCGAAGGTGACGGGCGCGGCGAACTGGTAGTGCTGGAGGGCGGCGCGGCGCCCGGCGACGCCGGGGAGCACGTCTCGGTCTGGCGCTGGCACGGCTGGGGCTTTCAGCTCGAATGGCGATCATCGCCCGGTCAGTGGCGCCGTATTGCCCTGCACGACGTGGACGGTGACGGGCGCCTGGAGATCCTGGCCGCGCCCTGAGGTCGGTTAGGGTATGGGGAAAGCGGATTTCCTACGCTCCTGCCGGGGGAGGGTTTGGGCGTAGCGGCGCGGCGCCTACGCCCTCCCAGGAAAAACCTGTGTTCATCTTGTCGTTGTGCGGCGCAGCCACATGGATAGCTGGAGTGTCTCCGCGTCATAGACACATTGCCACAGGGGGACTATAATGGGAGTTGTCGGAAAAGCCAGGGAGGTACATATATGACAGAGGCACGCAACCAGGGTAGCCAGGGTACTACCAACCAGGGTACCACCACGGGCCGGGGCGACGATCTGATCGATGCGGCCGGCACGCTGGGCGCCAGTGTGGTGCGCCTGGGGATGGCGGCAGTGACCGGGCCGCTGTACCTGCTGCCACCTCGCGCCCGCAATGAGGCGATTGACGCCACTGGCGATCTCTTCAGGGCGGTTGGCCGGCTGCACCTGGGCATCGCCCGGGCAGCCATTCGGGGTCTCGATGTCGTCGCGCGCGAGATCAATCGAGTGGTGGATGAGCAGGACGCAGCGGATGAACTGAGGACCAGGCCCTCGACGAAGGTCAGGATAGAGACCGAGAATTAGGTCCAATTTCGGAGCGATGCATCAGGGCCAGCAGATCACCCGAGCCCTCGCCAGCCTGGAGGGTTCGGGGTAGTTGCGTTTACCCTGGAACCATTCGCGCAACCGCTTTCGTCTCACCCGGGGGCCCCGCGGGAGCGTGTGCTGGCGAGGGGCGCGCTGCGTAGCGGCGACTACCGCGGCGGGGCGCAGGAGGGTGGGGTCCGCAACCAGGGGATGAACTCAATGTTCACCCCCACCGAGTCGCCGCGTCCGTCGGCGTTGCGCTCGGGGTCATAGGGCCCCGAGGCGTCGCCCCACCAGTTATTGCGCATATCGAGCAAGATCTCGCTCGTCGCGCCGCGGCCAAGCCCGAAGCGCAGGTAGATCGGGATGATCGGCGGGACGTGGTCGTCAATATAGTTCTGCTCGACGCGCAGATCCATGGGCAGGGCGCCGTTGGGCGCCACCTGTTCGGTGGCGGTGCGGATGCCGAAGCCCTGGTCATCGCCCACGAGGGTATTGCAGACGACGGCGCCCCTGAGGGGGCCATTGGTCGTCAATTGCAGATTGGGCGTACCGCCGGTCATCAGGTTGCCCTCGACCGTCAGGTTCAGCGTTTCGAAGGTGCTGCTGTTGGTGAGGCGCACCTGGGGTGAACCACTGGTGAGGCGATTGATGCCGAAGCGATTGCGGGTGAGGGTCACGAAGTTCCCGCGCGCGAAGCTCACCTCCAGCGCCGCGCCAAAGGGAATATCGTTGCCGAACATCTGCGTGTCGCTCATCTCCAGACGGGTGTCGGTGGTGATAATGCCGCCGCCGTTGTCAATAAAGCGGCTGTTCCGCACCGTCAGGTTACTGCGATCCACGGCCATCACCGTGCCGCCCGCGCCTCCACCGCGCACCTCGGTATGTTCCAGCACCACGATGCTGTCCGGGCGTCCGAACAGGCCGCTCCAGCGGGCGCCAGTGTTCCCCACGAAGCGCACCGGCTGTTCAGCCGTTCCCGCGGCCAGCAACCGTCCACCATCGACAAAAATGGATACCCCTGGATCCAGGCGGACCTCCACCCCCGGCTCGATCAGCAGTTCTGCCCCGGGCGCGATCTGCACATCGCGACGCAGGATGATCGGCCCCTGCGCAGCCGACCAGCGCACGCTGCCCCGTAGCACATCAGCCGGCGGCGGGGGCGGCGTGGTAGGTGTTGGCGGCGGAACGGTGGGGACCGCGGTCGGGGTGACATCGAGAGCCAGATCCGCCGTTGGGGTTGGAATCGGGGGGGCAGTGGGAGGTGGCTGGATGGGTAGCGGAACGGTAGGCTGAATGACCTCGGGTGGGCGCGTCGGGGGCGGCGGCGCCGTGGGCTGAATGACTGTGGGGTTAAACGTCGGCAGGGGCGGGGGCGTGCCCTCGCCGACCGGGCCGGGGTACGGCTCTTCAGGCGCGCCCGGGCTAGCCGTAGCCGTTCCTGGCTGACCGGTGGGGAGCAGGGGTGTGGCCGTCGGCGCCGCACCGATCACCTCCGGGCTGGGATAGGGCGCCTCGGGGATGGAAGTCGGCGTTGCCTGGGGCGCAACCGGCGACTGTGCCGCTTCAGTGGGAGGAACACCAGTTGCCGTAGCCGGGATTTGACCGATGTTCGTACCAGTATTGGGCGTAAACAGGAACGTGAGAGCGACGGCAAGAATGAGAAAGGTGAGAGCGCCGAGCAAGAGAAGTGTGTCGCGGCTCATACGGCGCTCGGAACCGCGCTCGGGCATTTGCTGATCGTCCTGCGTCACCGGGCAAACCTCCACGTCGCGGGCGAAGATCGAGGGCAGTGTACCATAGTCCAGGCACTGGCTGCAATCAGATTTCGATGGGTGTTACTTCGGGCGTATAATAAGCACAGCAGCACCTGCTCCTGCGAGGGCTTCGCCTTTGCGGCGCTTCCTCTCAGGCGGGAGGGTAGAGAAATGCGGTTTTGCCTCTATTCGCCCTGGCTGTCCGTGCGGCTGCACCGCACGCGGGTTGTTTCCTGAGAGGGCGTAGTCCTCCCAAACCCTCCCCTCAGGGAGGGGTGTGGGGAAACCCGGTTTCCCCATATGTTCACCTCAGCCTGCTGAGGCCATGGCTCAAAACACAGAGGATACGTATGGCACCACTCCCCCGCGGCACGCCTCCTCCCGCGCCACCGGCGCCTGGACCAGGGGCCAATCAGCGGCCCGTGTGGCAACCCGCCCGGAGCGGGAGTTTCTGGATCACCTTTCTGGTGCTCCTGGTACTGAACTACCTGCTGATCAACTGGCTCTTTCCTGCCGAGCCAACCTATATTACCATTCCGTACACCGTTTTTAAGGAACAGGTTGCTGCTGGAAATGTCGTGGCCATCACCAGTCGCGGCGAGGACATTCAAGGTGAGTTTCGCCAACCGGTGACGGCCAGCGAAGGTCCGCACGGCCTGGTGGTGCTAACACCGGCTGGCGACCCGCCCCCTGCCGGGGAGCGCGTGTACCGTCGCTTTGCGACGATCAAGCCGGCGCTCATCCCCGATCCGGAGCTGATCACCCTGCTGGAGACGAACGGTGTGGTGATCACCGCCGAGCCGCTCGAACAGGCGCGTTCGCCGCTGTGGACGTTGTTGCTGGCCTTCGGGCCAACCTTGCTGCTGATTGGCGGTTTTCTGTGGCTCAGTTCGCGCGCGCTGCGCACGGCGGGCGGGGCCGGCGGAGTGTTTGGCCTGGGCCGCGCGCGCGCCCGCCGCTACGATCCCTCCACCATGCAGCGCGTCACCTTCGACGATGTGGCCGGGATCGACGAAGTTGAACAGGAACTGATCGAGATCGTTGACTTTCTCAAAAACCCGGAGAAATACGAAAAGCTCGGCGCGCGCATTCCCCGCGGCGTGCTGCTGGAAGGGCCGCCGGGCACCGGCAAAACGCTCCTGGCCCGCGCCGTGGCCGGTGAGGCCAATGTGCCGTTCTTTACGATGAGCGGTTCGGAGTTCATTGAGATGGTGGTGGGCGTGGGCGCCAGCCGGGTACGCGATCTGTTTCAGCAGGCGCGCGCCGCGGAGCCGTCGATCATTTTCATTGACGAGATTGACGCCATCGGGCGGCGGCGCGGCGGCGGCGAGCTGGGGGGCAGCGAGGAGCGTGAGCAGACCCTCAACCAGATCCTCACCGAGATGGATGGCTTCGACGCCCGGACACACGTCGTCGTGCTGGCGGCTACCAATCGCTCCGATGTGCTCGACCCGGCCCTGCTGCGTCCCGGTCGCTTCGACCGGCGCATCGTGGTGCAGCCGCCGGATAAAAACGGTCGCGCTGAGATCCTCAAGATCCACACCCGCGATGTGCCCCTGGCGCCTGATGTGGATCTGCACCGGGTGGCCGAGAATGCGCCGGGAGCAACGGGCGCGGAACTGCGGAACCTGGTGAATGAGGCTTCGCTGCTGGCGGCGCGTCGTGGCAGCACTCAGGTGACCATGCGCGATTTCGCCGACGCGCTGGAGAAGATCTACCTGGGTCTGGAACGGCGCATCCTGCTGCATCCTGAGGAGCGTGAGCGCGTGGCCTGCCACGAGGCCGGTCACGCCCTCCTGGCCCTGCTCCAGCCCGAAAGCGACCCTGTGCGCCGGGTGACGATTGTGCCCCGGGCCCAGTCGCTCGGCGTTACCCTCTCGGTGCCGATCAACGACCGCTACAACTACACCGAGGATTACCTGCGCGCGCGCATTGTCACCATCCTGGGCGGGCGGGCGGCCGAACTGGTGGTCTACGGCAACGTCACCACCGGCGCCGAGAACGACCTGCAACAGGTGACCAACCTGGCCCAGGCGATGGTCATGCGTTTTGGGATGAGCGACGAGGTGGGCCAGGTGCAACTGCTGGATACCAGCCGCGGTAACTACCTGGGCGCGGGACTGTCGCAGCGCCCGTACAGCGAAGCCACCGCCCAGGTCGCCGACAGAGCCGTGCGCAAGATCGTTGATGAGAGCTACCAGAAAGCCATTCGCCTGCTCAACGAGCATCGCGATCGGCTGGATGCGCTGGCGCAGGCCCTGCTGGCCGAAGAGACCCTTGACGAGGCGCGCATCCGTGAAGTGACCGGCCTGACGGGCCATGAGGCGCTCACCCCGGTTGCTCCGTGAGGAGGTCGAGCACAGGGCCGGCGGGCGCCCTTCCACACTCTTGTCGCCGGGTTTAAGGTCGGACAGAACATCCGAGCCAACGTGGCCTGTACCGCATTGGAATGCTCGCGCGGCTCCGGTCTTCCCGCTTCGACAGGCTCAGCGCAGGCGCTCCAGCTTGCTGGAGAGACCCGCCCCTTCGGGCTGAGCCTCAGGGCGAAGCCTGAGCCTGTCGAAGGGGGCCGGGGGTGAGGACCAACCAGCGCATCCCGACGCCATAACGCCCGTCGGCGTCCATACGTTCTGTTCGCCCCTGAACGTCGCCGGGAGGGGCGGGTGGCTTGATACCGGTGACGAATTTCGCCCCACTACAACACTATCGCGCATTTCGAAAGCGAGCAACCGTCATGAACAGCGATTCCAGAGAAGAACTCAAGCGTCGAGCCGCCGAACGAGCAGTGGAACTGATCGAACCGGGAATGGTGGTCGGTCTCGGGGTCGGCAGCACGGCCATTCACGCCGTGCGCCGCATCGCCGCGCTGCTAAAGACAGGAGCACTGCGCGATATCGTGGGTGTAGCCTGCGCCGATAGTGTTGAACGCGAGGCAGAAGCTCTGGGAATCCCACTCACCACCCTCGATGACTGCGGAACGGTGGACCTGACGATTGACGGAGCCGATGAGGTTGATCCGCACCTCAATCTGATCAAGGGCGGCGGCGGGGCGTTGCTCCGCGAGAAAATGGTGGCCCAGGCCTCGCGACGCGAGGTCATTGTGGTAGACTCAAGCAAGCTGACATCGGCCCTTGGCAGTCGCTTCCCCCTGCCGTTGGAGGTGATCGCGTTCGGCGCTCAGGCGACCGCGCGCTTTGTGGCCAGCCTCGGGGCGCGAGTGGCGTTCCGGCGAACGAGTAGCGGCTCGCTGTTCCACACCGATCAGGGCAACTACATCCTCGATTGCGCCTTCGGCCCGATTGAGGACCTGGAGGGCCTGGCTGCCGCTCTGGAACGGCGGGCCGGGATCGTTGAGCACGGTCTCTTTCTCGACCTGGTTACCGATGTGATCGTCGCCGACGAAGATGGCGTGCGCCATTTGCGGGCCAGTTCACCTGTCAGGGCAACGCCGTGCAGTAGCCGCCGGAAGCTTCCAGGGTAGAAACGGAAGGTTATGATCCTCGCTCCCTCGATCCTTACCGCTGACTTTTTGCGCCTCGGCGACCAGGTGGAAGCGGCCCTGGCCGCAGGTGTGCGCTGGCTGCACCTTGACGTGATGGACGGGCGCTTTGTGCCCAACATTAGCTTCGGGCCGCTGGTGGCGCGCGCCCTCCGCCCCCTCGCCACCCGCTACGACGCGATCCTCGATGCCCACCTGATGATTGTGGATCCTGAACGCTACCTGGAAGAGTTTGTCGCTGCGGGCTGCGAGCGGATCACCGTCCACGTCGAGGCCTGCACCCATCTGCACCGCACGGTGCAGAGCATCCACGCCCTCGGCGCGCGGCCCGGCGTGGCCCTCAACCCCGCCACCCCTCTCGGCGCGCTGGAGGAGATCCTGCCCGAGGTCGATCTGGTCCTGGTGATGACGGTCAACCCCGGCTTTGGCGGCCAGAGCTTCATTGCCGGCGGTCTCGACAAGGTGGCCCGGCTGCGCCAGATGCTGCGCGCCCGCCGGCTCGATGCTGTTGACATCCAGGTTGATGGCGGGGTCAACTCCGAGACCATCGGCCCGCTGCGCGATGCGGGCGCTACGGTGGCCGTGGCCGGCTCGGCGATCTTCGCGCCCGATCGCGGCGTTGCCGGGGCCATCGGCGCGCTGCGGGCGGCGCTTGGGGAGCGGCGCTAGTACCGGTGGAAATGGAGACCCGTATGGCCCGGTTCACCGCCACCGCTCCACACCTCCACCCGGGGCTTTGTGGAGCTGTAGAGCTGTGGCGGTGCAGGGCTGTCCAATCCGATTCTGTCAACCAGAATCGGTGTACCTCCTTCCACTGGCTCGGGAAGAGGGTCGCTGAAAGGGTGTTATACCAATTACCGTTGATGATGCCGCATTGCCTGAAGCGATTTCAGGCGTTGTGCTGCCCAGTGTGGCAATCCACAATCTAAAACCAAAAATGGTATTATCCTCGCCTCGCGGACCTTCCTGTTGAGGGGCTTGCCGGCGCACCAGCTAGAGGAGAGAGGCATGTTTCTTGCAGGCGACGTCGGCGGCACCAAGACCGCCCTGGTGCTCGTTTCGCGCGATGAGGGGCCGGAACATTTTCTGGCCACGGCAACCTTCCCGAGCAATCAGTACCGTAACCTTGAGACGATCGTCAGCGAGTTCCTCGCCGCCCATCCTGTCTCCCTCGAAGGCGCCTGTTTTGGCGTCGCCGGTCCGGTGATCGATCAGCGCGCCGAGATCACCAATATGCCCTGGGTCATTGATGCGCGCGCCCTGAGCGTCCATCTCGGCGGTGTGCCGGTGACGCTGATCAACGATCTGGTGGCCTTCGCCCAGTCAGTGCCGTACCTCCAACCCGAACATCTGGCCACCCTCAACCCCGGTAAGCCGGACCCCCGCGGCAATATTGCCGTGATCGCCCCCGGTACGGGCCTGGGTGAGGCCTACCTCACCTGGGAGTACGGGCACTACCGCGCCCATCCTTCCGAGGGTGGCCATTCCAGCTTTGCCCCCACCACGCCGCTCGAGGTCGAACTGCTCAGTTATATGCTCGAACATCACCATCACGTGAGCTACGAGCGGCTGTGCTCCGGCCTGGGCATCCCCAATCTCTACGCCTTTTTCCGCGACCGCGTCTTCCGGCGCGAGACGGCGGAGATAGCCGCGGCGCTGGCAGTGGCCGACGACCCCACGCCGGTGATCGTTGACGGCGCGCTCGACCCGGCCACTCCCTGTCCCCTGTGTACAGCCACGCTCGATTGCTTTCTGGGCATCCTCGGTTCGGAAATGGGGAACCTGGCGCTCAAAGTCTTCGCCACCGGCGGGGTGTACCTGGGCGGTGGTATCCCGCCGCGCATCCTCACCCAGCTACGCGGCGCGCGCCTGCTCGATGCCATGCGGAACAAGGGCCGCTTCCGCGGGCTGATGGAGCGCACCCCCGTGCATGTCATCCTCGACCCCAGGGCGGCGCTGGTCGGCGCCGCCGCCTACGGGTTGATTGACTGAAACCCGGGGAAACCCGGTTTCCCCCACGCCCCTGCCTGCCGGGGTGGCAGGCGAGTTCAAGCGCGGTCGGGGTCTGGGAAAACCGGGTTTCCCCCATGCCCCTGCCTGCCAGGTTCAGGGGCGACGGGCGTGATGGCGTTGGGATGCGCTGGTTGGTTCCCGCCGCCGGCCCCCTTCGACAGGCTCAGGCTTCGCCCTGAGGCTCAGCC
>CAKZKA010000188.1 GCA_937120965.1 uncultured Chloroflexota bacterium
CATCCGCGTTGCGCGCTGCTCCTCCAGCAGCCGGGCCACCTCGTCCTGGCGCTCCGCCAGCGTCGCCGCCCGCTGCGTGTGCTCCGCAGCCGCGTCCGCCATCCGCGTTGCGCGCTGCTCCTCCAGCAGCCGGGCCACCTCGTCCTGGCGCTCCGCCAGCGTCGCCGCCCGCTGCGCGCGCTCCGCAGCCGCGTCCGCCATCCGCGTTGCGCGCTGCTCCTCCAGCAGCCGGGCCACCTCGTCCTGGCGCTCCGCCAGCGTCGCCGCCCGCTGCGCGCGCTCCGCAGCCGCGTCCGCCACCCGTGTCGCGCGCAACTCCTCTAGCAGACGAGCGACGACAACGGACCGCAGGGTGTTCGGAGCGGCGTTCTGGAGATCAGCAACGCCGCGAGAGGGATGTTCAGAGGTCGCGTTCGTCACCATGCTGTTTCCCTGGGTAATCAGGCGTGTTTTATAAAAAAGCCCATACGGCTTCGATCATCACATCAGGCCCCATGCGCGGGGCGCACAACGTCAGAATGAAAATATTATTGTTCTTGGGAGGGCGCAGCCCTCCCAAACCCTCCCCGCTGGCGGGGTGTTTCCTGGGAGGGCTTCGCCCTCCCAAACCCTCCCGCGCGCGGGCTATTTTCACCTCAGGTCAGATGCACAGGAGCAAGAAGGTTTCCGGGAGGACGAGGTCCTCCCGGACCCCTGTTCACGAACTGGCCGGACGAAGCGCCTGGCACGTTGCTGGCGTTGTCCAGCGCGCGCGGCTCGCCGGCCCGGACACCTAGGCCGGGGCCGCCGCCGAGGCCGTCAGGCCCACGGCTTCGGCATACTTGAGGTACGTATCAACCCCGGCGATAACGACGCGGGCCTCAACGGCCAGCAGTTCGATGCCAACCAGGGAGACGCGGGCCCAGGCATCAATCACCACGCCCTTGTCCAGGATACGATCCACCACTTCGGCCAGGCTGCTCGACGCATTCACCTTCTCGACCGCCATACGGTTCCTCCTATGCTGGTACGTAAACGAGTGGGTGTGGAACCCGCCATTCATTACACACGAAAAGCCCGCGTCCGGGTGTTAGCCCTTCGCAAGCCTTGAGTTAGGGATGTGTTAGTACTGCAACGAGACTCCTCTTTGTTGGGAAGCGCCGAGGGGCATGCCCCTACCCTGCCGGGCAGAAGCAAGGGGTGCGCGGGAGGGGCACGAGGAACCCCGGGTTCCCCGATGTTCAGATCAGCCGCCTGTGCGACTGCGCCGCACAATGACATGATGAAAACAGGTTTATGTTTGGGAGGGCAAAGCCCTCCCAAACTCTCCGGATCGGGAGTGCGCCCCACACCGGCAGGCAGGGAAGCGGGGAAACCGGGTTTACTGCAATGAGCCTGTCGAAAACCGCACCCCTCCGCAGCGGGAGGGTTTGGGGGGAGTTATACGGTTTTAGATTGTAGATTTCCGATTGCAGATTGTTGTGCAAGGCGTCCAGATGCGCTTCGACGCACCACTGCTTGCGGAGTGTTCACGTGAAGTTGGTATTATCCAGACCAGCAGCCGTATCGGTGTCGGGCATCACGTAGTCTCGGGGCCACTTCGCAGAATATACCCATGCCGGGGCACGGTGCACAGGTAGACGGGCCGGGAGGGATCGCGCTCAATCTTGTTCCGCAGATTCATAACGTGCCAGCGCACCAGACCCGGCTCGGCGGTATCGGGAGCGTACCCCCACACAAGGCGCAACAACTGGTCACTGGAATACACCTCATCAGGGTGACGCATAAGGAAGGTGAGCAACTCAAACTCGGCTGGAGTAAGCTGGCGCGCCTTCTCGCCAACCTGAACTGTACGGGTTTGCAGGTTCAGGCCCAGTTCGCCCACCCTCAGAACGCCGGCCTCGGAGGTAGGAACAGCCGACCGCGCGCTCCGGCGCAGCAGGGCGCGCACACGGGCTTTCAGTTCCCGCATATCAAATGGCTTGACCATGTAATCATCGCCGCCTACCTCGAAGCCGCGCAGACGATCATCGAGCATGTCGCGCCCGGTGAGAAAGATTACCGGCACCTCGGCAAGCTGCGGGTCGAGGCGCAGGGTCTGGCAAACGGTCAGACCATCTACGTGGGGCATAGAGATGTCGAGGATCATCAAGTCGGGTGTCGTGTAGCGACAGAGTTCCAGCGCCTCGCTACCGTCATAGGCCACCCTGACGGTGTGACCTTCCTGACGCAAGACCTGGCCCAGAGCCCAGACGAGGTCAGCTTCATCGTCAACGATAAGTACCTGGCTCATTGGCATCTCCATCACAGACTGAGGTGAAAATAGCCCGCGCGCGGGAGGGTTTGGGAGGGCACAGCCCTCCCAAGAACACATATTTTCATTCCGGTGTTGTGCGGCGCAGCCGCATAGACGGCTGAGGTGAACATACGGGGAACCTGGGTTGCTCCACCCCCCTGCCTGGTGGGAGAAGCCCGGTTCCCTCCCCCAGCGGGGGAGGGCCAGGGAGGGGGCGGCCCTCCCAGAGATACCCCATGGTCATCGCGGCGGTGGGCGCTCCGGGCATGGGGCCTGAGGTGAACATACGGGGAACCCGGGTTTCCCCACCTGTGGTGAGCTTGTCGAACCGCGCCCCTGCCCAGCGGGGCGCCAGGTGAGCCCAACCGCGGGTGGAGTACGGGTAAACCCGGGTTCCCCACACCCGCCTCGCAATGGTTTCTTGCTGGAAGCCTGCGGCCGCGCACTCGCCGCGAGCGGCAGCGCCGCAGCGCCTCAACACAAGCACAGATAACGACCGGCATTACCCATCGGCAGGCAGGCGAATGGTGAAACACGTGCCGTGACCTGGCCGGCTTTCGACGGTGATCTGACCGTGGTGCTGCTGAACGATGCTGTAACTGATCGCCAACCCCAGACCAACGCCGGTTCCGACCGGTCGGGTGGTAAAGAAAGGGTCAAAAATATGTGATATATGCTCAGGAGCGATGCCGGTACCGGTATCGCACACCAGGATCTCGATCTGCTCGCCGGCAGTACGGGTGGTGACCGTCAGGCGCCCACCCTGAGGCATGGCTGCCAGGGCGTTAAGGATCAGGTTGGTAAAGACCTGCTGTAGCAACACCGGATTGCCGTAGATCATCGGCAGATCGGGCGCAAATTCGCGCACGAGTTCGATATTTGCTCCTAGAAGCTGACTCATCAGCAATGCAAACGTTTCCTCCAGCACCTCGTGGATACTGATCAGCCGGTAACGGTCCTGAGGTGGACGGGCAAACTTGAGCAGATTTTCGATGATCAGCGCGGCGCGTCCGGTCGAGGCAACGATATGCCGGAGGCACTGCCGGGCCAGTTCAGGGTTGTCCTGATACTCTTCGAGCAACTGCGCGTTGGCCTGGATAACCGCCAGGGGATTGCGCAGTTCATGGGCGATGCCGCCAGCCATGATCCCCAGGGAAGCCATTTTGGCAGCCTGAACCACCTGCGCTTCCAGGCGCCGGCGCTCGGTCAGGTCGCGACCAACGGCAATAATGCCAACGACCTTACCTGCGTCATCGCGCATGGCTGAGCAATTCCAGGCCACGGTAACCTGCTGAAGATTGGCGGGCAGCAGGCCGATCTCGCTTTCCTCCACCAGCTCGCCCGCAACGAGGCGCTGCAGCAGATCGTTCACCTTCCAGTGCTGATCAGGCGCGCACAGCCTGACAAACAACTCGCCGCGCACCTGATCGGCGCGCAAGCCGGATATACGCTCAGCAGCCGGGTTCCATGTAATGATCCGCCCCTCGGGGTCGAGCGAAACAACCAGGTCGCTGGCCTGGTTGACCACACCGGCCAGGTGGCGTTCAGCGCGGCGAACCTCCTCGCCCAGTCGCTCACGTTCCGTGATGTCTTCAATCAGGAGCAGCACGTGATCGACGTCCTGGCCCTGCTTCAGCGGAACGAGGCGATAGTAGTAGATCCGTTTGCCCAGGCCCGGCGCGCGATACGCCACCTTGCCGCCATCAAAGGGCACGCCATTCACAAACACCTGTTCGACCCGCTCTGCCAGACGGAGATACTGCAGCAACGCGGCAGGAAACACATGTTTGATGGCGCGCCCGATAATCTGGTCGGCATTACGGCGCAGTTTCAGGAAAAAGTTCTGATTGGCCAGCACGACTTGCAGGCGCCGATTGAGCACAACCAGAGAGATCGGCAGGCTTGTCAGAATGCGATCCATGAACCGTTCGCGGCTGGCCAGTTCAGCGTACAGATTGGCCGTTTTCAGGGCCAGGGCCTGGCGTTCCGCCACCAGCGTCGCGAACCAGAGATCCTCCTCGGTAAAAGGAGGCTCATTGTCCGGACGCGCAAGGTTCAATACGCCGTAGAGTTCACCATCGCTGATCATGGGAACACACAGAGCCGAACCGATGGCATTGCGGCGCATGTGGCTGACCAGATGGGCTGGCGCCAGGCGGTCGGGGGAGAGCAGGAGGGGCTGGCGATGCAGGGCGACCCACCCGGCCAGCCCTTCGCCAAGAGCCACCCGGGTAGTCTGAATGATAGTATCAGGAAGACCGATGGCTTCGGTAATCTGCAAGTAGCGCTGTTCAGGATCGAAGGCCATTAGCGAGGCCCAGGTAGCGCGTGTCGCCTCGGCAACCACGCCAAGCAAGGCCCGCCCCAGGCTGCGGGGGTTGCGCTGATCGTGAAGGAAGTGCTGCCACAGGTCAAATAGAGAGGCCAGGGTCGGCTGCCAGGTGCGGGCAGTATCAGGTGAAATGACCGGTTGCTGCATTATCATAACCCGATTTCCTGCAATACGACGGTTATCGGGAAGCCTTGGCAAAGCAACAGGATGAGACAAGAATCGACGCTCTGGAGCGTTTTACACAACCCTGAGCATCTTACTCTCATCTCCGGACTCCCCGGTTCGGCCCTGCACAGACCGATCATCGGGGCAGCGGAGCAACGGTCAAGCGGGAAGAACGAGATTTGAAACGTGCCTTAGCGATGCTTCCGGCAAGCTCTAGAACAAGAGGGGCGGCGATACTTGTTCAGATTTGCCGTAGACCATCCAGAGGAGCGAGGATTGGCATCGCAATATCAATAACAGTAAAATATTCAAGGCTAAAAGCATCAACGCCTCTTGCGTTAGCATCAGTATACACCATCTCGATTGCCAGAGCAGCCCAACGACGCTATGTCGTAGCACTAAAGCCGTGACCTGCCAGGAATCCTAACAGTTCCCTAACGCAACCCTTGTGACAGGCTAATGATTCTGGTTGCGCGACTATGCCATACTATCTGTGAGCAAAGGACAGAACCGCTGTCCTCCATCGGCACATCAAGCGCCTGTGCGGCTGCGCCGCACAACGACGCAACGAAAAAAAGGTTGCCTTTTCCAGACCCTCTCTGGCGGGAGGGGCGCGGTTCGACAGGCTCACCACAGGTGGGGAAACCGGATTTCCTCACCCTCCAACCGGCGCCGGGGGCGCTTGATGCCCCGATGGGTGGGAAGGAGCACAGGGAAGCCGGATTTCCCCTGTATTCACCTCAGGCCGATTGGAGGGCACAGTCAGGCTTTCGTCCGTGCATATCGGCTGCGCGGGGCACTCTGAGGAAAGCGTCTATGACTACTCCTGAAACGCTCGCTGCACGCAGATCTGGGCCATCGCTGATGAAACTGGTGAGCCATATTCCTGAGGCGCACCGCTGGCGCCGCCAGGCTGATGCGCTGATCGTTATCGGTCGCCAATTCGAACTGGCAGCCCAGGAGCGCGGCGTGGAAGCCCATGTTGCGCTTGGAACCCTGCGCTTCTCACTGTTTCATCTGCACCAGGGGCGGATCGCCCAACTGGCCCCCCTGTGTCGGAGCGTGACGGTGTACGGTGAAGCCGATGTCGAGCCGCCAACCATCCCGAATGTCACGTTTGTCCCGCTGCCATCCGGCAGCCCCCTGAGCCAGGAGTGGTTCCTGGTTGTTGACAGTCCGGTCTTCTGGGGCGCAATGGTGACCCAGGCCATCGCCGAACGCGCCAACGGCGCGATGCGCCGTTATCAGTTTGAGGGGGTGCTGACGGCTGAAGAACGGGTGGTTAGTCGCGCCAGCTTGCTGCTCAGCCTGACGCGCGGTCAGGCGCTCCCTGAGATAACCCATCGCGATCCGGTGGCAAATGCGGCCCGCTGGGCCAGGATCGCCTATGCGCTGGCGATCCACTCTGAAGCGCGACGCCTCAAGCTGGTTGAGTGTCTGAGCAATCTGCCTGCCTTGCAGTCCCTGCTGGCCGAGGTCCCGCTGGCCTATGACCAGGTGGTGCCCCTGGCAATCGACGCGCTGCGTCGCTTTTATGGCACGGTGGGAGAGATGCTCTACCGCTATCTGGATGGAGTCCTGGTGCCCGTGGCATGGAGCACCAACAGGACGTCGCCCCCACCCCACTCCCCGACGGAAGGGTTGGTCGGCCAGGCATTCCAGCAGGGTCAACTGGTCATGCAGTCGCTCGTGCCCACCGATCCGGAGTACGCTCTTCTGGGAGAGGCTGCTTCGGCGGTTGCCATCCCGATCAGTCCGCGTGGTGAACGCTGGGGCGTTCTGCTGATCGGGGAAGCAGAACCCGATCCGCACGAGGCAGAGGGCCTGGCGCCGGCTGTCGGCCTGGCGACGTTGCTGGAGGAGTTGATCGGGAACAGTGCGCTTGTTACCAATCAACCGACGGTTGACCCGTCTATGTCAGCCCGGCCCTCCGGCGCGGCGCCAGTTACCGCACAGCCATCTGCGTCCCTGCCTGCCAGCGGTTTCCAGACACGGCCATCGGCGCCTGCGGCGACGGCTGGCGCCGCAGGTCAGGGAGCATCCACCACGTCGCCTTTCGGCCCTGGCAGTCCTCTGCCCTCTGCCACGCCCCCGGCCGGCCCCGCTCCCGCCGCGGCGCCCTTCGGCCCCGCCCCCGCCGCAGCGCCCTTCGGCCCTGCCGGCCCTCTGCCCCCTGCCACGCCCCCGTCCAGCGCCGCCCCCGCCGCAGCGCCCTTCGGCCCTGCCCCCGCCGCGGCGCCCTTCGGCCCTGCTGGTTCTGTACCGTTATCAGGGTCTCCTTTCGGACCTGGCGGATCGGCCACCTTCGAGGCAGGCATGGGTGGGCCAGGCGGCTCCGTGGAACCTGTCGCAGCCGGGTTCAGCGCCGAAAGCCCGGGAGCAGTCAGCTCGGCAGCATTCGGGGGAGGCAGCGCCTTCGCGGCAGCGCCTTCCGGCAGAGATCTCTCCCCCGCACCCGCAGCTCCACAGTTTGGCTTGCCGCCCTGGTTACGTTCAAGCGTGGGAGAACCCTCGGCGCACAGCGCGAGCGACAACCCGGCAGGCGCGGCAGCGCCATCTGGCGTAGCAGCGCCTCCGCCAACGGCGCCTTCTGGCAGTCAGGGCTTTCCCCTCTTCCAGCGGAGGCTCATGGGCGCTCTGGTATCATTCGATCAGCACACTGCCGAGGGGATCTGGCGCGAAGCTGCCGCCCTCTACCCGGCAGAAGCGCTCTGCACCGAGTTGCTGATGCCCGTGCAGGTAGCAATCGGCGAAGCCTGGCACCGGGGCGAGGTATCGGTTGCCGCCGAACACTTCGCCAGCCGTTTCGTTGAGAGCAAGCTGCATAACCTCTTCAGCGCGCATGCGGATCCCCCGAATGCGCCACTGGCGGTCATTGGCTGCGCCCAGGGTGAACTGCACGAGCTTGGAGCTCTAACCGTCGCCCTGTTCTTGAAATGGGCCGGGTTTCGGGTGAAATATCTCGGACAGAGCGTGCCCAACTCAACCCTGGAGACAGTGGTACGCACACTCCGCCCCCAGATCCTGGGATTGTCAGCCACGACCATCGAAGCGGCCCACAGTCTGACGGAGGCTGGCCAGATCCTTAGCCGGATCGAACCGCCGCGCCCGATGTTCGTCTTTGGAGGCATGGCATTCTACGAGCGGCTCGATCTGCGGATGCGCGTCCAGGGGGGACATTTCCTGGAAGGTCATCCACGCTCGATCGCGCGCCATCTGGCAGCACAGTTTTTAAAGGAATGACGAGCGCGCTGCCTCAACCTCGACGGCATACACCAATCGGGTGACAGGCGTGACGAAACCGGATCAGGAAAGTGCCATGGAAACTCTAGACATCGTGCGACGGCTCGAAGAGCAGCGCCTGGCGATCATCGAAGAGACTATCAACCAGGCAATGCGTGAACCGTTCTGGAAGCAGCGGTATGGTGAGGAGATCGGCGTTCAATTACATGTAGATATGGATCGCAACCTGGGAGTACTGATCCAGAGTATTCGCTACCGTTCACCGATGATTTTCGAGGATCATACTCGCTGGCGTCGTGATCAGATCCGGGGCTTCGGGTGCTCAACCGGGCACATCCGCGAGATGTACGGCAACCTGTGGCGGGGTATTACGAGGCATGTGCCGGAGCAGTGGCAGTCTTACATTTTCAATTACATGCAAACAGCGCTGGGAGGATTGGCCTTTTCCGGCGCCGGTCCACGGGCGATTAGCGAGCAGCAAACGCAACTGGCTGAGGATCTCGCTGTCGGGACATACGATCGGCACTGGCACTGGCAGGCCGCGTACAGCTCCGAAGGGCGTGCGAGGTTGGTGTACGAATACTGGTACCTGGTTGACTATCTGATTGATGCCCTGGGCGTTAACAGTACGACAACGCTGAGCCAGCACGTGCAGTGGCAACGCCAGATGTGGCTGAAGCGCGGCCTGAGCACCGGTCACGTGCAGTACGCGCTCTGGTTGCTGGCTGATGCGCTAACAGCACGGCTGGCCCAGGGGCCGGCCAACGAGGCCCGACAGGCGCTGATGGCAGCCAGTGAAGCGCTGGCGTATCCACGGGAAAGTTGCCAGGCGCTGCGGGCAATCCAGACCGATGTGATCAGTCAAACAGCAGAACGGCTGATTGCGGCCGGCGTCGCGCCCAATGGACCAGAAACCACCACCGAGGTGAGCTGGTACCTTAGCTACCTGATTGACAGTATCGCAACCGGCGCGGCAGATCCTCTGCTCAGCTACACGCGCTGGATGCAATACTGGCTCGCTCGCCAGGGCTTGCCCGACAGCCCGCTCCGCCTCAGCTATGAGGCGCTGGCAGAGGCCATTACCCGCATGGCGCCAGAGCATGCCGCCCAGGAAGCGCTGGCTATGCTCCAGATCGCTCAACGCGCGCTCTCAACATGAAAAGCAACGCTGAGATGGCAGGCGCTCCTCCCCTGTGAGCGCGCCGAACGGCGCTCAGAGCCGGGGAGAACGTTCGGGAAAGCTATGCCCCCGCACGAGCAACCCTTTTTCGCCGGCGTCGTGTGTGGCGAAGCTGCCCGGGGCCTGCCATCAGCGCAGCGAACGTGTCCCGCCTTCTGCCCGCGCTTGCCAGAGGATCACCCATCCAGGATCAGTCAGTACAGTGGGAACGCCAGATTTCTCCACTCCCCTGCCCCAAGAACACCTAGCTGCGAGGAGAGACGTTCATGACCAGTTTTGCGGCACCTCTTTCGCTCCCGGCTTTGCTTGGCGTTCCAGCAGGCACTGGGTGTCTACTCAGTCTCGAGCAGGTACGGCATATTGCGACGCTCGCGGTACAGCATCGCCCGAACGATCTGCATGCGCGAGTGGTATTCGGCGGGCCGCTTGGCAATCTGGAAGAAGGGACAGCGTGGGGCGATTTCTGGCAGAATGCGCCATTTCTAGTTATTGCCGGTGAGCAAGGCGCGCTGGCGCTGGTCTCTCAGCCCGAAGCAGAGGGCTTTCGGTGTGTCATTCTGAGTGATCCGAAACAGGTGGATCACGCAACGATGGCGCTGGCGCAATTCGGCGACGAGATGCTACCCCCGCCGGATCTGGCTGTACCCGAGGCTCAGCGCGCCTTCATCGCCACGCTCCTGGCGACCCTGGTGGCAGAGCCGCGTCTCAAATCGGTTGATCTGACCCGCCTGCTGCCTGCCGAGCGGCGCTGGATCGAGCTGGCGCAAGTCTTTGGCCGCACTCGAGACCTGGCGACCCTCTTCGCTACGCCCGATCTGCGTCAGGCGCTGTATGAGCAGCGGGTAGAGCGGGCGCTGGTGGGGGTCTTGAGCGCCAACCAGACACAGCTACGGGTCGTGGCGGCAACCGGGGGCAACGCCCCGGCGATGCTGAGCGTGCAGGGAAATCTGCTGACAAGTGTCTTGCGAAGCAGACGTAGCGGCAGTATCGCCACAGGCGCCGAAAGCGGCCTGGACGCCGCGGGACAGGGCTGGCTGGGAACCTCAACCCTGACCGTGGTCCCGCTGCAACGCGATGGGACTCTCTGGGGTCTGCTGCTGGCGGCCAGCCAGCGACCGCTGGCAAGCGCCGCTCGAGCGGCCTTACACGGATTAGGCGCGCTCATCAGCGCCACGCACGGCATCGCCGCGCCAACCGTTGGCGACACCGCGCCTTCGGGATGGGCCTCGACGCCTGCCCGCCCGGGCGCGGCGCCGTCCTCGCCGCGAGCCAGTAATACCGGACCGTCGCGGGCGCGCCGCCAGGCGGCGCTGGTCAGCGACCTGGGGGCTGTGTTCGAACGCTTGAGCGATGCCGTAGTACTGGTGGACAATCAGGGCCGGTTGCTCAGCTACACACCCACAGCAGCAACGACCCTGGCGCTCGGGCCGACAGCGCGGAAGCACACCCTGATTGAGAGTGGCGCATCGTGTCTGACCCCGCTGCTCAGCGAAGCGCTGATGAAGGATGAATCGGTGGAAGGTGAGGTAGCTCTGCCGCGTGGCGGCTGCGCCAGTGTCGTTGTACGCGGCATTGGCGATGCCCTCTGGAGCTTTATCATTCACCCTGACGCCGGACCAGAAAGCGCGCCATCCGCGGCAGAAGCCCACCGGCCATTACCCAACGAACGCGAGCAGCAAGAGACGTTCCTGAGCAACTTTTCACGTATCATTCACGTCCCGCTCCGTGAGCTCCGCAATCTGATAACCAGTGTGCCGGCAGCGGGAGAACTCAACGAGCAACAATCTCGATTGATCGGGCAGGTTGTCCGTCTCAACAGCGAATTGACGATGCTGGTCAACGATCTGCTCTCACTCGGACAGATCCGGCTCCAGAGCTATGAATCCGGAACGCCCCTGCGACTCGATCTGTTGATCGAAGCCACGGTTGGTTTGCAATATGCTGAGTTCGGGCGCCGCGGCCAGCATGTGACCGTGGATCTGCCGCCAGGATTGCCGCGGGTTACCGGTTCGGAGGAAGGCCTGGGCCGCGCTATCAATGCCCTGATTGACAATGCGATCAAATACAGCCCCAGCGGGGCAAATATCCGCATTGCCGCGCACGAGGAGGCTGGGAATGTGCTCGTCATGATTGAAGATAGCGGATACGGGCTGAGTGAGGACGAAGTGGCTCAAGTGTTCGAGCCTTTCTATCGGGCCGAAAGCGCCGAGCGCGCCGGAGTGTCGGGCCGAGGTTTAGGGTTGACCATCGCCAAAGCGGTGATTGAGCAACACGGCGGACAGATCTGGGTAGACAGCCGTCCCGGCAAGGGCAGCACGTTTACGTTCCGTTTGCCCTGTACCAATGCCGGCGGCACAAAGAGCTGATCCGCCATCAGCCTGCACTGGCTCAATCACACGCCACTGAGGTGAAAATAGCCTGCCCGCGGGGAGGATTTGGGAGGGCGCAGCCCTCCCAGGAAACAACCCGCCCCCGGGAGGGTTTGGGAGGGCCGCGCCCTCCCAAGAATAAATATTTTCATTCCGGCGTTGTGCGGCGCAGCCGCGTGGATGACTGAGGTGAACATACGGGGAAACCGGGTTTCCCCACCTGCGGTGAGCCTGTCGAACCGCACTCCTGCCTGTGGGGGCGCCAGCCGCTCCCAACAGCGGTTGGGACATAGGGAAACCGGGTTTCCCCACACCCCTCCCTGGCATGGATGACTGGAATGAAAGCGAGGTTTCTGAGAGCGCACTGCCTTCTCAAGCCCTCCCCCTGAGCAGGGGCGCGGGGAAGCCGGGTCTCTTCGCGCCCTCCCATTGAGGTTGGAAACGCTCGATTTCCCCTGTTCGCGGTAGTCATCTATCCGGCTGCGCCGCACACCGCAGGTATGAGTGCAGGCTGTTCCCGGAAGCTCTGCGCCCTTCCAAACCTTCCTGTAGGCAGGCGATTACATCAGGGAGTGTACGCCTATGAAATATCGAGTGCTGATCGTTCAATCGAATCCGGCGCTCAGCCAGAGTTGGGAGGAGGCGCTGACCAGAGCCGGGGCTGATCGAGGCGTAACCATCGTGGTTCACAACGTCCGTTCGGTCGCTGCTGGGCAACTGGTTGCGGGGCGTCAATCCTACGATCTCATCATCGCGAGCCTGCTGGTCGAAAGCCTGAGTCTGGTCCGCCGGCTTCGCAAACGCTGGCCCAACCTCCGCGCCCTGTTATTCCACGGGCCGGATGCGGATGCGGTCAGCCTGCGTGAAGCTGAGCTGGCGGGCTGCAGTCTGGCGCCACAGCCGGGTTCGGTAGCCGATCTTATCTCAGCGGTAGGAAACACCCTTAACTTATCATTGACTATAGGACCGACACCCGTACCAGACACTCGTCCAGCGGCGACGATGGCCGACGTATTGCTGCTCCTGGAAGTGTTACGGCGGCAGACACAGGCGCAATTTGTCATCTACACCGATAATCTCGGGAACACAATTGCTCAGCAGGGAGACGCCTCCAATCTCGATGTAGACGCTATCACGTCACTGATCGCCGGGAGTTCCATCAATATAGCAGAGTTGGGGCGCGCCCTGCATGACCAGCAGGTCGGCTACCTTGTCGTTCTCGAAGGGGTAAAGTTTGACATCTACGCCACCAACGCAGGCAGTCACCGTCTCCTGGCCCTTGTCTGCGCGAAAGAGTTTGTTGAGCCCCGGCCGGGCTACATCTGGCTCCAGCTCAAACGCAGCGCTCAGCAGCTCAGCGCGATGCGCCTGGTGGAAGGAACGCCGAGTGAAGTGATAGCCGCCGAGCTTAGCGCCTCTCTTAACCGCGAGTTCGAGCGCCTGTTCGGCGACACGTTGATCACGAACCATGACTAGGAGCGTCGTAATGTCTCGTTCTTCAATCGTTCTAGCGCCGTCTCATCTCGCCGCTATTCAAAACTTACTTGCGCAACTCGGTCAGCAGGCTGAGGTTCGTTGCGCCTTTCTGGGCGATCTCAGCGGGCAGGAGCTGGCAAGCTGGGAAGATCGCACCCATCTTGATGTGGCAAGTCTTGCTGCGCTGGCAGCAGGTGATCTGATGGCAACAATGGAAATAGCTCAGCTTTTGGGAGGAAAACGCACTTGTAATCTGATCGTTCAGGAACATGACGATATGACCATCCTGGTTTCACGGGTGGGGGAAGGGCTATTCGTGTTGCTGGCGACGGCCAGAGATGTGCCGCTGGGATGGTCGAGGCTGGCAATCAAACGCCTGGCGGAACGCATCCTTGCCATTGTTGGCAAAGCGGCTATGACGCCACCGCCCCCGGCTGTGAACGATGATTTTGTGCATAATTTCGCCGCCCGCCTTGATAATATCTGGTAGGAGGATGGTATGTTCATCAACTGGGCGCTGGGCGAAATCAATTTGAAGATCGTGTACTATGGCGCGGCATTAAGCGGCAAGACAACCAATTTGCAGTTTATTTATGCTCGCACTCCGGCTAATCTGCGAGGACGCCTTATTTCTCTCAAGACACAACAGGATCGCACGCTTCTTTTTGATTTTCTGCAACTGGAGATAGGTAAAGTCGCTAACCTTAAACCGAAGTTCAAGCTCTACACCGTGCCCGGTCAGGTGTACTACGCTGCCAGCCGACGCCTGATCCTGCAGGGCACCGATGGCGTGGTGTTTGTGGTAGACTCTCAGGCTGGACGTATGACGGAAAATGAGGAGTCCTGGTACACTATGGAGCAGCATTTGATCGAGTTGGGCCACGACCTTCAGACATTTCCGATTGTCGTGCAGTTCAACAAGCGTGATCTACCGCACGCTCTGCCAGTTCAGGAATTGCGTCGGCGTCTGCCGATTGACGGACGCCCCTGCTTCGAGGCGTCCGCAATCAAAGGTCATGGTGTCTTCGATACGCTGAAAGCGAGCATGAACGGCGTGGTAGCAGCCGTGCGTCGTGCTGTGTAGGTATGGAGATCGGGTGATGTTTCTGCAAGGGAGCTTCAGCACCATCAGCGCCGCAGCATTGATCCAGACGCTCTGTACCGAGCGGCGCGCGGCGCAGATCGAAGCCTGGCGCGAGAAGGCTACGGCCCGCATCTGTCTGGACGAAGGCATGGTCATTGCCGCTCACTGCGAGGGTCATGAGGGCCCTGAGGCGGTGTTTCGCCTGATTAGCTGGCCCGATGGGCTGTTCCGGGTTGTGCGCCTGCCTGTGCATGTTGAGGCAACTATGGCCGTGCCTCCAGAGGAGTTGCTGCTCGAGGCAGCCCGCCGCCGCGATGAGCAGATCGGGTGAAACGATTGTACCCATGCGGCCTGACTCCGGGCTTTTGCCGGCCGCCGTCTGTGCGGCTGCGCCGCACACCGCCAGCCCAGACCCTCCCTGCTGGCAGGGGCCTGGGGAAACCCGGGTTCCCCGTATGTTCACCTCAGACCCATGCCCGGGGCGCACACCGCCGCGATGAACATGGGGCGTCTCTGGGAGGGTCGCCCCCTCCCTGGCCCTCCCCCGCTGGGGTTCAGGGGCAGACAGAACATCCGGGCTAACGTGGCTTATACCGCATTGGAACGCCCCCGTGCATAGCTCTGGTCTCCCCTCTCCAGCTTCGCTGGAGAGGGGAGGGGGTGAGGACCAAGCAGCGCATCCCAACGCCATACCGCCCGTCGGCGCTCATACGTTCTGTCCGCCCCTGTGGGGGAGGGAACCGGGCGCCTCCCACCAGGGAGGGGGGCGGTTCCACAGGCTCACCGCAGGTGGGGAAACCCGGTTTCCCCGTATGTTCACCTCAGAATGGTGAGAAACCTGAAGTTTTCCACGCTCCTCCCTGCGGAGAGGGTGTAGAAGGGCGCGATCCGAGAACATGATGCCTGCTCCTGAAGCTTCGACCACCCGTCCTGACCTGATCATGACCATCGTCCGGCGCGAGGTGCGCGAACTGCTGGGCGACTGGCGCATCGTGACGCCGATCCTGCTGCTGGCGCTGGCGCTGCCACTGTTGCTGGTCGCCGCCGCAGCGCAGATCGTCGGCTTTCTGGAGGATACCAGTCTTGCGGTGCGCCTGGCGCCCTTCGGCGCGCTGCTGGTGGGCTTCCTGCCGGCCAGTTTTTCGCTGATCGCTGCGCTGGAGTCGTTCGTGGGCGAGCGCGAGCGGAACAGTCTCGAAACCTTGCTGGCCATGCCCCTGTCGGATGCCGAGTTGTACCTGGGCAAGTTTCTGGCCGCGCTGCTGACGCCGCTGGTCGCCAGTCTGGCGGCAATGCAGATCTACGTGGCCTTGCTATCTGGCTTCATGCCGGAGCTGTACTTCGGGATGCTGACGCTGCCGCGCCTGCTCTTGCTTATCCTGCTGGTCTGTTGTATGGCGCTGGTGATGGTGAGCGGCGCCGTGGTGATCTCGGCGCATATCTCCACCGTGCGCGCCGCCAATCTTATGTCGAGCTTTATTCTGGTGCCGATGGCCGGGGTGATGCAACTGGCGGCCCTCTGGATCATCAACGAGCGCTGGTCGCAGCTCTGGCTGATCGCGGCGGCGCTCGGCGTGCTCGCGGTGACGTTGATCCGCGCCGGGATGCGCACCTTCAGCCGCGAGGAGTTGCTCTCCCGCGAGCAGCGGCAGTGGCGCTGGCGCGGGTGGCGTCCGGCGCGCCAGCGCCGGGTGGAACGGCACGCGCCGGGGGCGGCGGCGCACCCGGCGCTGGTGATCGCTTGGCGTGAGCTGGCCGAGACTGCGGGCGACTGGCGGGTGCTGCTGCCGCTGGGCATCCTGATACTTGGCCTGCCGGCGGCTCTGGTCGCTGCCGCTGGTTGGGCGGTGGGCTTTGTGGCCGAGGAGGAGGTGCTGGGCCGGCTGGCGCCGTTTGTGGCCCTGCTGGTTGGCTTCGTGCCGGCCAGTTTCGCCTTGATTACAGCGATTGAGTCGTTTGTGGGCGAGCGCGAGCGCAATAGCCTGGAGGCGCTGCTGGCGATGCCCCTCGATGACCGGCAGTTGTACACGGGCAAGCTTCTGGCAGCCCTGCTGGTACCCCTGGCGGGCAGCCTGGCGGCCATGGGTGTGTTCCTGACACTGATGCGCCTGGCCCATCCGGCGTTGTACGCGGCGGGAATGACGCCAGAGGTGCTGGCGCAGATCACCCTGATGCTGGTGGCGATCTGTGTGGTGATGGTGGCCGGCGCGGTGGTGATTTCGACGCACACCGGCAGTGTGCGCGCGGCGACGCTGCTGGCTTCGGGGGTGTTGTTGCCGACGGCGGTGGCGGTGCAGTTGCAGGCGCTGCTGTTCATCGCCCGGCGCTACGATGTGCTCTGGTACATGCTGGCGGCCCTGGCGCTGGTCGCGCTGGCGCTGATCCGCAGCGGCCTGGCGGGGTTCAACCGCGAGGAGATCCTCTCCCGGGAGCACGAGGATCTGAACCTGCCCCGGCTCTGGGCGCGCTTCAAGCTCTTCTTCTGCGAGTACCAGCCGGCAGGGGTGGCTCCCGCTGCTTACGCCGGCCTGCCCTTCTCGCCGCGCCGCTTTTACCGCCAGGAATTGCCTGCGCTCCTGCGCGAGTTGCGCCTGCCGCTACTCTGCGCGCTGCTTGCCGTGGTTGCCGGCCTGGCCCTGGGCTGGTACTCCGGTACGCAGGCGCCCCTGCGGCCCCTTGCCCGGCTGCTGGAAGGGCTGGGCGATGCCCCGGCGCCGTCGGCGAGCCTCGCCCTGGCGATCTTTGCCAACAATCTGCGGGTGTCCCTGCTCTCCAACCTGTTCTCGGCGATGAGTTTCGGGCTGTTTGCCTTCCTGGTACCCTTCGTGGCCTTCACGCAGATCGGCTTCGTGACCGGGACGCTCACGGCGCGGGGGGGCCAGTGGCTGGCCCTCGGCGCCGACAGTCCGCTCCAGTTTCTGCTCGCCTATGTTGTGCCCCACGGGGTAATTGAGCTGCCGGCCTTTGTGCTGAGCGCCGCACTGGGCCTGCGCATTGGCGCTGCGCTGCTGGCAACGCCGCGCGGCTTTACCGTGGGCGAGAACCTGCTCTGGAGCCTGGCGACCTTTGCCAGGGTGTGGGTGCTGGTGCTGCTGCCGCTGATCGCTGCCGCGGCTGCCGTGGAGGGGCTGCTGACGCCGCTGGTGGTGCGGGCGTTGTATGGAGGGTAAGGGCGTGTGGAGGTGTGGAGGTTGCTTCACCTATAAATAACCATAAATCTGCAATCTAAAATCTAAAATCTACAATCCACAATCCTCCTCAACCCGGCAGGGACTGGCGAACCTCCAGGCCATACTCGCGGGCGACTTCGAGCAGCGCGTCGGCCAGTTCGATCGAGGCGGCGATTTCGTCTTTGTTGATGGAAACACTCTCCACACACAGGCCCAGGGGGAGCTGACCGGTGTAGGGCTGGTCGAGCACGCGGTGCAGGATGTCGCGGCAGACGGCGATGGAGCGGCTGAGGGGAGCGGTATCATTCAAAATGGCCGCGGCCGTCGTATCGGGAATGGCAACTCCCAGCCAGCGGATGAAGGCCATGGTCTGCTCGCGCCCGACAGGAACGAAATCGAGCATAATGCGCTGCGGCGTCAGGCCGCGTTCGGCGCAATCGCGAGCATAGTCGTTCAGCAGGCGCACCGTTGGCTCGGCATCGTAAACCGCCTGGGAGATGAAGTAGCGGCAGCCGCGTTCGGTCTTCTGAATGATCCGCAGGCTCTCGCTGCGCCCGGCCGAGTGGCGCTCGGCGATCGCTACACCGCCAAGCACGAAGCCGGCGGCATGGGCAGCGGCGATCTCCGAGGCGCGGCTGAGGGCGATGCTGCTGCGGGCCAGTTTGGAACTCGATAGCCCTACCAGGGACAGATAGCGCACACCGTAGCGCTCGTGAGCTGCGTCGAGCCAGGCCGGCCAGGTTGCTTCGGTCTCGTTAACAATGCACTTGTAGGTTACCGTGGTCAGACCGGTCAACTCGTGGAGCAGCGCGGCGTAGCCCGGCGGTTCAATGGTGGGCAGGAAGGGGAAGGGACGCGGCTCAGCCGTGCGCGCCGACTCGTCCTGGACATCGTAGATAACCAGGCCGTCCAGCGGCAGGTTGGCAACGCGCCCGGCCAGGCGCGAGGCGGCAAGCTGTATGCGGTCGGGAGGAGTAGTGGCGCGCGGAGGTGTGGTACCGTAGAGGAGCACGAGCCGGCGGGGATCGGCGAGAACGTTTTCGAGGGCCATTCTGCCTGTTCCTTGTGTGTGAAGCGACGATCCGGCACATTGAGCAGAGTGTACGCGGTGGATGCGGAGATGTCAAGGTAAGGCATGGAAATACGATTTTAGATTTTGGATTTTGGATTTTGGATTGCCGGGCTGTGTAGCACAACGCCTGAAACCGCTTCAAGCAATGCGGCATCATCAACGGTAATTGGTATAAGTTGTCACTCCGGGCGCGCGGGCGTCCCGCCCGCAATGGCCTGGATGCGGGTAAGATGCCCGCGCACCCGGGAGAAGTGTGAGTCTGGACGCCCCTAAACCCTGAGCGGGAGAGGAGGGTCTTTCAAGTGGAGAGTTTCTGGCGGATGGCGTCCGGATGGGCTGCTGGTCCTCACCCCCCTGCCCCCCCCTTCGGCTCCGCTCAGGGCAGGCCTCTCCCTGATTGGGCATACCCGTACCCAAAACAGTTAGTCTGGGTGTGGCCGATCGGGAGAATCGGGAGCGGGGGGCGGGTGCTGCAT
>CAKZKA010000189.1 GCA_937120965.1 uncultured Chloroflexota bacterium
CCCTCCCCCAGCGGGGGAGGGCCAGGGAGGGGGCGGCCCTCCCAAAGATACCCCATGGTCATCGCGGCGTTGTGCGCTCCGCGCATGGGGCCTGAGGTGAACATGCGGGGAAACCGGGTTTCCCCACCTGCGGTGAGCCTGCCGAACCGCACCCCTGCCTGTGGGGGCGCCAGCCGCTCCCAACAGCGGTTGGGACATGGGGAAACCGGGTTTCCCCACACCCCTCCCTGGCGGGAGGGTTTGGGCGTAGAGGCGCGGCGGCGCCGCGCCTCTACGCCCTCCCAGGAACAAACATTTTCATTCTGGCGTTGTGCGGCGCAGCCGCATAGATGGCTGAGGCGAAAACAGGGCAAACCGGGGCTCCCCCGCGCCCCTGCCGGGCTGGAGAGGAGTACAGGGAGCGCGGGTTCTCCTTACGCCCGCGTTGTCGGGCGCGGATCATACCATTTTAGATTTTAGATTTTGGATTTTGGATTGCCACGCTGGGCAGCACAACGCCTGAAACCGCTTCAAGCAATGCGGCATCATCAACGGTAATTGGTATCACTCCCGCACGGCGCCCATGTTCCGCGCATCATACCCACCCAGAGCCTCAACGGCGGTGCGGTAGGCCGGATCACCCAGGGCCTGACGCAGCGGGTCGAGCAATGGGCTTTCCCAGTGCCGCCGCGGCACGGCCAGCTCGTAGCACTCGCTGAACAGGGGCACAAACTCCAAGCCCAGGGCGCGCGCCGCGGCGCGGATGCCCAGGCCCACGTGGGCCGCGCCGCTCAGCACCGCGGCTGCGACTGCCATATGGGTGAACTCTTCGCGCTCGTAGCCGGCGATAGCGCCAGGGTCAATCCCCGCCTGCCGCAAGTGGTAATCCAGCAGCACCCGTGTGCCCGAACCGCGTTGCCGGTTGACGAAGCGCACCCCCGGGCGCGTCAGGTCGCGCAACGCGCCCAGGCCCAGGGGATTGCCCGGCGCTACCAGAAAGCCCTGCTCACGCCAGGCCAGGTGCACCAGCACGATCTCCTCGTCGGGCAGGAGGCGACGCACAAAGGGCCGGTTGTACTCACCGGTCTCCTCATCGAGCAAATGGGTGCCGGCCAGATGGGCATCGTGACGCTTGAGAGCCATCAAGCCGCCCAGGCTGCCCACATTGGCCGAACTGAGGCGCCGCCCCGCCCCGGCGCGGTGCAGGTAACTGGCAAGCAGATCCAGCGCCAGATCGTGGCTACCGATGACCACCAGAGTGCGCTCAATCTCGTCCGGGTCGCGCAGCAACTCCACCGTGACCTCGGCGCCGGCATGCAGCCCCTCGGAGAAGCGCGGAATGCGGGCGATCCCATCAGCCCGCACCAGTGACATCACCACCCCGGCGCCGCGGCTCAACGGGGTAGCGATCAGGCGCCCGTCCACCCGCCCCAGGGTGACGCGCACGAATTCATCTTCGCCGAGGGGCGAGAGCAGCTTGCGGCTCATCGTGGCAGTGAGGGTGGGCCGGGGCGGCGGGGTAAGCCCCTGGAGGCGGTACACCAGGGGGCGCAGGAACAGCTCGGCGGTGAGGGCCGCCGAGACGGGGTAACCCGGCAGGCCCAGGGCCGGCTTGCCTGCGGCGACGCCGAGGATCACCGGGTGGCCGGGGCGAATTGCCACGCCGTGAACGGCGACCTCGCCCAGTTCGGCCAGCACCGCTGCGGTAAAATCCTCGGAGCCGGCAGACGAGCCGGCATTGACCACCACGATATCGTGGTCGGCCAGCGCCTGCTCGACCGTGGCGCGGAGCAGGTCGCGCCGGTCAGGCACGGGGGGCATGCGGGTGGCCAGCCCGCCCCACTCTTCGACCATACCAGCCAGGATCAGCGAGTTGAACTCGACAATCGCGCCGGGGGGCACCGCCTCGCCGCGCGCCTCGCGGGCCGCGGCGTCCTCAGCAGTGACCAGTTCCGTCCCGGTCGGGATGATCGCCACACGCGGGCGCCGGCGCACCAGCAGCGTCGTATGCCCGGCAGCGGCAGCGGCCCCCAGATCCACGGGCCGCAGGCGCGTGCCCTCGGGAATGATCAGTTCCGTAGCGACAATATCCTCGCCCAGGGGGCGCACGTGTTGCCAGGGCGCCACGGCAGCGGTAATGGCCACCGTGGCGGCATCGAGCGTCTGCACATGTTCGGCCATCACCACCGCATCGGTCCGGGGGGGCAGCGGATCGCCGGTATCCACCCAGACTGCCTGAGACTCCAGGCTGAGGGCGCGGGGCGTAGTCTCGGTGGCCCCGGCGGTATCGGCGGCGCGCACAGCGATCCCGTCCATTGCCGCGGCGTGATAGTGCGGCACCGAGCGCGTGGCCCAGACCGGCGCGGCCGTCACCCGGTCGCGGGCCTCGGCCAGCGCCACAGTTTCGCCCTCGAGCAGCGACACGCCCCCGGCGCGGGCCAGCGCTGCCTCGAAGCGAGCGATGGCCTCGTCAAGAGCGCGATCCTCCAGGTAGTAACGTCGTTTCGACATAGCGCCCTCAGAACAGGTGTACCTCAACCTCATCGCCAGCGTACAGCCCGCTGAGATCCAGGGGCACATGCACCAGCCCATCGGCGCGAGCCAGGGTATAGATCAGGTTCGACTTGCCGAAGACCGGATCGGCCCACACTTCTGCGCCGCGCTGCTCGAAACGCACGGGCACAAAATCCTCGCGGCCGGTACGCGAGGGCACATTGCGCGCCAGACGTGCCCGCCGGGTGATGACCGGAGGAGCAGCCGCGCCCAGCAACTGGCGGATGGCCGGCGCGACAAACAGACCAGAGGCGATCATAGCCGAGACCGGGTTGCCGGGCAGGCCGAACACCGGGCGCTGGCCCGCGGCGGCCAGAATGGTAGGCTTACCGGGCTGGATGGCGACCCCATGCACCAGCACCCCCGGCGCGCCGAGCGCGCCGATCACCCCCACGGTCATATCACGCGCGCTCACCGAACTGCCGGCGGCGATCACCAGGGCATCGGCGTCCTCCAGCGCGGCGCGGGCCATAGCCCCCAACGTGGCGGCATCATCGGGGGCGATACCACGGGGCAGCGGCTCGCCGCCTGCGCGTCGCACCAGCGCAGCGATGGTATAGGTGTTAACGTCGCGCACCTGCCCTGGCGCTACCGGCGCATCAGGGGGCGCCACCTCGTCACCCGAGGCGAGAATGGCCACCCGCGGGCGCGCTGCCACTGGCACACGGGTGATCCCCACCCCCGCCAGGCCGCCGAGATCCTGGGGGCGCAGGCGATGCCCGCGTGAGAAGAGCAGATCGCCCTGGCGCACATCCTCGCCGACCGGAATGACATTCTCGCCGACGGCCACCGGGCGCACAACCTCGATCGTGGTGGCATCGAGGCGCTGGGTGTACTCAACCATCACCACACTATCGCTACCGGCGGGGAGCATCCCTCCGGTGTGGATCAGCGCGGCCTGGCCCCCGCCAACAGTGATGGTCGGCGCGCGACCCATCGGCGCCTCGCCGCAGAGCGTCAGGTAGGCGGGCAGGCCCTCACTGGCGCCATAGGTATCGGCGGCGCGCACAGCGAACCCATCAACGGTGGAGCGAGGAAAGGCGGGCAGATCGACCGGCGCATGCAGATCCTCAGCCAGCACCCGGTCGAGGGCCTCGTGGAGCGCGAGCGTCTCGCTCCGCCCCAGCGGCGCCAGGTGCTGCGCAAGGCGCGCATTCGCCTCAGCTATGGTCACGACCTGAAACAACTCAGGCATAGCATTCTCCTCGAGGTGTACTGGGGGACGATCTATAGTATACACGGAGAGGCGTTTCTGGTCACCCTGAGGTGAAACTATGGGGAAACCGGGGTTCCCCAACCTGTGGTGAGCTTGTCGAACCGTGCCCCTGCCTGTGGGGGCGGCAAGCCCTCCCCACCGGGAGGGTTTGGGAGGGCTGCGCCCTCCCAGGAATAGTTATTTTCATCCTCTCATTGTGCGGCGCAGCCGCATGGACGGCCGGAAAGAAAAAAGCAGAGGCGCAGCAGTGCTGCGCCTCTACTCCCACGCCCTCCGCGCTGGAGAAGAGAACCGGGCTCCTCCTGGCGCGGGCAAGGCTAGAAGGGGGGCAAACGCTCCAATCCCTTCCCGCCGGGCAGGGGAATGGGGAAACCCGGTTTCCCCATATGTTCACGTTAGACGGTCATGCGCATGGCGCACAACGCCGCGATGAACATGGGGTATCTCTGGGAGGGCCGCCCCCTCCCTGGCCCTCCCCCGCTGGGGGAGGGAACCGGGCGCCTCCCCGCAGGCAGGGGGATGGGGAAACCCGGTTTCCCCATATGTTCACCTCAGATACTGAAGCAGAGACAGTTCGTAGCAGTTAGTCCAGCATTCTGGCAATAATCTGCTCAAACTCATCGCACTCCTCAATCAGTGCCACGACCACGGTGCGGAAATACTTGCTATCAATAAGTTGCAGCTCGGCATTGTGCATACAAGAAAATACCTGGCGATTCTGTATCTCTTCAATACACCAGAAACCGACCCTGCGTTGCGTGTTACGCTTGAGCAGAATGGTAGAGAGATAATGAGGGATCTGGTCTTCGGAGTTGAACATAATGGCGCTGGGCACCGAGAACTCGAGGGTGGTATCGTAGCGTATGATGTAGAGAGTCTGGGAATTTCCTGAACGCGCCGTAAAACGAAGGACAGCCTGCTTGCTGTTGATGTCACTGACAGTCCAGCCGTTGTCTGACGCAAAACGACGAATTGTTCCCTGAAAATTTGCTCCTGAAAATAAAGCAGCAAAACCCGACATAATTCACCCTCGATTTCTATATCAAGGATTACAATTCAGCACCACTGGCGCAAGTGTATCATGGCCGGGGTTGCTGAGTCAATGAAGTGATATGACAAATTTGTATATTTTGTCTGGTAGTCTTGCGACGAAGTTTTCCGGTATTTCCACTCGCGGTTTCCCCTCTACGGGTAGAGTTTTTGAACCACCGCATTGGAACGCCCCCGCGCGCGGCTGGGGTCTCCCCGCTTCGACAGGCTCAGCGCAGGCTCTCCAGCTTCGCTGGAGAGGCCCGCCCCTTCGGGCTGAGCCTCAGGGCGAAGCCTGAGCCTGTCGAAGGGGGCCGGGGGCGGGAGCCAACCAGCGCATCCCAACGCCATAACGCCCATCGGCGCGCATGCGCTCTGTCCGCCCCTAAATCCGGCAGGGGCGGGCCGAGGAAGGGTCAAGCAGACAGTCTCTCCCCTGCGCTATGCCGGACTTGCCGGCCGCAGCGCAATCGCGCCGTAGACGGTAGTCATTATCCCGGCAGTTCGTTGCAGCAGCGTGAGGCGGCGTTCGGCGAGCGCCACCAGCCGGCGGTCAAGCGGGCAGCCTGCGCGATACGCGGCGCTGAGGGCGAACCATCTGGGCAACAGGTCATGTTCGATCCACGTCCAGCGATCAGTGGTATTGGCGATGCTGCGTGTGCCCAGAAGCACCGCCAGGGGGCCAAAGTAGCCGCTGAACGAAGGCTGGCCGACCATACCCGGCACGCCCTCGAAGTCGAGCCAGGTACCCAGGGAGGCCAGGCGCCGGCCCGGGTCGGACAGGCGCTCCATATAGGGTGGCAGAATGGTCATCTGTTCGTGGCGCAGCATAGCCACCGCAGCCTGATCGATCAGGGCGCAGCCCTCTGCGGCGGTTGCGGGATCGCACAGACGATGGGCGCCTTCGTCGAGCATGCGGAAGGCTTCGAGCAGCGGGCGTTCGTCGCTGGATGTCAGGCAGGACTCGAGGGCGGCCAGGCCCCCGTGGATGTAGGCCAGGTGCGCCCAGCCGGTGTCGTGGAAGATGGCGTCATTGGCCTGCTTGATCACCCGCAGATCCTCCAGCAGTTGCGCGGTGGCGCCCTCGTGCAGGGCGATAGGCACGAACAGCGCCAGGCTCACACTGCGGCCATAGAGATCGCGCAGCAGGTCGAGCAGCGCCGTGTTCGGGGGTGGAACGCCATCTTCCCACAGCGCCTGGTGCGGCGCCATAAGCATCTCAGCGGTGGCGAGGGCGATCCCCACCTGATCAGAGGCGAAGGCGGCCATTCCGGCCCATTTGAACAGCCAGGGTTCTTGCAGAAACCAGGCAGCGTAGGCGGCAGTAATAGCCCGGTTGCGGTCACAGAAGTGTTCTGGCGGGGGCAGGTGACGCTCAATCGCGGAGCGCCATTCGGCCTGGGTGGGCATAGTTGCTCCTGAACTCTCAACATGGCCTGGCGGGAGAGGGCGCGCAGAGGCGCTGAAGGGCATTATACCAGCCCTGAGGCAAGGTTTCCGAAAGCTATGCTTCAGATTACTGTCTCGTGCCGACCCGCCCCCTCTCTAACCCTCCCCCGGCGGGGCTTAGGGGCAGACAGAACGTATAGGCGCCGACGGGCGTTATACCATTTCAGATTGTAGATTTTGGATTGCAGATTGTCGCGCAAGGCGTCCAGGTGCGCTTTGACGCAACGCTGCTTGCGGAGAGTTCAAGCGTACAGTGCGTCCGGCAACCGCGCGGCTCAGGGGCGCGGCCCGGTTTTGACCCAGAATTTCCCGCCCGGTTCGTGCTTGAAGCTATGCCAGGCCACGCCTTGCGGCCCAAAAATCTCATTCAGGGCCTCACGCACGAGATGGTAGGCGATGGTGGATCGATCATCGAGGTGCTCGGGAAGTTGCTCCAGCAGCCAGACCATGATTTTGCCCCAGGGGACGCCTGAACCCTGGATTTCCTCCAGCAGTTGCCGCTGGCTGCGCAGCGCATCAATAGCTCGCTGCTTGTAGATGCCAAGCGCATCAACCGGCTCCGCACCGTTGTGGTCGTCCGCGCTACCCCTGTTCCCCACCTCGTAGCTCGCCCCTGCCTCCCGCAGCGCCCTTTCCAACGCGTGTTCACGTAGCGGCTCGGCAGCGAAGAGTTGGCGCAGCTCGGCGGCGAAGGTTGTCGGCGCCGGCTCCGTGCCGTATGGATCGCGTATCTGGTACAACTGCTCGAAGAGGAGCACGCGCAGCGCCACGGGGTAGGGCTTCCCGCCGACCGAACTCCAGAAGACCCCCTGGCCCGGGATCGGCTCGTTGAGCAGGGCGCTCAGCAGATCCTCGCTGAAATGCGCATTAGCTCGCTGGAGGCTCACGAGGTCAGCAGCGGCAAGGAGATGGAAGGCAAACCAGTTGTCGCCCTGGCTCAGGATCTCGGTTGGAATGCTGCCCGGCTGCTGCGTGATCAGCAATGCGCCCAGATCATACTTGCGCCCCTCTTTGACCCAGGCGATGTAGGGTTCGGCTGCGCTCGACCGCTCGTTGAGCACCGCCTGGGCCTCCTCAATCACCGCAATTGTCGGGATGGTCTTCGGCTCGGCGGCGGTAAACTCTTCCTGGTTGCGCTCGAAGATCCGGCGCAGGAGCAGAGCGGAGAGCCGGAGCGCCGGCCCGCCGCGTAGCTGCGACACGTCTACGATGCAGAGCTTGCCCTGCTGGAGGGCGTGCAGGAGCATATCCACAAACATACTGCTCCGGTCGTGCAACTGCCTGACCAGCGTCGTCATATTGCCACGGGCCGCCAGGGCCTCGGCCTCCTGGTTTGGCAGGGTCAGATCAAGGATGCGAGCGATCTCGTCGAGCGGCGCCTGGTTGCCCTTCTGGTCAATCAAGTTGACCAGGCGCTCCCAGTTCTCCTGGTTGAGTTGTTTGAGCTTGCGAATGTTCTGCTGCTCCTGGCGCTCAGGGCTGATGGTGATCGTCAGCACATCGGCGGGCTTGAAGCGCCGCAGGTCAAGCCTGACGCCGCCAGCGACGAACGACTGGTAGAAGGGGCATGGCCCGCGCCGCGAGGTGAAGACGACAAGCTTGTCCTGCAACTCGGGCACATCGCAGAGGCCCGGACGCCCCTTATCGTCGGGCCAGAAGTACTCGCCGTCGGTGTCAAAGATCACCGTGCCCACCGGAACACGCCGGCCGCCGCGCTTCTCGACGGTCGGCGTCCCGGCATAGAGCCGGCTGAAGAGAAGTTTGTTCAGGTTGGACTTGCCGAAGCCGGCGCGGGCGAAGATGAACGAGCGTCGGGCGACGAGACTCTCGATAGGGAAGCGGACCAGGATTTCGGGCTCCTTGATCTGCATCCAATCGGCCTGCTGAAACGACGGGTTTCCCGCTGCATAGACGTACTCGCCCAGCGCGAAGTGACCAATAGGCACACCGGCGACGTTGTGGCCGGCGATCTCGCGCAGCACTTCCGGCGTAGGAAAGGCAACCGGACTGCCGACGTGGGGCAGCCGCCGGTGCGAGGGTACGAAGGTAAGACCGGCGCTCCTGGCCCGCAGCACGCCGAGCACGCGGATGGTGACCCGGTACTTGAGGTACTGCTCGCGCAGATCCTCGGGGATGTCGCGGCGCTCCTGGAGCGCTCTGATAGTAAACTCCTCGCCAGCGCCAGAGCTTAGCTTCCCCTCCGAGGAGAAAGCGGTAATGCGCCCCAGCACAGCCTCGTCCGGCGTTTCAAGCTGAACGAGCAGAAACTGGCCGTGCATGGGGATAGCCTGGAACTCGCTGCGGTAAGGCAGCGCGATCTGAGCCTGGAACTCGAGGCCGCCCTCGCGGAAGCCGCGGAACACGCCGATGATCTTGTCGCGAGGAAAGAGTTCGTGGGCGGCCATGGCCTACTCCTGATCGTAGCGGTGGCGGGCAGGGTCGTACTCCTGAAGGCGGAAGGCGTCCAGCGCGGGCGACTCGTCGGCCAGAAGGGCGCGGATACCGTCGAAGATATAGTCTTGAATGACGCCGGCGTCGAAGCCGGCCAGGGCGGCGTGCTCGTGGGCCCGCTGGAGGCAGCGCGGGTAGAACGGCACCGGGAAGCCATTGACCGCATCGGCGTACATCGCGCCGAGAATGGCCGGCGCCTCGGCGAGCTGGCTCACCGCGATATCAACCGGCCAGATCGGGTCACGCGGGCCACTGCCGAACTTCACGAAGAACATCTTGCCACCGACGTAGCGATTGATCTGGCCGGGCGCCAGTTCGCGATCATCCCCACGGGCGTACTCTTCGTGCAAATAGGCCTTTTCCTCGATCTCACGGGGAATCTCGACAAAGGCGGGATAGCTCGTCGCGAGCACGCCCTCCAGGGCCATCGCCAGCCGGTAGCGGTCGAGCGCCTTACTATGCTTGGCGACGCCTGCCAGGTAGATGCGGCGATGGTAACGCTGCTGCTGGAGGCGAATGCCCTCGGCGATGCCCTGCATGGTGCGCTGGAACAGATTGCCGGCGAAGGCCCGGGCGCGGAGCAGGCCATCGTAGACGATCAGGGTGTCAGTGCCGAAGTCCTTCTCACGCGCAACCGAGAACAGGATGGCCCACTCCACCAGCTCGCGATAACTCTGCACCCAACCCGGGCTCACGGGCTGGCCGTCCTCGTTCTCCCGGATCATCTGGCTGAGCTGGGGGAGCGTTCGCACGCCCAGGTAGGCCATCAGGCGACCGAGGGCGGTCCTTGGCGAGCCATCGGCGTTGAACTGGCGGGCGCCAAGCGCCGCGACCGATGTGCTCGGGGTGACAACATCGAGACAGTACTCGTTGGCGCTCGAGTCGACCACCCGGATGATGTGGACAAGGAAGGGATCGAAGCGCACCTGGTTGTTGCCGCCGTCGGTGCCGATCAGCGAGATCGAGGTGGTCATACGCGGGTTGAGCCGGCGCACCTGGTCGCGCAACGGTCGGATCTCAGCCCGGAGGGTATCCAGAAGCTGGCGATCCTCGCGAAGGGAGGCAGCGATTGCCTCGCGGAGCGAGCGCTGTGGCAGTATATCCATGCTATGCTGACCTGCGGTGCATATGAATCCAGAGGAATCCGGGTTCTCCGCCTCTCAGGGGTGGAGTTTTTTGGTGGAGCGCATCAGGGCGCCGTGGCTGTCGCGCGCCTTTACCCTCTGCAGGAGAGGGGCTTCCGTTACCTCCCCGATTCTTGTGCGGCCTCTCAAACAGGAGAGAGCCCCCATAACAAAGTTTGCCCGGTTTTTGTCATCCTGAGCGCAGCGAAGGGTCTACCCCATAAAGATGCTTCGCTCTAGCATATGGCGCTCGAGGCTCCGGTGCAGCGGCAACGTATCAACGCCGCTCGCTGCACGCAGAGCCTCAGGCGCCGCGTTCACCTCTCGCATGATCGAACAATGTGGGTGATCCAGAAAGATCAAGCGGGTCGTTGCTTGAACCGTCTACCAGTGAGGCGAAACGCGCCAGGATCTCATCCTCAGAAAGGTGCTCCATGAACCGAAGCGCAGAGCTTGCGACATACTTCGCATCACGTTCCATCGCGATCCACCTGCGCCCAAGGCGCTCTGCAACGCTTCCAGTGGTGTTCGATCCGGCGAAGATGTCGACGACAAGATCATCCTCCTCCGTTAGGAACTTGATAAAGAACGCTGGCAGAGCAGCCGGGAACCTTGCCGGATGTCCTTGTACCCCAACGAGTCTGGTCAGTCGCAAGTACGACGAGGCACTCTCAGTATTGGAGATCTGCAACAAGTTTGACGGAATAGCGCCGCCGTTGTCAGCCCCGAAGCCAGCGCTAATGTCATGACCAGATGGACGGTCTTTTGGCCTGTAGAAGGCGTCGGGATTCCTGAGGAGCGTTTTCATCCGCTCAGAGTACGGCGCGAGAACCTGACGCACGTCAGCCTTCGGCCATTCAGACTTCGACAACCACCATATGGTATTCACCGAGTCCTTCGCTCGCAGCTTTCGCTTGTTGACCCATTCGATCGGCGAGGGCAATTTCGCCGGATTGTACCAAAAGAACTCCTCGGCAAGGTAAAAGCCGACGTCGTCGCAAAGTTTCAGGAGCACACGATATTGATAGAGCGAGCGAACCGGGACTCCTCGCTGGTAGGCGCCACCAAGGTCAAGGACGAAGCTGCCAGTTTCGCGTAGCACGCGACGGACCTCAACGCCAAACCCGCAGAGCCAGTCGACGTATTCCGCCTGGTCTTTGTTTCCATATGCTTTCTGTCGCAAGAGAGCAAATGGCGGGGACGTAATAACAAGATCGACACAGCCTTCTGGAAGGCGCCGGAGGAGGTCTATGGAGTCGCCGAGATAACATGCACCGTTGCGTGTGAAGTAGACGGGTGGGGGTAGTTCCCGAAACGTGGCTGTCATTATCGTACCTTTTGTCATAGCGATGACCCTGGAGTCCAGTCTTCAGCGATCCAACTTTCCAGGAAAGCCCACAACACGGACAGCGCGTAGTGGATTTCCGGCCTACTGGCCTGGAGCATCGCGATGTAAGGCGCAACCGCATCCCTCGGGAGATGTGCCAGCGCCCAGGTCGGCCAGGTTGTGCTCGACCGCTCTGCAAGCAACGCAATCTCCTTCGCGGGTGCGCCAGCAATTCGACGCAAGGCTTCTGCGGCGCCAGCAGCGACATCAATCGACGGATCCTCCAATCCTCTCAACAGAGGTTTAAGGCCTGCAGATCCAAGATTCTGAAGCGCAAGAAGCGCTTCTTCGCGAATTTCGGGTGAGACATCTGCGAATGCCCGAACCAGGACTTCCGCGGCGTCCTGTGTCCCATGACGCCCGATGGCCCACGCACACGCGCTTCTCAGAAACAGCGGTTGCTTGGGGTCTTCGAGGACGTTGCGCAGGAGATCAAAGGCGCTCGGAGTGCGGGTCTCAGCAAGGGTCACGACAGCTTCAAGCCGCATCTGTTCATCAGTGTCATGAAGCAACGTTGCGCGGAACTGATCGTCGGCAGAGGTCAGGGTAACTTCACAAAGAAAGGACTTCGCCTCCATGCGAACATAGGGATCTTCGTCCGGGTCTTCTGCCAGGTCGCGGACGTGATCCTTAAGACTGGTATCCTTCGCGAGTCTCGCGAGCTTGCAGCCAGTGAAGCGAACAGTGCGCTCTCGAGAGCTAAGCATGCGTTGAAGCCTGGCGGTGTCACATCCTCCGACGCAACGACAGTCACTTGTAGTGAGCGGAGCGATCTGGCCAGCAAGGACCTGGTTCATCTGGAAGTGGTCTCCAGTTGCGAGGAACGCTCGCTCGTCGGCCCCGAGTCGGAAATAGCGGACTTTGCCCGGGTCACTGTCGAGCGTATAATCAAGGTGTCCACTTGCCGTATTCACCACCTTGCCACTGCCAGGCGCGAATCGGGCCTTCCACCTCACTTGAGTCTCGGACCCCTCAGTTACCCCTTTCGGTTTGAGCTGTTTTGGAGTGACGCTTCGGAAGGAAGCCACAGTGAAGAGGTTTATCCAGCCCTCGACACGCCAGGTCATCAGGACGCGTTCTCTCCATAATGAACGGAGGGCGCGGAAGCTACCTGAACTCCAGATCTCTTCATTCACTGAAAGGACCGGAAAGGCGATCCAGTCCGAATCCAGCATCCCGTAGCTCCAGGCCCGCTCGGCATCGCTCGGCGAGTGTGACATACTCAGGTCAGCATTCGTTTTTGCCCGGGATTCGATACGTACGCCGCATCGAGTGCAGCAGAGGTCGGGAATTCGGACACGCTTTCTTTTAACATCACGCCAGATTCGGGTCGAAAGCGAGCCGCGCTCAAGTTCGATAACGTGGTGACCTAGCGAGGCCAGGTGCGCCTGAACTGCCTGTGCACCGATAGCGCCAACTGCTAGCATTCGAAAGAAGCTGGAGTTCGTCTTAAAAGCATTACGTGAGGGCATTTCTTCTTCCCTAGATTGCCGTCCTACCCTTTCTGTGAGCAGGGTGTGAGAGGTGTTGCCACATGGGGGGCGCTATGGCACCTTCTCAATCGAAGATCCCATCAGGGGCCTGGACAGCTGCGCCGCGCAGCTATTATAGCCTCGCTGCGTTAAGCGTCAGGCACCATATGTCCACTCTGTTCAGATCTGGGGGGCCTGTGGCCACCCCAACCCGCGCCGGAAGCCGGCCGACGCGGTAGAGGCCGGGGCGCCCGGGTTGGCCCGCGCCCTCTCGCTTTAAGGGCGGACAGAACGTATGGGCGCCAACGGGCGTTATACCATTTCAGATTGTAGATTTTGGATTGCAGATTGTCGCGCAAGGCGTCCAGGTGCGCGTTGACGCAACGCTGCTTGCGGAGCGTTCAAGTGAAATTGGTATTATGGGGTTGGGATGCGCTGGTTGGTCTTCACCCCCGGCCCCCTTCGACAGGCTCAGGCTTCGCCCTGAGGCTCAGCCCGAAGGGGCGGGCCTCTCCAGCGAAGCTGGAGAGCCTGCGCTGAGCCTGTCGAAGCGAGGCGACCAGCGCCGCACGCAGGGGCGTTCCAGTGCGGCATACGCCACGTTGGCGCGGATGTGCTGTCCGCCCTTAAACCCTCCCGCAGAGGAGAGATGGGGAAATGGCGGTTTCCCCATCTCCCACAGAGAAGGGGTTGGGAGGGCTACGCCCTCCCAACCCCTTCTGTGCATCGTTCCTTATCTCACCTCAAAGCTCATCCGGCACCGGCGGCGTCTGCTGTTTCTTCGGCTCGGGCGCCTCGACGATCAGCGCCTCGGTCGTCAGGATCATCCCGGCCACACTGATCGCATTCTCCAGCGCCGTGCGCACCACCTTGGCGGGGTCAATGATCCCGGCGGCCATCAGGTCCACATATGCGCCGGTCATCACATCGTAGCCATAGTTCAGGTTGTTGTGCTTGCGCTGCGTCGTCCGAACCTGGTCTACCACTACGGACCCATCATCGCCGGCGTTGATGGCGAGCTGGCGCAGCGGCTCCTCGAGAGCCCGGCGCAGGACGTTGAGGGCCATGCGTTCCTCATCGAACTGCGTCTGCACCTCATCGAGGGCCGGGATCGCGTTCAGCAGCGCCACACCGCCGCCCGGCACGATGCCCTCTTCGACGGCGGCGCGGGTCGCGTTCAGGGCATCTTCGACCCGGGCCTTACGCTCCTTCATCGCCGGCTCGGTTGGCGCGCCGACCTTGATCACCGCCACACCGCCCGACAGCTTGGCCACTCGCTCCTGGAGCTTCTCGCGGTCGTAATCCGAGGTCGTGGTCTCGATCTGCTGTTTGAGCTGGGAGATGCGGGCCTGAATGGCCGCCCTGTCGCCGTGACCCTCGACAATCACGGTGTTATCCTTATCGGCCTTAACCCGGCGCGCCCGCCCGAGATCCTCCAGTTTCGTATGCTCCAGCTTGCGCCCGATCTCCTCGGAGATCACCGTACCGCCGGTCAGAATGGCGATGTCTTGCAGCATAGCCTTGCGGCGATCGCCGAAGCCCGGCGCTTTGACCGCCAGGCCATTGAGCGCGCCACGGAGCTTATTCACCACCAGCGTCGCCAGCGCATCGCCATCCACGTCTTCGGCGATGATCACCAGCTCCTTCTTACCGGTCGCCAGCACGGCCTCCAGGATCGGCACCAGATCGTTGATGGCGCTGATCTTCTTATCGGTAATCAGAATGTAGGGATCGTCAATGACGGCCTCCATACGGGCCGAATCGGTGACGAAGTAAGGCGAGATATAGCCCCGGTCGAACTGCATACCCTCGACCAGCTCGTGCTCCAGGACGGTGCTCTTGCCCTCTTCGACAGTTACCACGCCATCGCGACCGATCTTGTCCATAACGGTCGCCAGCAATTCGCCCACCTCAGGGTCTTGAGCCGAGATCGTCGCCACCTGACGGATCTCCTCGCGCCCCTTGAGGGTGATGGCCTGCTGCTTGATGCGGGCCACCAGAGCCTGACCGCCCTTATCCAGCCCGCGCTTGAGCAGCATCGGGTTTGCGCCTGCGGCTACCAGTTTCAGCCCCTCGGTAATAATGGCCTGGGCCAGCACCGTTGCCGTTGTCGTCCCATCACCGGCGACATCATTGGTCTTGACCGCGGCCTGCTTCAGGAGTTGCACACCCAGGTTCTCGAAGGGATCCTTGAGTTCGATCTCCTTCGCAACGGTAACACCATCGTGGGTGACGTTGGGAGCGCCCCACTTCTTATCGAGCGCAACATTGCGGCCACGCGGCCCAAGGGTCGTCTTGACTGCCGTTGCCAGTGTGTCGATGCCATGCTTGAGCGCCGCGCGCGCCTGCTGATCGAAGATCAGTTGTTTTGCCATGGCTTACACTCCCATTCCGACAATAGTCCGCCTGTGACAGATCAGGATTTCCTCCTAACTACCGACTCCAATCCGCATATGCGTGACAGCCGGGGGCATTGTCGCGGCAATCTGCGATCTCACGACGAGGCGACTGTGCAGCTTCGCCGGACAACGACAGGGTGGGGAAACCCGGCATCCCCATCTCCCCTGCGAGGCGTCGCCTGCCCACACCCGCCCCGCCGGCAGGAAGGGAGGGAAAGGCGGCGCCCCCACATCCCCTGCGCGAGCAGCGCAGAAAGCGCAGACGCTCTGACGAGCAGGGGAGGCTAATTATGCGGGCGCATACACTTCTTTAGATAGTGAAGGTATGTTAGTCGGCTGTAAACGGAACGTTAGCGTTTCGTTAGAAGCGTAGCCCCATGGGCATCTGCCACGGCCACCTTCGCCCTGGCTCGAGCGGGGGTATCGAGGTAGTATAATGATGGGGCAGCGCGAGTTGTCTACGACAATACACGTTCGGCGGGCCGGGAACCTTCCGGAAGGCGCGACACCGGCCCGCCGTTCTGTTGTGAAGGTATTTCCGATGAGCGATCCATCCCCGACCACCGACATCGCCACCCTCGGCGGAGGGTGTTTCTGGTGCCTTGAGGCGGTGTACGACCAGCTACAGGGGGTCACCGACGTTGTCTCGGGCTATTCAGGCGGGCGCGTGCCCAACCCGACCTACGAGCAAGTCTGTGGGGGCAAGACCGGCCATGCGGAAGTGGTGCAGATACGCTTCGACCCCCGCAAGATCAGCTTCCGCGAAATCCTGGAGGTCTTCTTCAGCATTCACGATCCGACCACGTTGAATCGCCAGGGCAACGATGTCGGGCCACAGTACCGTTCGGTGATCTTCTACCACTCGCCGGAGCAGGAGCACACTGCCCGCCAGGTAATCGCCGAGCTGAACGCTGCGCAGGTCTGGCCCCGCCCCATCGTGACCGAAGTGGCTCCCTTCAGCGCGTTCTACCCGGCGGAGGATTACCACCAGGAGTACTTCGTCAACAACGGCGGGCAGCCCTACTGCCAGTTCGTCGTGGCGCCGAAGGTGGCGAAGTTTCGCAAGCAGTTTGCTGCTCGCCTGAAATAGCCTGCGCGCGACAGGGGCTGCTAGCTAGCGCACGATAGACAGTCATGCGGCTGCGCCGCACAACGCTAGAATGAAACATGGTTATTCCTGGGAGGGCTACGCCCTCCCAAACCCTCCCCGCTGGCGGGTTGGTTCCTGGGAGGGGGCAGGGGCGCGGCGCCGCCGCGCCCCTACGCCCAAACCCTCCCGCGGGCGGGCT
>CAKZKA010000190.1 GCA_937120965.1 uncultured Chloroflexota bacterium
GAGGGGTGGGAGGGCTGCGTCCTCCCACGAAAAGGCTTGCACGGGGAACCCGGGTTTCCCTGTACCCCTGCCCGGGGGGAGGGGTGGGAGGGCTGCGCCCTCCCACGAAAAGGCTTGCACGGGGAACCCGGGTTTCCCCGTGCCCCTGCCCGGGGGGAGGGGTGGGAGGGCTGCGTCCTCCCACGAAAAGACTTGATTGAGCCCGGGGAACCCGGGTTTCCCTGTACCCCTGCCCGGCGGGGAGGGTGCGGGAGGGCTGTGCCCTCCTACGAAAAGGCTTGATTGAACCCGGGGAACCCGGGTTTCCCCGTACCCCTGCCCGGGGAGAGGGGTGGGAGGGCTGGTGCCCTCCCACGAAAAGACTTGATTGAACCCGGGGAACCCGGGTTTCCCCGTACCCCTGCCCGGGGTGAGGGTGCGGGAGGGTTGCGCCCTACTACGAAAAGGCTGCACGGGGAACCCGGGTTTCCCCGTACCCCTGCCCTTTAAGAGCGGACAGAACATCGGAGCCAACGTGGCTTGTACCGCATTGGAACGCCCCTGCGCACGGCTCTGGTCTCCCCGCTTCGACAGGCTCAGCGCAGGGGTGAGGACCAACCAGCGCATCCCCACGCCATAACGCCCGTCGGCGCCCATAGGTTCTGTCCGCCCCTGAACTCCCTTCCGGCAGGGGGGCGAATGCACCCGACTAGCCCGTTGAGGCGCGCCGGAGATGTCCGCGGTTGAAGGGGATGACCCGCTCATCGGGGTAAACAGGTGCAGGCGGGGCAAATTCGGGCGTAATCACCACGGAGTTGTCGCCACCAAAACGATTGGACACGTAGGCGTCAGCCTGCCAATCGTTGTGCCACTCGGCGCCGTCGAAGAGATAGCGGTACTCGTAGGCGCATCCGGCATCCAGCTCAACGGTCGCCATCCATCCGGATTCGGTCTGCCGCAACGGTGTGGCCGACTCGTCCCAGTTGTTGAAATCGCCTACGACGGAGATCGTGTCGGCCCAGATCGCGGCGGGTATCGCAAATGTCACGAGCACTTTGCCGTCACGGCCGGGTCGCTTGGTGATCATCACGCTACTCCTTTGTTGCGTGGCGCCAACCTCGTTGTTGGTATTATTCGTTTGAAGTATAACATATTTCTCGCCGGGATCTACGGCTCGCGCAGCCGGTAGATGGTCACTTCATCCTGTTCAAACACGACGGTGCCCAGGCTCGCGAACTTGGCCAGGCTCTCCGGGGGGTAGAGCCGCCGTTCCAGGCTGCCGATGTAGACATAATCTACGCTGTACTGACGCAGCAGCCGTTCGGCCGTGGCGGCGTCGCTGGTCAGATAGATCGTATCCACTGCCGCGCAGCGCGGCTCAAGTTCGGCCCGGGCCTCAGGGTCGCCGCCGCGCCACTGGATCTGGTGCCCTGCCCAGCCGAGCACGGTGGGCACCCCTGTCGCCGCCGCTATCCCGCCGTAGCCTTCGCTGTTGTACGAGCCGCCGCAACGCCGCGCGGCGCGATCCTCCACTGCCACCGCTTCCAACATGACGCTGCCCACCGGGGCCTCGCGGCGTAGCCAGGCTACCGATGCCGCCCCGGCAGGGCTTGATTCGCGCGGCGTGCGGCCCACCAGGCCCGTCACGCTCCCTTGCGCATAGTCGCGCACCGTCAGCCAGGGATAGACCAGCGCCCCCGCCAGGAGCGCCACGGCCATAGCGGCAGCGCTCCACCCCGCCAGTCGCGCCCGGCCCTGTGCCTGCGCCAGGACCCACCACAGGCAAAACGGCGCGAGCATACCCCACAGCAGCCAGACCTGGTAGTAGAACTTGAACACGGTGTTCATGCGTGCTGAGAAGCCCTCGAAAACGTCGCGAATGTAGATCAGTTCTACACCGAGCAGCACCGCGCACCCCAGGGCCGTCAGCAGCAGGGCGAAGCTCTGGCCGGCGTCCCCGGCCACTTCGCGCGCCCGCGCCAGCGCCAGCGCGCCCAGGCCCCCCAGGGCCAGCAGCGGAAAGCCGCCGACCAGGCCGGTCAGCAGGAGTGCCGGAGGCAGCCAGGGTAGCAGGCGCGAGATCGAGGGATGCGCTGGCGCTGCGGCGCCCACGCGCGAGTGCAGGGAGGCGCTGCTCGAAGCCTGCATCGGCGCCGCGACCGGGGCGGTTATGGGGGTCGGTTGCGGCGCGGTCAGGTACACGAAGGCAATGATAGGCGCGGCAAAGAGGCCGAAGATGACGATGAAGGGGTGCAGGCCGGTGCGCGAGCCGAGAAACGGCGCAATCACGCTACTCAGCCGCCCGAGCAGAGGCAGGTCAAGCAGCGGCTCGGCGCCCCCCACCAGCGAGCGGAAGGTCAGGTGAAACGGCAGGAACAGCAGGTAGGCCGCGCCGATCAGCAGCAGCAGCATACGCCCCGCTGCGCGCCAGGGTCGCGGCGCGTCACTCGCGAGCACGCGCAGGGTCAACGCTGCGCCGAAGAGCAGCAAGTAGGTCGGCAGATCCCAGCTATTGATCGCGTAGAGGCTCCCGATAACGATCCCCGTCAGCGCCAGTTCGCCCCAGCCACGACGCCCCTGGCCCAGCGTCGGCGCCTCGGGGCGGGCCAGCACGGCGAGGGCCAGCGCGGCGGCGAGCATTCCAAAGGGCAGGGCCATCACGTGGGGATGCATGTCGCCCAGGCGAAAGCTGAAGAAGGGAAACTCGGTGATGGTATAGCGTCGTTCCTCGCCACTGAAGCGCTGCCGGTCCCACAGCGAACGCGAGGGCCACCACCAGTTGAAGTCGGCCACTGTGTCGCGTCGCTCCCAGCCGCTGATGGTCCCGAACTCGCCGGTGACGGCGGGGTAGGGCAGGCTGATCGTCGCCGCGCCGCCCAGGGCCTGCCGCGTCGCCGCGAGGGCCTGGCGCCCGTCCAGGGCCACCACCCGCTCATCGCCCAGCAGCACCTGGAGCGCGCCCGACTGGTTGCCCGCTACCAGCACAAAGACCACGCCCAGTAGCGAGAAGAGCGGCACGCTCCACCGGCGCCAGCCGCGCTGGCAGCGCGGGGAGCCGCGCGCTGCCAGGGCGATCAGATTGGCGATTGTTCCCCCCACCGCTTGCGCGGTCATGGCAAAGATCAGCGCCAGCGAGAGGTTATAGGCCGCTGCCGGCTCCAGGGCGGCCAGTTGGGCCACCGCGGCCATGAGCAGATAGCCGAAGTAGTAGTAATTGATGCTGAAGCCGGACAGCCAGGGGTCGGCAGGCGGAAACACCCCGGAGCGCCCGATGGCGTTGAAGAAGGCAAAATCCATCGGGCGCTCGGTGCCCCAGGGGGTCGGGTCGTGCGCGCGCAGCCACACTGCGGCCAGCAGCGCCCCCAGGAAGAGCGCCTCGGCGGCGAGGATGCTCCGCCAGCGCGCCCGCAGCGCCGCCCGTGCCATCGCCCGCGCCGCCCGTGGGCCGCCCAGCGCCGCCAGGCCCAGCCCCGCCACCGCTATGGCCGCGATGACCACCGACGGCGCGCCGAAGGGCGCCAGGCCAAACATCGCCAGCAGCCAGGCCAGGTAACCGGTGAGCAGCAACCCCAACGGCCGCGCCAGGCTCATCCCCCCATCCGGCAGGGCGCGCAGGAGCCAGTTCGTCAGTGGTAGACCCGCCAGGCCGATCAGCGTCGCGATCAACCACCAGGTGAGAATGTCAGATGCCATATGGTATGTGGAGATGCAGAGATGTGGAGTTGTGAATATGCGGAAAGATTCGAAAACACTTCTGAAAACTGCACCCCTTACACCTTCACACCTTCACACCCCCCTCACCTGTCTAACTCCTCCAGGAGGCGCCGGGCCTCATCAGCGCGGGGGCCGTCGGGCGCCAGAGCCAGGTAGATTGCCAGTTCGGCCCGCGCCCGCTCGCGGTCACCCTGCCGCGCAAAGAGTTTCCCGAGGCTGAAGTACGGGTCGGGCGCCGACGGGTCGGCGACCACCGCCTGGCTCAGGGCAATCTCGGCTTTGTCGAGACGGCCCCAATCCAGCAGGGCGCTGCCGAGTTTGTGCCAGTTTGCGGCGCCCGGATCGGCGCGGGCGGCCATCAGGTAAGCCTCCTCCGCCTCGTCGTACCGCCCCGCCTCAGCCAGGATGTCGCCCCACAGGTGCATCACGCCGATATCGCGCGGGTTGGCCCGCGCGGCCCGCTCCAGCACCTGCGCCGCTTCCTCCAGCCGGCCCTGGTCGCGGTAGCGCTCGGCCAGGCCAAAGGCCAGCGGCCCGTCGGTGGGGTTGGCCGCCAGGGCGGCCTCCAGGTCCTCCAGATCACCGGGGGCGGGACCGCCGGGGCGTGTCGGAGTCCTGCGCTCCGTCGAGGGCCGCCAGGCGTAGCCCGGCGGCACGCCCGTCACCCGGTAGATGCGTGTCTGTCGGGCATCGTAAACTGTCTCCAGATACGTGCCGCGCATCTGTTCGAACTTGGCCAGGCCCACCGCAGGGTAGAAGGCGCGCTCGACCCCGCCGACGTAGATGTAGTCAACCCGGTAGCGTGCCAGAAAGCGCAGCGCTGTCTCGATATCGGGAGTGCGGAAAAAGGTGTCAAGCTCGCGGTCCCGCCGGGCCGCGAGTTCTGGGTCGCGCTGCTCGTTCACATGCAGCGCGCTGATTACGGTGGGCAGGCCGGTGTTGGCAGCCACGCGGATTCCGTAGGCCCGGTAAAAGAACAGGCTCGACTGCACGATCACCGGTGTCCCTTCGATCTCCCGGTTCAACCAGGCGATGGCCGGGCCATCACCGGAGAGATCTACCTCGACCTGAGCCACACCTGGCTCGCATCCACCGTAGGCCAGGCAGTCGTAGGTAAAACGCGCCTGATCGAGAAAGGCCAGACCATCGAGCGTCGGCCCTGTCTGCACCGGCATGCGCGTATCCAGGCGGCTCGGCACCGCCGCAACGGGGTAGACCGCCGCGAGCGCCGCCAGCAACCCCAGGCCCGCCAGGGTCGCTCGCGCCCCCGGCGCCCCCCACACGCGCTGCACACCCCGCAGCAGCACCGGCAGGCTTGCCGCCGCCCCAATCGCCAGCAAGACCCAGACCTGCAGCCCGAACTTGAAGACGGTGTTCATCCGGTACCACTCGCCGCCGTCCAGATGATCGCGAATATAGACCAGTTCGATCCCCAGCGAAACCGCCAGAGCTACCCAGACCAGGAGCAACCCGTACCAGACTGGCGCGCTGATGGCCCGGCGCGGCAGCAGCGTCGCCACCAGGGCCACCAGGGCCACCAGGGCCAGCCGCAGCCCGACCGTGGGCAGCATAGCTCCCAGGAGCAGCAATCCGGCTCCTACGCCTATCGGCAGCCAGGCCCCCACGCCCGGCGCCAGGCTGCGGGTCAATCCCAGGGCGACCGGGGAATGCCCGCGGGCGCTCCGGGAGGGGGCGTACAAGCGCCGGGCCGCGCCGAGCAGGGCCGGCAGCAGCACCGCCACGAACAGGCCGTAGATCACCAGGTAATCGCGTGGCGTTGTCCCATCCGTCAACGGAACCAGGCCGATCCCGCCCACCGGCGCCCAGTAATGGTCGAAGAACGGCGCGAAGAGCGCCAGTCCGCCGAGGACCACTGCCACCACCGTCAGCGCCGCCTGCGCCAGATTGCGCCAGGGTACGCCCGCGGCGCGTGGCCCGGGCGCGCGCCAGGCCGTTCCCAGCACCGCCAGGCCCGTCACCAGAGCGTAGGTCGGCACATCCCATGAGTTGGTCACCGCCAGGGTGCCCAGGGCCAGCCCCAGCAGGAGCAGGGGCGCATAACGCTCAGAGAACGCCCCCGCTCCAGGCGCCGGTGGCGCCCCTGAGCCAGGCTGCGGCGCCAGGCGCTCGGGCGCGTCCGTCACTGCGGCCTCCCGCAGCTCCACACCTCCACCTGGCCCGTCGGCAGAGCTGTGGAGGCGCGGAGGTACGGACCGAACCGGCGAGCGGACCTGAACGGTGGAGGCCAGACGATAGCCCAGCGCCAGCACCAGTATTGTGATCGGCAACGCAATTGTGTGCGGGTGCAGATCGGCGTAGAGGAAGGCGAAGGAGGGGAACTCATTGATGGTGTAGGGTATCACCCGGCTCGGCCCGACGAACCAATCGCCGAGCCTGGCCCCGAAGCCGGCCAACCCGCCCTGCCGCAACGCCTCGGCTACCGCCGGAAACCCTCGTGACCAGCCCACGGCAAAGAAGCCGGCCAGGTTGCCCGCCACACCCACCAGCGCCGCCGCGAGCGCGCCGTATCGCGCCCGCCCGGTCAACTGGCTGACCAGGGCGAATGCCGCGGCCAGGGTCAGGCCGGCAATCGTCGCCAGGGCCAGATTAAAGCCCATCGCCGCAGGGATACCCGCCATCCGTATCGGCAGGGCGACCAGGAAATAGCCGTAGTAGTAGTAGTTGATATAACCGCCGCTGAAGAAGGGGTCGTAAGGCGGCAACACCGGGCTACGCAGCACAGCGTTGAGAAAGCCCAGCTCCATCGGCTTCTCGCCACCCCAGATCGGGTGCCAGAGGTCGGGGTTCAAGACGCGAATGAGGACCATCCCGGCAAAGCCGGCCAGGAACACGCCCTCGCTCCACAGCACAGCCACCCGGCGTGTCCACAGCGCCTGCGCCAGGTCGGTCAGCCCGCGCCCGACACGCGCCAGGACGCCGCTCTCCGCTCGGCCCATCCACCAGAGCAGCGCCAGGTTCAACAGCAGCACCAGGGCCAGACCCAGGGGCAACCCGGCGCCATTGTAGCGCCAGAGGCCCAGGCTGGCCGGCAACCAGACCGCATAGCCCGCCAGCAGCAACCCGACCAGCCTGGCCCAGGTCCACCCCGCGTCGCGCCAGGCGCCGAAAACGGCACAGGCTGCCGGCAGTCCCAGCAGGGTCAGGGTGTACAGAGCGGCCAGCCATGCCAGGGTCGCCAGCCACGAGTTATCCGCTGCCAGGCGGTTCCAGGCGGCCGGCGCCACCGCCGGCAATGCGTTGACCGGCGTCCTGAGCATCAGGGGCGGGGGCGTAGTGCCGGTGGGCGGGGTCACATCAAGGTCGCTGGTGAGCATACGCGGTGTCGTAGGTGGGATGACGCGGTAGATCGCGGTGCTCCCCCGGGTAAAGACGCGCTCCAGTTGACCCCTCACAGCCAGGCGCTCAAACTTCGCCAGGCCGGCCGGGTCGTAACTGGCCCGTTCAACACCGCCGACGTAGACGTACTCCACGCCGTAGCGGCGCAGCAAGGCCAGCGCCTCGTCGGGATCGGCGCCGGCGTAGATCTGCTGCACGGCCCGCTGACGCGCGGCGATCACCGGCCCGGCGCCGACGGCGTTGCGCTGCTGTATCTGGTGCCACTCCCATCCCAGGAGCGTGGGCAGACCGGTGTGCGCTGCCACGCGCCCGGCCCACTGGTACGAGGGCAGATGCGCTTCAAGGATCACCGGCGTGCCGGTCACATTCTCTCGCAACCAGGCGATCGCTGCCGCATCCTCATCGAGCGAAAACGCTTCCCCGTAACCCTCAGCCGATACCGCAGCCATAAACGCCGTTCCATCGAGGGTGCGCGGAGCGTCCGGCGCCCAGCGGTCGGCGGCGCGCGCCGGGGTTGCCGTGAGCGGGTAGACCAGCGCCGCAAGACCCAGCAACGCCAGCCCGCCACGCGCAACCAGACTCCCCGCGGCGCCGGGCGTTGCCCACAGGCGCGGCAGCAGCGCCGCGGTCCCCAGGGCAAAGAGCATCCAGGCGTGCAGGCCAAACTTGAACACCGTGTTCATACGCCCGATGTCGCCCTTGACCGTCACCACTTCCACCAGCACCAGCAGGCCAAGCCCTCCGCCCAGCCAGAGACCCGGCGTCAGCAATTCGAGCGGGGCGCGTCGCAGGCGCCACAGCAGCCAGAGCGCGCCTCCGAGCAGCGGTATCAGCAGCGTCAGGGCCGGCCAGTTCAGCGCCAGCCCGACCACCACGATGCCCGCGCCGATCCCCAGCGCGCCGGCTGTGACCGGCGTTCCGCCGAAGCGCCGGAGCAGCAGCGCCCCGGCAGCGGCCGCGGCGAAGAGCCAGTGACCGTAGAGCAGCAGCGCCTCGCGCATAGTCGTCCGCGGCGCGCCGAGCACCTGCCCCAGCAGCGTGGGCGCCAGGCCTTCGCGCCATAGCTCCGCCCCTGAGGACTCAGTGGCGAAGCTGGCAACAAACGGGGCGAAGAACAGATTACCGCCAATGAGCATCAGCAGGGGCGGCCCGACAATCCACGCCGCGCTGCGAGCCACTCCGCGCCCGCGACTGACCCGCCAGCCCGCTCCCGCCAGCAGCAGCGCGGCCAGGCCCACAAAGGTGGGGTAATCCCACGTGTTCGTTGCCCGGATGGCCCCCGCCAGGAGGCCCATGGGCAGCGCGTAGGCCCCGGCGCGCACCACAGCCGCCCGACCGCGCCGGCGCGGTATATCGCGCGCATAGGCCACGGCCAGCCCCAGCAGGGCCAGGCTGAGCGGCATCACCAGCATATGGGCGTGCAGATCGCCAAAGAGGAAGGTAAAGAAGGGAAACTCGTTCACCGTTCCCGGCACGACCCGCGTCGCGTCCCAGTAGGCCCACTCGGGGCGACCCTTCGCGACCTGCTCGGCGGCGTAGCCGCTCAGGAACCAGACGGCCTGCGCCAGGTTGCCCAGGAGCAGCGCCAGCACGGGCGCCAGTCCCGCCGCCGCCAGCGCTCGCCGCTCCCCACTCCCCCCTTCCCGCCCGCCCGACAGATTGTAGACAACGCCCCAGGCGCCCAGTGCCGTGAGGCCAAGGATGGTGGCGACGGCCAGATTGTATGCTACCCCCGGCGCAACGGCGCTGAGGTGGGTCAGCGCGCCAACCAGCACAAAGCCGAAGTAGTAGTAATTGATGAACCCGCCAGCGTGCCAGGGATCGTAGGGCGGGAAGGCGGCGCTGCGCAGCACGGCATTGAAGTAGGCGAAATCCATAGGCTTTTCGCCGCCGCGAGCCGGGTGCCACAGATCAGGGTTGAGCAGGCGCAACAGCACACCGAGGAGGAAAAAGCCCAGGAACACCGCCTCGGCGCTGAGCAGCGCCGCGCGCCGTTCCCGACCGAAGGCCCGTAACGCCGCGCGCCCGCGCCAGGCCGCCACCGCGCCCCCCAGCAGCAGCGGCGCGGCGCACAGCCAGAGCGTCGTCGGGGCAAAAGGCAGCGGGAATGGCCCCCAGCCCACTGTGCCGTCATTGCCGCGCCCGGGAATGCCCGGGTCATTACCCAGGCTCCCGGCAAGCCACGCCAGGTAGGCTACGAGCAGCAGTCCGAGGATCTTCGCCAGGCTAAAGCCTCGGTCGGGCAGGCGCGGCAGCAGGGGGAAGAGCAGCGCAAAGGTCGCCAGGCCCAGCGCCTCCAGCGCGAGCAGCCAGATCAACGGCGCCAGGAGCGGCGGCAGGCCGTCATGCGCCCGGGTCCCGCCGGCAGCATAGTGGCGCCACTGGCCGTCGGTCAGGCGCAGCGCCGCCGGGTTCCGCTCGGCGATCTGCACTGGCGACTTGTAGACCTCCTCCCAGAGCACGTCAGTGGTGATCAGCGCCTCGGCCCGTTCGCGCGAGTAGGCCGGGGTCTTCTCGAAGATCAGCACGCGAGGGTGATCGTAGACGTGGAAGGCCTCTTCAGCCGCCTGATCAGGGATCTCGATCCCCAGGATGTGTGGGTACGAGGTGACCTCCGCTGCCAGCCGGAAGCCCAGTTCACCCGTGAACAGGGCATGGTAGTAGCGCATTAGCGCCGGGTAGCGCATGCGCAGCCGCGAGGTGCTGTCGTAGATACGGTTACTGGTGAGGGTGATGTAATCGGCGCGATCGAGCTGGTCGAGCAGTCCCTCTTCATAGGCGCCGCTGAGACCTGGGCCACCGAAATACTTACGCGGCTCATCCTCGGCATACGGCGCCGACTGAATGCCCTGGAAGGTCACGCCCCAGGCCGCATCGGCGGCCTGCAACGGCAGAGGGTCATCCCAGATCTCCGACATCACCAGCGCGCCGGGCGGCGCGTGATCGGCCAGCCAGCGCGCGGCCATCACCCGCGAGTGGGGCTGGGTGTAGATCCGCGAAAAGGCGTAGGCCCAGGCCAGGGTTGCCAGCACCACCAGCGGCAGCACCCACGGCCCGCCACGGACAGCCAGCCTCTGCCAGGCCGCCGGTCGTGCTGGCCGCTCCGGTTCGCGCGCCAGATCAACCAGGCGCACCAGCCCCCAGGCCCCGAACACCGTCAGCGCGCCGTAGATCGGCAGCAGGTAGCGCAGCGTGATCGCAAACTGTCCCCCCTGCCAGCCGAAGTAAAAGCCGATCCACACCAGCAACACCCAGGCCGGGCTGAGTGGCGGAGCGGCAGCCGACGGCCACAGCGCCCGGCGCGCGCCGGCCACGACAAACGCCGCCGCTCCCCCCCAGGCCGCCAGCCCCAGCGCCGGCCCCATGCCCCAGAGGACCATGTTCACCCAGGGGAACAGGTAGGGCGTGCGCCCCACCCATTGCTGCGAAGGCGGATAATCGAGTTCCCCGCTCACCAGCGCGCGCACCGAGCTGATATTGCTCACGAAGCGCGGCTCGGGCCGAATGTCGAGAAACCCGGCCCCTTGCAGCCAGCCTGCCCCTTGCGGCATGCCCTCGGTGATCAGCACTGGCGACGCAGGCGTTGAACCGGTGAACGCATCCGGCGCGAGGGTGCGGAAGCTGAGCAGCGTTAGCCCGCCGGCCAGGATCAGCAGCGGAAACTCGCGCCACAGAAAGCGCTCCCAGGCCAGCGCGCCGACCGGCGCGCCCTCCGCGCGGCTGGCGCCCTGTGCCCAGCGCCACGCCGCCACCACCGCAGCGGCAATCGCTGCCACTCCCAGGGTCGCCAGCGTAATGCGGTTCGCCATTGCCGCGCCAATGGCCAGGCCCAGCGCCCCGTAACTCAGCCAGCTCCCACCCCGGGCCACCCGCAGCGCCCAGTACAGACTGAGCAGACAGAAGAACGTCGAGAAGATAGGATCGACGAAAAAATGGGCCTGCTGGATCTGCATCACCGTCAGCGCCGCCAGCAGCGCCGCCAGCAACCCGACCCGCCGGCCGGCGAGGCGTCGCCCGATCAGGTAGACCAGCACGATCGAGCCTAGATCAAACAGCGTGGCCAACCCGCGCCCGACCTTCTGGATCTGCCCGTAGGCGGTCAGATCGCGGCCCTCCGGGTTGAACAGCCGTAGCAACACCCCGGCGCGCGGCACAGCCCGCTCCGGGTTTGCCACCGGCGGCCCGTAGTCGGTGCGCCGGTCGCCGGGACTCGCGGGGTCGGCGCCTACCCGTGGCGGCCCGTTGATCCGCAGCACCTGCGCCGGCAGCGCTTCGGCAGGCGTGAGCATCACCGCCACGACCCTCGCGGCAATCACCGGAAACGGACCATAGACGTACAGCGGGAAGCGGTCGTAGTTACGCGGGTTCAGCGGGGAGCGCGACGAGTCGTACAACTCGCTCAGACTGGCGGGCAGCCGCACCGTCGAGGCCACGTCGGAGAAAAAACGCTCATCGGGATGCTGGCCGGTGTCACTATCCCAATCCGTCAGGCTGAGGGTGCGGAAGTATGCCCCGAGCAAGAGGATCAAAACGAGCAGCAGGCGCGGCGTCCAGACCGAACGCCAGGATGCCGGTGAGATGGTACGGCGCGAAGCTACGCGAGGCTGTTCGATATCCACACTGGCCGCCTGTAATGCGGCGCGCAAGAGCGCACCACCCGACATGGAACGGGGGCCCGCGCCCCCGCTGCATTATACAGAATCGCTCTACCCGGGGGCAAGGTAACCATAAGCGCTTGCCTGGAAAGCGCCCACAAGGCCCGGGGATGTTCCAACGCCTGCCTCCCGCGCCGGCGCCCGGGGCTTGCCCCGCCGACGTTGCTCAAGCCCTGCACCCGACGTTATTGCCTTGACACTCCAAAAAAATGCGTGTTATACTCACCATGCCTTTAAATAGTACCACCTGACAAAAACATAACCATGGCTGAACGCAAAGAGCAGGGGTCGACCCGCCACAATATCCTGAACCTCATTCGTCGCAACGGCGAAATGACGGCGCAGGAGATCAGCGATGTGCTGGGTATCGGCGCCGTGGGGGTGCGTCAACACCTGGCCCTGCTCGAGCGCGACGGTCAGGTTCAGGTTGTCGGGGTGCGGCGAAACGTCGGGAGGCCCTCCCATCTCTACGCCCTCACTGCGCAGGCCGAGGCCTGCTTTCCCAAAGGCTACGACCGTCTGGCCCTCGATCTGGTGACTTACCTGGAGGATATCGGCGGCGCCGCCGCGATTGAACAGGTCCTGGCCCGTCGCCGCGAGGCCCTGGTGCGAGAGTTCGCGCCCCGCCTGGCCGGCAAGAATCGCGCGGCTCAGGTGGCCGCCCTGGCCGAGCTTCTGGCCGAGCAGGGCTACATGTGCGAGTGGGAGCAGCACGAAGACGGCTCGTTCACTCTGACTGAGTACAACTGCCCGGTTGATTGCGTCGCGCGCCGTCACCCGCAGTTCTGTACCCAGGAATTGCGGCTTTACGAAGACCTGCTGGGCACGCCAATCGCCCGCGAGAGTACCATCGCCGCCGGCGCGCACTGCTGCCGGTACCACATCCCAGCCTGACGCCTGGTTCGTTTACAACCGGCCTCGTTGCTGAGGCCCGCAGGAATGATGGAGGGGCCAACGGCCCCTTGTTTCATGTCACGCGCTGTAGCGAAAGAGGAGGTCTCCGATGCCGTTCGAACTCCCGCCACTTCCGTATGCCTACAACGCCCTTGAGCCTCACATTGATGAGGCGACCATGCACTACCATCACGATAATCACCACCAGACCTACGTTACCAACCTGAACAACGCCATTGCCAAACACCTGGAGCTGAAGGACAAGCACCTGGAAGAGTTGCTCCGCAATCTCGACGCTGTCCCTGAGGACATTCGCATGGCAGTGCGCAACAATGGCGGTGGTCACTGGAACCACACCTTCTTCTGGGAAATTATGACCCCTGGTGGTGGTGGCGAACCTACCGGCTCGCTTGCCGCGGCTATTATCAGTGATTTCGGCAGCTTCGCCGCTTTTCAGGAGCAGTTCAAGGCCGCCGCGCTGGGGCGCTTCGGCTCCGGATGGGCCTGGCTCATCGCCGAAAAGAACGGCGCCCTGAGCATCGTCAGCACGCCCAATCAGGATAACCCGCTGATGGAAGGGAAGACCGCCATCCTCGGCGTGGACGTGTGGGAACACGCTTACTACCTGAAGTATCAGTACCGCCGGGCCGCCTATATTGACGCCTGGTGGAACACGGTCAACTGGAACAAGGTCGGCGAGCTTTACGTAGCTGCTAAAGCCTGAGGAAATATTGCAGGGGTGGTTGGGAAACCCGATTTCCCCACCACCCCTGGAAGGTCGCCGCCCTCCTGTACCCTCCCCTCGGGAAGAGATACGGGGCAACCCGGTTTCCCCACGTGTTCGCCTCAGCAGGCTGCGCCTCCTGCGTCCAGCAGGCCCTCCTACCCCAACCGGATCCGCGGATTCAAAAACGCGTACATCACATCCGCAGCCAGGTTCGCCAGCGCAAAGATCAGGACCGTGATCATACTCACCGCCTGCAACAGTGGCAGATCGCGCCGATCGATAGCGAAGGTCAGTAGGCGGCCTACCCCGGGGTAGTTAAAAACGTTCTCGACCACGATCAGGCCGCTGATCAGCCACCCCAGGCTGATCGCCACCACCGTGACGGTTGGCAGAAGGGCGTTCCGCAGGACATGGCGCACGATCACCACCCTGTGCGGCAGGCCCTTTAACGCCGCGGTGCGCACATAGTCCTGTCGTAACTCCTCAATCACGCCCGCCCGCGTCAGGCGAATGATGTAAGCCAGCAGGACCAGGGTTGCCGTTAGCGCCGGCAGGATCAACTGCGGCAGCGCCGCGATGAAGCCGCTGCCCGGCGCAATCGAAGAGTTCGCAGGCAACCAGCGCAAGCGAAAGGCGAACAGGTCAATCAACACCAGCCCGGTGACAAACTCGGGCAACCCGACAACTGCCAGCGCGCCGATACTGATCGCCTGGTCAGCCGGGCGCTCCTCGCGCAGCCCGGCGATCACCCCCAGGGCCACCGCCAGCGGCACGGCGATCAGCAGGGTCAAACCGGCGAGCATCAACGAGTTGCCCAGCCGCTCCAGCACCACCTCGCGGATGGGCAGGCGCGTGCTGTAGGAGCGCCCCCAGTCCCCCCGCACAAAGTCGCCCAGCCAGTCAACGTACTGCACCACTGCCGGGCGATTGAGCCCCAGTTCTTCGCGCAGCGCCTCCAGGGCCTGCTCGCTGGCCTCGCGCCCCAGGATCACCCGCGCCACATCTCCCGGCAACAGGCGCGTGATCACGAAGATCAGCGCCGATGTGAACAGCAGCGTCAGCGCCAGAAACCCCAGGCGACGCAGGATGTAGCGTGTCATATTTCTGAGGTGAAAATAGCCCGCCCGCGGGAGGGTTTGGGAGGGCGCAGCCCTCCCAGAAAACAACCCGCCCGCGGGGAGGGTTTGGGAGGGCGTAGCCCTCCCAAAGATACCCCATTTTCATCGTGGCGTTGTGCGCCCCGCGCATGGGGCCTGATGTGAACATATGGGGAAACCCGGTTTCCCCATCCCCCTGCCTGTGGAGGCGCCAGCCGCTCCCAACAGCGGTTGGGACATGGGGAAACCCGGTTTCCCCAACCCCCTCCCTGAGGGGAGGAATTGGGAGGGCGCCGCCCTCCCAGAAGTCAACCTGTTTTCATCCTGTCAGGGTGAGGCGCAGCCGCATAGACGGCTGATCATATCATGGGGAAACCCGGTTTCCCCCAAACCCCTCCCGGCAGGGAAGGTGTGGGGCGAAGGCAACAGGCCCCGGAAACTCAGACAACCTCCCCCACCGGGAGTGCTCTCCTCTCCCCATCGCGCCCCTACGCGCGCCCCTTCCCTACCGGGCGCCCGCGGGTGTTGATGCCGAACGGCAGGTACAGGGGGCAGAAGCCGATCAGGCTCGTTCCCACAAAGACGACCGCCAGCACCCCCAGCACAATCGCCAGCCACCCGTTGACCACGCCAGTGAAGATCAGAATGGCGAACAGAATAGCTACCGCTATTCGCACGCCGCGATCGATCGTTCCCATATTCGTCTGCATCTCGTTGCTCCTGTTCGTCTTGTCCTGTTGTCACACCTGAACATCAGACGCCTGTGCGGCCGCGCCGCACAACCACGCGATGTGACGAGGGTGTTCGGGAAGGCTGCGCCGGCCCGGACTCTCTCTGACGGCGGGGCGTGGGCTATCGGCTTTCCCATCTGCTGTGAAAGCCTTGAACTGCGCCCCTGCCCGCCGCGAGGGTTGGCACCGGTGTGTGTGTTCACCCTTCCTCTGGGAACGAAGACAACTTGCCCTCGAACGCTATGGTAGCATTTCTCCCGCTGCTGTGCGGCAGCGCCGCCCGGCTCTCACGTATGAGTATACCCCGGCGCCACACGCTGATCAGTGACAAAGTCACATAGCCGCGCGGCGTTCCAGCCCGGCGCGGTCGCGCACGCTAATGCTGCCACGCCCGAGTTGCACCAGCCCCGCAGCCGCAAAATCGGCCAGGATGCGACTCACCACCTCGCGTGAGGTGCCCAGCTCAGCCGCGATCTGCTGGTGGGTGAGCTGCAGCAAGCCGCCGGATGGCGCCTGGTGGAGCAAAAACTCGGCTAACCGCGTATCTACGCGCCGAAAGGCCACTTCGTCCACCACGGCCATTACCGTTGCCAGGCGCCGCGAGAGCAACTGAAATACATAGGCTCGCCACGGCGCATATGTGTCCATCCATTCCTGGAAGACCCGGTATGGCACCACGAATGCTTCTGACGGCTCTTCGACCGCCGCAATCGCCGGAAAGTGCCGGTCGCTGAGGATGCAGCTCGCGGTGAGAATGCAACTCTCGCCGCGCCCGAAGCGGTAGAGGGTAATCTCGCGCCCCGTTTCGCCAATCTTGAAGACCCGTACCCGCCCGTGGGCCAGAATGGCGAACGAAGCGCACAGATCACCTTCCTCGAAAACGGTCGTCCCGGCTGGCAAGTTGACGTATGTTGCCTGAGCGCTGAAGGCGCGGCTCATTTCGGCGGCGGGATCGGCCAGGAAGGGTAGCATCCCTGCCGCTTCGCGCCACTGCTGCTGACTCAACATGGGTCGCCCTCTCCAATGATGGATGCCGGCCCCCGTGGCGAGCCGGTGACGGGCTGCCAGCCCGCTCCGGTGGCGATGGGCTTTAAGGGCGCACAGAACACCAGGCCAACGTGGCGTGTACCTCATTGTAACGCCCCCGCGCGCGGCTCTGGCCTCCCCGCTTCGACAGGCTCAGCGCAGGCGCTCCAGCGAAGCTGGAGAGGCCCGCCCCTTCGGGCTGTGAGCCTCAG
>CAKZKA010000191.1 GCA_937120965.1 uncultured Chloroflexota bacterium
CCCCGCGCATGGCTCTGGTCTCCCCTCTCCAGCGAAGCTGGAGAGGGGGAGGGGGTGAGGACCAAGCAGCGCATCCCCACGCCATAACGCCCGTCGGCGCTCATACGTTCTGTCCGCCCCTGAACCCTCCCCGGGGGCGGGTGGCTGGTGGCAGAGCGCGCCGGTCTCACTCCGTCTCGGGCGCCAGACCGTGCTGGAGGGCATAGCGCACCAGGTCGGCAACGCTGTGCAGCCCGAGTTTGTGCAGCAACCGGGCGCGATGCCACTCGACTGTGCGCACGCCGATGCCGAGGCGCTCGGCGATCGCGGCGCTGGTGAGGCCCTGGGCGACCAGGCTCAGCACCTCGCGTTCGCGGGGGCTGAGATGCTCCGTATGTGAGGCCGTAACGCCGACGCTCTCCCCGGCGAAGGAGCTGATCGCCCGTTCGGCCAGACGCGGGCTGAGGTAGCGCTGCCCGGCAGCCACCTGGGCGATGGCGTGCAGAAAATCATCGGCGAGGGAATCCTTGAGCACATAGGCCATCGCCCCGGCGCGCAACGCCTCGCGGACGTGGGGTTCGTCGCCGTGCATGGAGAGCACAATCACCCGCGTCTCGGGCGCCTGCGACACCACGGCGCGGGTGACGTCAATCCCGCTCATCCCCGGCATGCTCAGATCGACGATCAGGATGTCGGGGCGATGCTCTCGCACCAGGGCCACGGCTTCGGCTCCGGTGGCAGCCTCGCCGACAACGCGGCAGTGCAGTCGCGTCTCCAGCAGCAAACGCAGCCCTTCGCGCACCAGGTGATGATCGTCGGCCAGAACCAGGGTCAGACCATTCATAGACATCGTTCGCTCCCCGAGCCAGGCATACGTGCCAGCGCGTCGGCCTGGATGGCCCATCAAGGCCGCTCGACTACGATGCGCTCTGAGCCAGGGCGCGGCCCATGGGTGGGCGCGCCAGGTACAACGCCCGCGCCTTGCGGGCCGCTTCGCGGGCCAGGGCCGGGCCCTCGCGGCGCGCGCCCACCAGGGTCACCTGCGGCGGCGCGGCGGCCAGCAGCAGGCAGGGCACGGGGATTGCCGCCAGGGCCGGGTTGGCCCAGGCCGCCAGGGAGAGGATCAGCAGATCGGCTCCGGCCAGGCTAGCGCGGCGTTCCAGCGCTTCCTGCTCATCGCAGACGATCAGCGTGGCGCCAGGCAGTTCGTGACCCAGGGCCGCCACGAGAGCCTGGCGCAGCGGTTCGCCGGCTACCACGCCGACGCGCCAGCCCGCGCCGAGCGTGCCGCGCGCTGCCCCGGCCCGTCGCAACCCGGCCGCGTAGGCCACCGCGATGGCGCCACCCAGGAGGGCGTAGCCCACCAGTTCGCCGATCTGCCCGGCTACCCCCGGCCCGCCCTGACCGAGCAGCATCACCAGCAGCAGCCGGATGAACTGCGTCAGGGCGACCACGCCGGCGATCACCCCGAAGAGCAAACCGGCGTAGAGATAGATGCGCCGGCTGACCGCGCGCTCCTCCTCGGCGCTGCTGCGGGCCAGGCGTTCGCTCCAGCGGCTGGCAAGCCCGTAGACCGGCAGGGTCACGATGGTCGTGGCTATGTACCAACTCAGCGCCTCGCGGCCAATGCCGCCGATCACCTCTGCGCTGAGCCAGCTCCGCAGCAGCGTGGCGATCAGCCCGCTCAGCCCGAAGTACAGCGCCACCAGGCTGACTGCGCCGATCAGGTAGCTGATCAGCCGCTGGGCGGTGCCGACGCGCTCCTCCGCGCCGCTGAAGCGCGCTGTCAGCACCATTTGCTCGCGGTGGTAGAACAGCACCGGCAGCCCCACCGCCACGGCCGCAGCCCCCGGGGCCTGGGCCGCAAAGACGCCGGGCCAGACCTCAAGGCCCCACAGCCAGCGCAACCCGGCGGCCAGGAGCGCGGTCAGCCCGGTCAGAGAGGTGATCAGGGCGCCGGCAATCACCAGCGCCAGGTAGACCTGGCGCAGGATCGAGACCAGTTCATCGGCCTGGAACGGACCGGGAACCCGGACCAGGCGGTGCGACCAGAGTTCGTGGGCCAGCCAGACGCCCAGCCCGATCACCAGCGTGGCGGTACTGTCGCTTACCTGATGGATCACGAGGCCGGCTCCAAAAACAAAGCGCTGGAGTAGGGAACTGATCAGCGTGCCGGCCCCGAAGCTGGCCAGCCCCAGGCTCAGCCAGAGCATCAGGAACATATACCAGCGGCGCAGGGTCGCATTGGGGCCGCTACCCTCCACCTGCGCGCGATCGGCGCTGGCAATGCGCCAGTGGGCGGCCCAGACGATCGCGCTCACCAGGACGCTCGCCAGGGGGGCGACCAGGGTAAGGCCCACAACGTCCTGGTGCAGGGCCGTGAGGGCCAGGGCCAGCGCCTCGCGGCCGGCCACCACGACACTGATCGCAGCCACCAGCAACACCGCGTAGAGGTAGAGGCGACGCAGCGGTGACGCCTGACCTTCGGGCCGGGCGACATCGCGCCGGATGAGCAGCCAGTGGCCGGCCCACAGCGGCGCGCCGACGACCACCAGCGCCACCGTGCCCGCCAGGCGCAGCACCGCGCCCGCGGCGCCGACGGGGGGGCCGCTGAGCCAGCGCTCAACACTGAAAGCCAGCAGCCCGGACATGCCGGCGCTGAGCATGTGCAAACCAATAAAGGCCGCGACGTAGAGATAGAGCCGGCGCGCTACCTGGATCGCCATAACCGTACTCCTCCCGACTACGCAAACGGCCAGCCCACGATGCGCCAGCTCTCGCCATCGCGCTCGAGCAACAGGTCGTACTGCATGCTCCACTGACTGCTGCCAAAGAGACCTCCCGGCTCGAAGCGCGTGATCGTCACCGTCACGGTAGCAGTGCCATCGTGCACGGCGACGCGATCAACGCGCATTTCACCGTTGCGCTCGTAACGGATCTGGTTCTGAAACTCGGCCAGCGACCGCGTCCGTTGCGTTTCCGCGCTGAGAAAGCCATACGCGCCAGCGTAATCGCCGCGGTACACGGCGTCGAAGAAACGCTGGACCACGCCCTCGGGCGTCGAGAGTGGCGCAAAGACGGGCTGCTGCCGCGCGCTCAGCGGAATGGTGAGCAGGGCGATGACGACCAGGAGCGCCGCCCCGCCAACCAGCGCCCAGAGGCCCCAGGCGCGGCTCGGCTGCCGCGCGCCGGATAGTGACCCCGGGGATGTTGCGTTTGTGTTCATATCAGACTCCCATGCGGCTGCGCCGCACAACGACAAGATGAACATGGGTTGTTCTTGGGAGGGCGAAGAGGCACGGCGCCGCTGCGCCTCTCCGCCCAAACCCTCCCCGCCGGGAGGGGCATGGGGAAACCCAGTTTCCCCGTGGTCATGTCAGTATAGCAAAACTGTCCCGGCGATCGGGTTACTCTGACGCAATACGTTGTAAGGGTATGTGCACCGGGCCTTCGCTGTCATATCGTAAAGACCCCTTCTCCGCCGGTATCGGTTTATTCTCGCCATGGCGCGCCGGAACGGGCTATACTGAAAAAACGAGGGGCGGCTCACTGTCGTTAGCTGCCCTGTTTGTCGCGTTCTCCTCCCTCCCTGCCGCCCCTTCCGCCGTTGCGTGTCCGGTCAACGATGACAGTGGCAGTTGACGATGCGGGAGGGGAGCGTATCCCTGGACAAGGCTTCCGCCTCCAGTGGTTGTGGAGGCCGGGAGCGGAGGGTGCAAGCATGCAGACGATCCTGGTTCCTCTAGATGGTTCTCCGTTCGGCGAGCATGCCCTGCCCCTGGCCCTGGCGCTTGCGCGGCGTGGCGAGATGCAGATCGCCCTGGCCCACGTGCATCACCTGTTCGCGCCGTCGCTCGCCCCGGCCGGCGCGCCGGTGGTTGACCCGCGTGTAGATGCATTGTTCCGCGAAGAGGAGGCCACGTACCTGGCCGATGTCTCACACCGCATCGGGAAGATCTGGAACGGCCCGGTGATGATGACATTGCTGGAGACACCGGTAGCCGAGGCCCTCTGCCAGCACGCCGAGCTGATCGGCGCCAGCCTGGTGGTGATGAGCAGCCACGGACGGGGCGGCCTGGCGCGGGCCTGGCTGGGAAGTGTTGCAGACCGCATGATCCGCCGGTCGGCGGTGCCGATCCTGCTGGTACATCCCGCGGATGGCACGCCCGACCTTGCCCGTGAGCCGCGGCTGGGCCACATCCTGGTACCCCTCGATGGCTCGGCGCTGGCGGAGCAGATCCTCCCCCACGCCACCTGGCTCGGGCGCCTGGTTGGAGCGCGCTACACCCTGCTGCGGGTGATCGAGCCGGTTATGCGCGGCTTCCTGGTCAACGGCGTCGAACCGGTGGTGGATGTTGAGGCGCAAGAAGTGGCCTGGCAGCAGGCTAGCGACTATGTGGAGCGCATCGCCGCCCGTTTGCACGCCGAAGGTCTGGCTGCGGCGCCCGAGGTGCGGGTGGGCCGGCCCATCGACGAGATCCTGGCGTGCGCCGCTGAGGGTCAGGCCGACCTGATCGCGATGAGCACCCATGGGCACGGCGGGCTAACCAGGCTCTTCCTCGGCAGTGTCACCGACAAAGTTCTGCGCAGCGCCAGTGTGCCGGTGCTGGCCTTCCGCCCGCCGGAGGCCAGGTAGTACCAGTTCTGCTTGATGGCATCGCATTGGATCAGCTCCACAGCTCCACCAATCTACAGCTCCGCAAAGCCCTCTGTGGAGGTGTGGAGCTGAACCGGACAATGCGGTGGCTTCAGTTCCATCTGGTATAAGAGGGGTGGCGCCGATGCACATCATGACCCTCGCCTGCGACCTCGACGGCACCCTGGCCGAGCACGGGCAGGTCGCCCCGGAGACCTGGGGACTGCTCCAGCGGCTGAAGGGAGCGAACTGGACGCTGCTCCTGGTCACGGGGCGAACCTTGAAGACCTTCGCTCCCCACGGGCCCTTCGCCGAGGTGTTCGACGCGATCGTGGCCGAAGATGGCGCAGTGGTCTACTTTCCACACCGCGACATTGTGACCCTGCCCTTTGGCCGGCTCAACCCTGTGTTGATCGAGCGCCTCAGCGATGCGGGCATTCCGCTGGAGCGAGGGCTGGCGATTGTCGCCACCCACACGCCTCACGACCTGGTCGTGCTCCAGGTGCTGCGCGACGTCGCCGGCGGGGCGACGGTCGAGTACAACCGCGGCGCGGTGATGGTGCTGCCGCCAGGCGCCACCAAGGGCACAGGGCTGCGCTATGCCCTGCGTGAACTGGGCCGCTCGCCGCGCAGCGTCATTGCCTGCGGCGACGCGGAAAACGACCGGAGTCTGTTCGAATGCGCCGAACTGGCGGCTGCGGTGAGCAATGCCACCGAGGATGTGCGGGCGCTGGCCGATATGGTGCTGCCAGAGCCAGACGGCGCCGGGGTGCGCGCCCTGGGCGAGGGGTTGCTGCGCAAGCAACTCCCGCCCTACCGCCAGCGCCCGGAGCGCATGCTGCCACTTGGCGAGCGACCCGATCGCACCCCCGTGCTGCTTGACCCCTTCTGGCTGCTCGACGCCTCGCTGGCCATTGTTGGCTCCAGTGGCGGCGGCAAATCCTGGCTGGCCGGCCTGCTGGCCGAGGAGTTGCTGCGCCGGGGCTACCAGATCTGCCTGATTGACCCCGAAGGCGACTACCGGGCCATGCGCGCCTTTCCACACACGCTGCTGCTCGGCGGCGTCAGCGCGCCCCTGCCCCCGGTGAGCGACATTGCCACCCTCAGCGAGTACGCCGAGACGAGCCTGGTGCTCGATCTCTCGCTGGAGACGCACGAGCGCCGAATGACCTATGTGGCCGGTCTGCTGCACGAACTGGGCTGCCTGCGGGCGCGCTACGGCCGGCCGCACTGGCTGCTGATTGACGAGGCCCAGAGCTTCTGCCTGACCCCTGACGGTGATGCCGCGACGACCCTCTGCCGGCTGATACACGAGGGCGGCGTGGGCATCGTCAGTTACCAGCCCAGCCGTCTGCCGCGGGCCATCCTGGAGCAGATTGACCACTGGCTGGTAACCCGTCTCGTCGCCAGCGAAGAGCAGGCCTGTGTTGCCGACCAGTTGGCGCGGTGCCCCGGGTGGGCCGATCTGGAGCCATCGCTCAGCACCCTGCCACGCGGCCAGGCATACCTGTGCGTGAACACCCGATCGGCGACGCCGGCTCCAGCGCAACTGGTGCAGTTTCGCGCCCGGCCGCGCACGGTGCCCCACATCCGGCACCTGCACAAGTACCTGCGCGCGCCGCTGCCCTACGACAAACGCTTCCACTTCCACGACGGGCAGGGGCGCTACCTGGGCGAGAGCGCGGCGAACCTGTGGGAACTGCGCGGCGCCTTGAGCGCCCTGCCCCTGGACTCGCTGCGCTACCATGTGGAGCGGGGCGACCTGGAGCGCTGGGTCGGCCTGGTGCTGCGCGACCCCGAGTTAGGACGGCAGATCAGCAAAATCACCCGGCGCCACCTCGAAGGCGAGGCCCTGCGAGAAGCCCTGGCAGCGGTGGTGAGCGAGCGCTACGACGAGCTGGATAGTCTGGTCTAAAACTATGGGGAAACCGGGTTTCCCCACCTGTGGTGAGCTTGTCGAACCGCACCCCTCCCTGGCGGGAGGGTTTGGGAGGGCGAAGCCCTCCCAGGAACAAATAAGCGTTATGCGGCGCAGCCGCATAGAAGGCTAACGTGAACACAGGGGCAACCCGACCTATGGAACTCGACCCAGCGCTGCTCAGCGCCTATCTCAGCCACTACTTCGGAGCGCCGGTGGAGGTGCTGGAGCTGGCTTCCCTGGGGGGCGCGGCGCCGCCGCCGCCCGATGCGCGCCCCCCATCTGGCCCGCTCAAGATCCTGGGCTATGGCGAACCGGTGCTGATCCGCTACCGTCTGCACGGGGAAGAACGGCGCGCCGTGCTGCATACCATGGCTGCCAACCAGTTCGGGCACGAGCGCCGCGCCGACCGTGCAGCCAATATGATCCTGAGCTACGATTGCTTCAACGATCTGCCCCGCCATGTGCGCGCCCTCGACGTGGGCGTGCTCGATCCACGCGGGCCCTTGCGTTCCATCGGCCAGGGCGAGGTGTTTCTCCTCACCGACTACGCCGAGGGGCAGATCTATGCCGAGGACCTGAAACGTATGGTCGCAACCGGCAGCGCCAGTGCGGATGACCTGGAGCGGGCGCGGGCGCTGGCGCTGTACCTGAGCGCCATCCACCAGGTTCGGCGTGACGAACCGGCGCTCTATCGGCGGCACCTGCGCGACGTGTTCGGCAGCGGCGAAGGGATCGCCGGCCTGATCGACAGCTACCCGCCCGGCTATGCGCTCGCCCCGGCTGCCTGGCTGGAACATGTCGAGACGCGCCTGGTGGCCTGGCGCGCCCGCCTGAAGGCCCACCCGGAGCGGCTGGCGCAGATCCACGGCGACTTTCACCCCTTCAATGTGCTCTTCGGCGAGGGTACGACCTTCACCCTCCTCGACCGGAGCCGCGGACCCTGGGGCGAGCCGGCCGATGACGTGAGCGCGATGGCGATCAATTACCTCTTCTTCTCGCTCCAACGCTCCGGCGCCCTGGCAGCGCCCTTCGAGGAGCTGTGGACGATCTTCTGGCAAACCTACCTGGCGCACACGGGCGATGAATTGCTCTTACGGGTGGTGCAACCGTTCCTGATCTGGCGCGCCCTGGTCATCGCCAGTCCGCTGTGGTACAACGTGGCCGACAATGTGCGGCGCAGCCTGTTCCGTTTCATCGAGCGGTTGCTCGAAACCCCGGTCTTCGATCCAGGGGAGGTACAGGCGTACCTTATGTGAGCGTATGGGGAAGCCGGGTCTCCCCATACCCCTGCCTGTGGGGTCGGCAAGCCCTCCCCACCAGGAGGGGCGCGGGGCAACCCGGCTTTCCCTGTGCTCGCCTCAGCGCAGCGTCAATTAATCGTCTCAACGCTGCTGGTGCAGAGATAAATAACCCGCTCGCCGATGTTGGTGGCGCGGTCGGCGCTGCGCTCCAGCGCGTGGACCACGTCGAGCAGGTCGATCACCGCCTCGATCTGCTCGGGTCGGGCCTGCGCTTCGCCTATAAGGCGCTCGCGCAGGACATCTTCGAGTTCATCAACACGTTCGTCGGTAGTGGTGAGGCCGTGGGCCAGAGCGGTGTCCTGACGCAGAAAGGCTTCCAGACTGGTGTTAACCATCTGGATGGCCAGCGCCGCCATCTCGTGGATCTGGGCGGGCGGAATGAACAGCACGGGCCGGCGCACCGCCCGGCGCACGCGGCGGGCAATGCTGTTGGCGTAATCGCCGATACGCTCCAGTTCGCCCGCGATTGCCGTGACAGTAGTGATCAGCCGCAGATCGCTGGCTACAACCGGCTGCTGGGTGGCCAGAAGGCGGATGGTGCGCTCCTCCAGATCGCGCCAGGCCGCGTCAATCTTCGGGTCCTCGTCGGTCACCCGGGCTGCCTCCAGCGCGTCCCATGTCTCCAGCGCGTGCAGCGCTCGGAGCAGCGCCTGTTCGACCATGCTTCCCATGCGCAGCAGATCTTCGCGCAGGCTGTTGATCTGGCGCGCGTAGCGCTCGCGTAACACGGGTCGCTCCTTCCTGAATTGGGCATAGACCGCGCGTGGGAGGGTGCAGCCCTCCCAAACCCTCCCCGCCGGCGGGTTATTTCCCGAGAGGGCTGCGTCCTCCCAAACCCTCCCCTCGGGGAGGGGTGCGGTTCGACAAGCTCACCACAGGTGGGGAAACCCGGTTTCCCCATGCCCCAACCGCTGTTGGGAGCGGCTGGCGCCCCCACCGGCAGGGGTGCGGTTCGACAGGCTCACCGCAGGTGGGGAAACCCGGTTTCCTCATATGTTCACCTCAGTCATCCATGCGGCTGCGCCGCACAACGCCAGAATGAAAATACGTGTTCTTGGGAGGGCGAAGCCCTCCCAAACCCTCCCCGCTGGCGGGTTGTTTGCTGGGAGGGCTTCGCCCTCTCAAACCCTCCCGCGTGCGGGCTATTTTCACCTCAGATTACCGTAGTGGCGCTCCAGGGCGCTCTGGCAGGAGGGCGGGCGCGGCTCGCGCAATCGCAATTAGTGTAAAGCATAGCACACTTCCGGGGGCGCTGCACACCGAAATTGGGCCGCGCGTGTTCACATGTGGGGTAAGGCGTCACCCCGGGAGCGCGGGCAGTCGCGCTTACAACACGCGGCGGGGAGAGCGAAGCCCTCCCCGCCGCGTGTGCTCGTTTCCCGCACCCGGCTGGCGCCAGGAACGGGCCTGAATCTCAGGCAGGCTGCGCCTCGGTAACGCCCCGCCGGAACGTAAAGCCCTCCGGCCCGGAGTCGACGACGATGGTATCGCCCTCGTGGAACTGGCCCTGAAGCAGCTCCAGCGCCAGAGGGTTCTGGATGCGCTGCTGAATGGCCCGCTTGAGCGGACGCGCTCCGTAGATCGGGTCGTAGCCCTCTTCGGCGAGCCGGGCGCGCGCCGCCTCCGTCAGTTCCAGATTGAGCTTGCGGTCAGCCAGCAGTTTGCGCAGCCGCCCCAACTGGATCTCGACAATCTGCCCGATCTGATCGCGGCTCAGCGGGTGGAAGACGATCACTTCGTCAATGCGGTTCAGGAACTCCGGGCGCAGTTCGGCCCGCAACTCGGTAAGCACCGCCGCGCGGATCGCGTCTTCGCCGGCTCCTTGCTGGGCCATCTCCTGGATCATCGCCGAGCCGACATTACTTGTCATAATGACCACCGTGTTCTTGAAGTTCACCACCCGGCCATGGCCGTCGGTGAGGCGTCCGTCGTCGAGCACCTGCAAGAGCACGTTGAACACGTCGGGATGGGCCTTTTCGATCTCGTCGAAGAGAATGACGCTGTAGGGCTTGCGCCGCACCGCCTCGGTGAGCTGGCCGCCCTCTTCGTAGCCGACGTAGCCGGGCGGGGCGCCGATGAGCCGCGCGACAGTGTGCTTTTCCATGTACTCCGACATGTCAATGCGGATCATGGCCTGCTCGTTGTCGAAGAGGAACTCGGCCAGCGCCCGCGCCAGTTCGGTCTTACCGACGCCGGTGGGGCCAAGGAAGAGGAACGAGCCAAGTGGCCGGTTCGGGTCCTGCAAACCCGAACGCGCCCGGCGCACGGCATTGGCCACTGCGCTTACCGCCTCGTCCTGGCCGACGACGCGCCGGTGCAGACGCTCCTCCATGTGGATGAGCTTCTCCACTTCGCCCTCGAGCAGCTTGCTCACCGGAATCCCCGTCCAGCGCGAGACAATCTCGGCGATGTCCTGTTCACGCACTTCCTGGCGCAGGATGCTCGCGCTCTGGTCCAGACGCAGCTCGGCTTCTTGCAGTTGCCGCTCCAGGCTGGCCAGCGTGCCATACTGCAACTCGGCGGCCTTGTTGTAATCGTACTGGCGCTGGGCCTGCTCGATGGCCGCCCTGGTCTGTTCGATCTGCTCCTTCAACGACTGGATGCGTTCGAGTTCACGGCGCTCGTTCTGGAGCTGGATCTCCAGGCGATTGCGCTCCTCGCGCAAATTGGCCAGTTCCTGCTCCAGTTTTTCCAGCCGCTCCTTACTGGCCCGGTCGGTCTCCTTCTTCAGGGCCTCGCGCTCGATCTCCAGTTGCATCATGCGCCGCTTGAGGTCATCGAGTTCCTGCGGGTCGGAGGTGATCTCCATCCGCAGGCGCGCAGCGGCCTCGTCAATCAGGTCAATCGCCTTGTCGGGCAGGAAGCGGTCACTGATGTAGCGGTCGGAGAGCACCGCCGCCGCCACCAGCGCCGCATCGGTGATACGGACGCCGTGGTGGGTCTCGTAGCGCTCCTTCAGCCCCCGCAGGATGCTGATCGTGTCCTCGACGCTCGGCGGGTCCACCAGCACCGGCTGGAAGCGGCGCTCCAGGGCGGCGTCTTTCTCGATGTGCTTGCGGTACTCATCGAGGGTGGTGGCGCCGACCATGTGCAGTTCGCCGCGCGCCAGCGTGGGCTTGAGCATGTTGGAGGCGTCCATGGCGCCCTCGGCTGCGCCCGCGCCGACCACAGTGTGCAACTCATCTACGAACAGAATGATGTCTTCGCGCTCCTGGATCTCCTTCAGCACGGCTTTGAGCCGCTCCTCGAACTCGCCACGGTATTTGGCGCCGGCAATCAGCGCGCCCATATCGAGCGCCACCACCCGCTTGTTCTTGAGCGCCTCGGGCACGTCGCCCCGCACGATGCGCTGGGCCAGGCCCTCGACGATGGCGGTTTTGCCCACGCCAGGTTCGCCAATAAGCACCGGGTTATTCTTAGTGCGTCGGCTGAGGATCTGGATCACGCGGCGGATCTCCTCGTCACGGCCAATAACCGGGTCGAGCTTACCGCGGCGCGCCAGCTCCGTCAGGTCGCGTCCGTACTGCTCCAGGGCGGCGTAGGTGCCCTCAGGCGTAGGGCTGGTGACGCGCTGGGCGCCGCGCACCTCGCGCAGGGCGGCGAGCAGTTTATCGCGGGTCAGGCCGGCCTGCCTGAGGATCCGCTCGGCGCCGCCGCCGGCATGTTCGAGGATCGCCAGGAGCAGATGTTCGGTGGACACGTACTCATCGCCAAACTGGCCGATCTCATCGTAGGCCCGCAACAGCACCGCGCGCATACGCGAACTGTACTGCGGCTGCACATTCGCGCCGCTAACGCGCGGCAGCCTGGTGATCTCGGCGTTGACCTGCTGCTTGAGCGCGCCGACCGCCAGGTTCAGGCGCGTCAGCACCTGGGGTACAACGCCGTCGCTTTGTTCGAGCAGCGCATAGAGCAGGTGCTCGGGTTGCACCTCGCTGTTACCGTTGCGTTCGGCGATCGTCTGCGCGGCGATGATCGCCTCGGTGGATTTCTGGGTGAAGCGACTCGTATTGAATGACATAGGCATATTCCTCCCCGTTTGTAATGCTGAGCGTATCGTAACACGCGCGCATCTGCCGCGCGCTAGTGCGGTGTTAGAAAAGCATTGGAGTTAGCGCTGCATGGAGAATACGGCGCTAGCGGCCCACCGCGGGACAGCCGGGCGCGCCGGGGCGTGCGGGGTGCCGCGGCGCGGCGGGATGGCCCGCGACACCGGGGCGATGCGTCGGGGCGTGTGGCCCACCGCGGGGCGGCGGGGTGGCCCGGGTTGCCGTAGAGACGGCCCGGCGGGCCGTCTCTACCCTGCCACCGGGCGGGTTGGCCGCCGGGGCGCGCGGCGGGGCGGCGGGGCCGGCGTGGAGCGGCGGCCCGGCCGGGGCCAGCGCATCAGGACGCGCTGAGTCGCCCCAGGACGCCGAGGCTGGCCGCGTGATCGCTGCGTTCGCCGCCGGTGCCTCGATCCACGACCTGGCCGCAGGCACAACGAACCCCGGCGACCGGCGCTACAAGGCGGCCCGCATGCGTGTCGAGGGCTTCCTGCGCCGGCTGGCCGCGGGGAGGGGCAGCGATGCGTAGCAACTTATACCATTTTAGATTGGAGATTTCGGATTGCAGATTGTCACCGAAGGCGTCAGGTTCAGGTTGACGCAACGCTGAATGCGGAGTGTTCAACTTCTCGTGACGTGTCGAAGCAGGTGACATCCGTCTGAGTTTTTTCATAATCGCGATCGACTGGTCCGTGATAGATACCGCTCCGCAGACAACGCAGTGGAGCACATGGCATGCCAGGCAGCTCTGCGTGCGCTACGCCCGCTGCGGTGGGTTCCGCTTCATACGCCTCGTCGTAGTAACTGACAGAACCATGCGCGCGGTGATCAGATTTTTACCCTTTCTATTGTCGTTACCGCAGGCGGCGTGCTATACTCTGCACAGCAACACAAAACCTGGGGCGCGTCTCAAGCCAGCCCGACAATCTGAACAGAGCGTGAGACGTGAGGCAGCAGCACGCCCCACGTCCCCACGCCCTCACGCCCGCGTATGAGCCAGCTACCCCTCACCCTGGCCCAGCGCCGCCACAACCGGCAGCTCTTCGCCGACCGCGACCTCGATGTGACCCTGCCCGAGCGGGACGCCTGGCAGGCGCTGTTCGAGCCGGCGGCGTCGGTCCTCGCCCAGATCCGCGCCATCTTTGCCGCCTTCACCCCATCCACCAGCGAGGCCCGGACCGAGCGTGAGCTGGTGCGCCCGGTGCTCGAAGCCCTCGGCCACAGCTTCGAGATCCAGGCCCCGCTCAAGACCCCGGCCGGCACGAAGAAGCCGGACTACGTCTTCTACTGCGGCGTCTACCAGCTTTTCGACCTGCGCGCCAGCGAGATCCGGCTGATCGAGGAGAGCACGAAGTACAAGTATGGCGAGGTGTGACCGAGTCTGCCCTCAGGGTCGATATACCTACCGTAGTGAGAACACGCGATGGCCAACCGCACCTACTGGCTCAATCTCTTCACTGGCACCACCTGGCAGGAGTTCCTGGACGCAGGTGCTTCTATCTCCGGCTTCCGCGAGGGCCGCTGGCGCACCGTGCAGCAAATCAAGCCGGGCGATTACCTGCTCTGCTACATGACCGGCATCTCACGGTGGATCGGGGTGCTGGAGGTTGTCTCTGAGCCATACCAGGACACCGAGCCCCTCTGGAAAGACGATGTCTTTCCCTGCCGTCTGCACGTCAAGCCAGTCGTGACCCTGACGCCCGAGACGGCTGTGCCCATCCTTTCGATGCGCGATCAGCTCTCCATCTTCAGCGCTGATATGAGCCCTTACGCCTGGACTGGCCACTTGCGCGCCTCACCCACCCGTTGGACAACCACTGATGGCGAGGCTGTCGTACAGGCAGTCCTGGATGCGAGCCGGAACCCGACGGTACGCCCGGTGGACGCGGCAAAGCTCGCGCGTCGCCCGCCAACCTTAAGGACCCGAAGAGGCGACGAAGTGACTATCCCGGAGCCGGAGCCCGAGGTTACCACAGCCAGGCCGCCCCAGAAGGCTCCTGAGCAACTGGATGAGGAGGCCAGCCTGCACACCGAAGTGCAGTGGCTGCTGCTCAAGCTAGGGAGCAACATGGGCCTCGATGTGTGGGTGGCTCGCAACGACCGGGGCCGGCTGTACCAGGGCCGTCCCCTCGCTGAGGTGCCGCGGATGAAGGAGACGCTGCCGCTCCAGTTCGATGAGGCAACAACGCGAACGATAGAGCTTATCGACGTACTCTGGCTGCGTGGCAATGCCATCGTTTCGGCCTTCGAGATTGAATGCACGACTTCAATCTACTCCGGGCTGTTGCGTATGTCCGATCTCGTCGCGATGCAACCTAACCTGAAGATCCCGCTTTACCTGGTCGCTCCTGACGAACGTCGCAACAAGGTCGTCACCGAGATCAACCGGCCGACCTTCGCACGTCTCTCGCCGCCGATGAGTCAGGTGTGCAGCTTCATCCCGATCTCGGCCCTGCGTGATCGGCTGAAGGATATTTCGGCAGTCGTGCAGTACCTCCGGCCAGAGTTCATTGAGGACATCGCTGAGGTCTGTGTCGTCGGCGAAGCGTAGGCCAGGGGCAGCTATATGGATGAGAGCAGCCGTGATTTCACCCCGCACGCCCGCACCGGCGTGCGCCGCGTGCCCTGGAAGACCGTGCTGGCCGGCGCGGGCGGCGCGCTCACGGTCGGCGCGCTGGGCGCCGCGGGCCTGGCCCCGCTGCTGGCCGGGCTGGGCGTCGGCGCGCCGGCCGCTGCGTCCGCTGTCGTCGCGTGGCTGACGGGCATGGGTATGAACGCCCTGGCCGGCTGGGTGGGCGACCTGGCCGCCGAGGGCCTGCGCGCGCCCTTCGCCGCCGACGAGCTGCCCGACCCGGCCTGGCTCGCCGAGGTGGGCCGCCGCCTCGACGCGGCCGCCGCCGCCGATGCCACGCTGGCCGCCGAGCTGGCCCGGCTGCTCATGACGATTGATGCCGTGTCGCAGAGCCTCGCCGCGCTCGCGGAGGAACTCGGCGCGCAGAGCGATGTGATCCTGGAGCAGTACGCGCTGCTGAAGAAGATCAGCGCCGACATCCCCCTCGACGTGCTGCGCCGCAGCGAGAGCATTGAACTATTGCGCAAGCACCGCCCCGGCCTGAGCGACGCCGACAAACTGGCGCAGGAACTCGGCGACCTGCCGCTGGCACTGCACCTGGCCGGGCGCTTCCTGGCCGGGATCGGCAGGAACGTCCCCGTTGCGCGCTACCTGGAGGAGTTGCGCAGCCCGCGTCTCTTCGAGCGCCTGCCGCTGCGCGAGCAGGACGGCCGGCTGCCCACCGGCCACAACCGGGATGTCGCCCGCACCTTCGCCCTGAGCTACGAGCGGCTCAACCCGCAGGACGCCGGGGACGGTCTGGCCCTGCAGCTCCTGGCCCGGGCGGCGCATCTCGTACCGGGGGAGGTCGTGCCGGCCGACCTGTTGCGGGCGACCCTGGAGCAGCCGGACGACGACCTGGACGCGCAGCTCGCCTCCGAGGCCGCCCTGGATCGGGTAGTGGGCCTGGGTCTCATCGAGCGCGAGGGGGAGGATGGGCTGCGGATGCATCGCCTCGTCGGCGCCTACGTGCGCCAGGTGAGCGCTGACGCCACGGCGCAGGCGGCGGTGGAGCGGGTGGTGGGCGACGTGGCCGGGAACCTCGCCGACGCGCCGACGCTCGCGCCGATTGCCGCGTTTCTGCCGCTGCTGCGCGGGGTCACCGACACTGCCCTGGGGCGCGAGGACGTCGTGGCGGCGACACTCTGCATCTGGCTTGGGCGACACCTGGATCGGCTGGGGCTCTACGCTACCGCCCAGCCATACCTGGAACGCGCCCTGGCCATCCGCGAAGGCGTCCTCGGTCCCGAGCACCCCGCTATACCGCCACCAGCCTCAACAACCTCGCCGGGCTGCTGGCCCGCCAGGGCGACGACGCGGCCGCCCGCCCGCTCTCCGAACGCGCCCTGGCCATCCGCGAAGGCGTCCTCGGTCCCGAGCACCCCGCTACCGCCGCCAGCCTCAACAACCTCGCCTTGCTGCTGGAAAGCCAGGGCGACGACGCGGCCGCCCGCCCGCTCTCCGAACGCGCCCTGGCCATCCGCGAAGGCGTCCTCGGTCCCGAGCACCCCGCTACCGCCGCCAGCCTCAACAACCTCGCCTTGCTGCTGGAAAGCCAGGGCGACGACGCGGCCGCCCGCCCGCTCTCCGAACGCGCCCTGGCCATCCGCGAAGGCGTCCTCGGTCCCGAGCACCCCGACACCGCCACCAGCCTCAACAACCTCGCCCTGCTGCTGGCCCGCCAGGGCGACTACGCGGCCGCTGAGCAACTCATGATCCGCGCCGTGCGGATCTGCGAGGACCGGCTCGGCCCGGACCACCCGGACACGCAGGCTTCCCGTCAGAGCCTCGCCACCATCCAGCAGCGTCTCGGTCGAACGGCGCCACCGCCCTCTGGCGGCGCATCCTGAACCGTTTGCGGAGCGGGCGCTGAGGCGCGCCGGGCTGCGCGGCGGCCCGCCGGCCCGCCGCGGGGCGGCGGGGCG
>CAKZKA010000192.1 GCA_937120965.1 uncultured Chloroflexota bacterium
CATCAGCTCCTTCAGCCGGTTCGCTGCCGCGACGGCCTCGGGCGCGCCGCGCCCGGCCAGGGCCTCGACAAACAGCAGGTACTGGCGGTTGGTCACCGGGAAGCGCGCCAGGGCGTAGGGCCGGCGGATGGTGTAGTCGAACTGCAGGTTTTCACGGTCCCTCTTTCCATAGTCATCGCCCATGCTGAACGTTCCCGGCTCGATGCGGGCCGCCCAGTAGTCGTCCTTCGTCAGGTCAAGGCCCGGGCGCTCATCGGCATCGAGCCGGTCGAGCATGGTCGCGGCGCGGTTACGGAGCGCCGGGTCGGGGTGGGCAGCGCTGCGCCAGTCGTCGGTGAGGGCGGCCAGGGCGCGCAGGCGGGTGGTGGTTTCATCACGCAGCGTGGTGAGCTCCTCGACCACGCCGACATCGACGAGCGCGGCGGCGGCGAGCAGCAGTCTTTCGGGCTCAGGCATATCGAGGAGCCCGCGCAGGAGCCGCTCGGTCTTACGGACCTGCTGACCATTGCTCCAGTAGCCGGCAGCAAGCAACAGGGTCTCGCGCCAGCGCGCATCGCCGCTTCGCTCGAGGAGAAATGCCACGCTATCCGGCGCGCCGTCGCGGTTGTCGAGGCTGTCGAGCGCCCGCGCCGCCAGATACTCCTGAAAGGTGTAGTGGGAGAAGGAATACATGTCCTCGCGTCGCTGAATGATCCCGCTGTCTACGGCAAGGCGGTGGAGCAGATCACGCACCCGCTCATCAGCCGCCTCGCGGTCGATCTTCAAGCGTTCGACAAAGAGCGGGCTGAGCCAGTCCTGCGCCTGTTTGAGCGTCACTTCGCGCACCTGCCGGGGCTGCTGTTGCATGTTCAGAGCAAGCGCCTCCAGGCGGCGCTGCTCGGTCGCGAGCTGCGCAACGCTCATCACCAGCGTGTCGCTGGCAACATTCTGCTTGCGCCAGAGGTCGAGGAGGAGCTCGATCAGCTTCTCGTACAGCTTCGCGCGCTGGTCGGGGAGCTTGACGCTATTGAACTGGAGCAGCGCCATCACCGTCAGCAGGAGCGGATTCGTCGCCATTTCGCGGAGGCGATCATTCCGCTCGATTGCGCTCCAGAGCTGCGCAGCCTGATCGGCAGCAGCGTCGTGGCGACGGCGCCCGATCTCTGCCAGGCGGGCATACACGGCATCAAACCACCTGTGGATCAGCGCTCGAGCCTCACGCTCACTCAGCGGGCTGAGATGGCGTTCGAGGAAGTCCGGCAGGTAGACGTTCCCGCGATAGCCTGCGGTTCGGCTTGCGACAACATAGCGCAGCTTCGTATAACGGCGTGCGAGATTGTCGATCAACTGCGCGAGATACGCGCGACGCTGATCATCGCCCGCCTCGTCCAGCCCGTCGAGCAGCAGCAGCACACCACCGTCGTTCTTTTTGATCAGCGACGAAAGCGCACCCTCCGGAATCTCGCAGTACTTTACCATCTCGCGATCCAGCCAGTCAAGGAAGAGTTCGGGCGGCGCGCCGACATAGCGTTGCCGCTCCTGCACTGGCAGTTCTTGCAGATCTGGCGGGATGGTCGCAGCGAAGAGCGTCAGGCGAACATAGATTGGCAGGGGCGTCTGCCGCAGATGGAGGCGCAGGCCTGCATCCGCGTCTGCCAGCAGCGAGGCATCACCACGACGATACGCATCAGCAAGGCAGAGCGCTGCGTAGCGCAGGGTCATGGTTTTCCCGCTTCCCGCATCGCCAAGCAACAGCAAGCGTGTTGTGGTCACAGGTGGCGGGGGCTCATCATCGGATGACCGTCTCTTCCCTTTCGGGAGCATATCCGGCTCGCTCAGCAGCTCAAACACAGAGCCGCTGCTGTGCTCCACATCAGACAATGTCCGCTTCGACCTGTCCTGATCTTCACCGCGCATGCGCCTGTGGTAGACCTCGATTGCGCCGCGCTCGACGACCCGCAGCGGCACGTGAACAGATTCAAGACTGAGTTGCACCTGCTCGGTGGCGATGCCGAGCGGCTGCGTGAAGCCATATTCCGCCTGGAGCCAGTCAAGATAGCGCGCGATGCCGGCCGGCAACGCCGCCTGGAATTGTTCGGCTTCCCGTTCGTCTGCGACCTTCTTCTTCTCTTCCTCGCGCCGCACCTCATTCACAACGTCATTCCGCTCACCGCCTGTCTTCCGGTCGAACCAGCGCAAGACACGCTCGCGCCAGGGCTTGACGGCATCGATGACAAGGGCTATCAGCAGAGCGAGCACGACGATGCCAGTAACAAACCACCAGGGCCGCTGCATCAGCAGCTTCGCGATGGTCTCAAATGGCTTCTCGGGAAACTGGTCGACCGCCTGCGGCACGGTGAGCGTCGGCTCGGGGGTGGGTGCAACCGTCGGCGTGAGCGGTGGCGTTGCTGTTTGCGTCGGTAGAGCAGGGGTTGGCGTGGGCGGCGCCACAGTCGGTGTGGGCGGCGCCACGGTTAGCGCCGCGGTTGCAGGCAGCGGTGTAGCCGTCGGCGCGGGCTGCTGCACCGCAACAGTGCTGAGCGCGCCGAACACCAGCGCGACAGGCAGCACGAGGGTGAGCAGGATGATGCCGATCTGTTGTCTGGTGCGCATCAGCGTCTCTCGGCCAGAATGGCGGGTTGAGTCGAACACGTGCGATGTGCCCATTATAATCGAAGCGTGTTTCAGGGCAATTTCCACGGCAGCCGTGATGGCACCGCTGGTTGATCAACCCGCCGGTGAAAAGCAGCGGCGCCCCTCATCAAGGTCATCTGTTATGCTCGATCGATTGTCATCTGATATTGAGCAATAATCGCTGTCAGACCAGTTGCTCCTGCTTGAGCGACTGGCCCGCCACATTCGGTCGCGCACCATGCCGGTTGCGCCGAATAACGGTGAGCTGCTTGCCGCTATGGCTGCGGACCCGGCGATCCAGCGCGAGCTTCGCTAGATCAACGCGGCATGGCGGTTGAAGTCTGCCAGGGTGTACCCTGAGGTGAACATAGCCCGCATGCGGGAGGGTTTGGGAGGGTGAAGCCCTTCAACGGGTTTCACCTGCTCTGCGATAGGCTTCCTGGGACGCAGGGGGGAAATGGGCCAGCGAATGGGAAACGAATAAACGAATGCGCGCGGCGTGGCTGACGCTGAGGTGAACATACGGGGAAACCAGGTTTCCCCACCTGCGGTGAGCCTGTCGAACCGCACCCCTCCCTGCGAGGAGGCGCCCGGTTCCCTCCCCCAGCGGGGGAGGGCCAGGGAGGGGGCGGCCCTCCAAAGGGTTTCACCTGCTCTGGAAAGGGCTTTCTGGGACGCCGAGGGGAAATGGGTCAACGAATGGGAAACGA
>CAKZKA010000193.1 GCA_937120965.1 uncultured Chloroflexota bacterium
CAGGCAGGGGATGGGGCCGTTCTTCACCGGCTATGGGGTAGAGACCGTTGCCGCCCCCACAGGCAGGGGATGGGGAAACCCGGTTTCCCCGTACCCCAACCGCGGTTGGGGGCGCCTCGCGCCCCGAGAGGCGGGGTCATGATCATATTGAGAAACGCTCGGCTCTGAACGCTAGCCGGGATGTATCCACCGGGGACCACTCCCATGCAAGTCATCACTACCGTTGCCGATTTTCGTCGCGCCCGCGCCGCCTGCGATGGGCTGGGCTTTGTGCCGACTATGGGCTACCTGCACCAGGGGCACCTCAGCCTGATCCGTCAGGCCCGCGCAGAGTGTTCAACCGTGGCGGTGAGCATCTTCGTCAACCCGACCCAGTTTGGCCCGCGCGAGGATTTTGAGCGCTACCCCCGTGATATGGACCGCGATCTGGCCCTGCTCGAGGCCGAGGCGGTCGAGCTGGTCTTCGCTCCTTCACGGGAAGAGATGTACCCCGAGGGCTTCGGCACCTACGTGGTGCAGCCGGCTGCCGATGAAGTTCTGGAGGGTGCGGCGCGGCCCGGTCATTTTCGGGGTGTGGCGACGGTGGTGTGCAAGCTGCTGAATATCGTGCAGCCAACGCGGGCCTATTTTGGCCAGAAAGATGCCCAGCAAACCGTAGTGGTGCGCCAGATGGTGCGCGATCTGAACATCCCCACGGAGATTGTGGTGCTCCCGACGGTGCGCGAGCATGATGGTCTGGCGATGAGCAGCCGCAACACCTACCTGACGCCAGAGGAGCGACGCGCTGCCCCGGCGATCTACCGGGGGTTGCAGGCCGCCGAGCAGCGCTACCTGGCGGGCGAACGCAACGCCGAGGCCCTGCGCCAGGCGGTGATCGCGGTGCTCGATGCGGAGCCGTTGCTGCGCCCCGAGTATGTCAGTGTGGCCGACCCGATCACGCTGCGCGAGCTTGAGCGCGTCGGCGAACGAGGCGCGCTGGTGTCGCTGGCCGCGCGTCTCGGCAGTGTGCGCCTGATCGATAATGTGATGCTCGGGGCGCAGCCTTCCTGATGCGCTCCGCAAAACCCCTGAGCGTCCTCGTGGACCTGCCCGCCGGGCAGGTCCACGATGTGTCCCGCGCTCTACGGCGACACAGCGGCGATCGACTCACCGACGATCTGCACCAGGCGGTCAATCGTCTCAACCGGGGTGACCAGGGGCGGGGCGATACAGATCGTGTCGCCGATAACGCGGGTGAACAACCCGCGGGCGGTCATCTCCTGCTGCACGCGCCCGCCGACGTTGGCCGATGGGGGGAAGGGCTCCTTGGTAGCCTTGTCGGCGACGAGTTCCACCGCCGCCATCATCCCCTTGCCGCGCACATTGCCGACAATGGGCATTTCTTCCAATTCCTTAAGCGCGGCATTCAGGTGCGCTCCGACTTCGGCGGCCCGCTCGACCAGGCCCTCGCGCTCGATGATGGCGATGTTTGCCAGGGCCACCGCGCAGGCGGTGGGATGCCCCGAATAGGTGAAGGCGTGCATCCAGCGCTTTTCCGGCGGCACGCTCTCGATGGCGCTGCGGATCGTATCGTTAATGCCCACGCCCCCCAGGGGAACGTACCCGGAGGTGATTCCCTTGGCGAACTGCACAATATCCGGTTCGATCCCGTAGTGCTCCAGGCCGAACCAGCGCCCGGTGCGCCCGAAGCCGGTGATCACCTCGTCGGCGATCAGCAGCACCTCGTAGGTGTCGCAAATCTCGCGAATACGCCGGAAGTAATCGTCCTGGGGAGGAATAACTCCGCCCGCGCCCTGGATCGGCTCGGCGATAAAGGCCGCAACCGTCTCGGGACCCTCGCGCAGAATGGCCTCCTCCAGCAAATTGGCCGCGGCCACCCCATCGCTCACCCCGGGCGTCTTGTTGACAAAGCGGTAGGGGTAGGGCGACTCGATGTGCAGAATGCCGGGCATCCGCGGCTCGAACATCGGCCAGTAGGCCGGCAGGCCCGTCGCGGCCATGGCCGCCATTGTGACCCCGTGGTAGCCCTTCATGCGCGAGATAAACTTGACCTTGTCGGGCTTGCCGACCGCCTTCCAGTAGAAGCGCGCCGTCTTGAATGAAGTCTCGGTACTCTCGGCGCCGCCGCTGGTGAAAAAGAACGTGTTGATCGAGGGGTAGAAGAGTTCGGCCAGTTTCTCGGCCAGATGGATCGCCGGCAGGTTGGTCGAGCCAACGTAGCCCGAGTAGAAGGCCAGTTGCCGCATCTGCGCTGCGGCGGCCTCGGCGAGTTCCTCGCGCCCGTGGCCCACGTTAACGTTCCAGAGACCGCTCAGGCCGTCAATGTACTCCTTGCCGGTGATGTCGCGCACGATAGCCCCCCGGCCCTCGACCCAGACGATCGGTGTCTTGTGGGCGCTGGGGTGGTACAACGGATGGAGCAGGTGCTCGTGATCAGCGTGGACGAGGTCAATCTCAGTAGCCACAAATCCTCCTCTTCCCGTCTTCTGGGCGCCCGGACCAGGGCGGGCCATCGCTGACGCAGTAGTGGGGCCTTCACCGGGCCATGCTATGATGCCGCCGATTCTACCCGACTTCGAACCGGCGCGCAAGGCGGTACAAGCCACCCTGGCTCGGATGCTCTGTGCCGGAATGAAAATATTATTGTTCCTGGGAGGGCTGCGCCCTCCCAAACCCTCCCCGCTGGCGGGTTGGTTCCTGGGAGGGCGTAGAGGCGCGGTGCCGCCGCGCCTCTACGCCCAAACCCTCCCGCGGGCGGGCTATGTTCACGGTAGAATCCCGGAGGTATCCGTATGCGCGTGGCTTTGATCGGCGCTGGCGCTCTGGGCGGAGTGATCGGCTTTTATCTGTCGGCGGTCACCGACGTTGTTCTGGTGGACCCCTGGGCCGAACACGTGGCGGCGATGACCGCCCACGGGCTGCGCTGCGAGCGCGATGGCGTCGAGGCCGCGCGCCCGGTGCGCGCTGTGACCGACGCGGCGCTGGCTGGCCCGGTTGAGCTGGCTCTGGTTCTGGTCAAGGCGCGGCAGACGCCCTGGGCTGCCGAAGTTGCCCGGACGGTGCTGCTTGCCGGGGGGGTGGCCTATACGCTTCAGAATGGCCTGGGCAATCGCGAGATCCTGGCCGCCGCGCTGGGTGAGGAGCGTGTTGGTCAGGGGGTTACCTCGCTGGGGGGCACGCTCCTGGGGCCGGGGCGAGTACGCCATGCCGGGATGGGGCCGACGCTCTTTGGCGCTGCGCCCGATCGGGCCATGGCCGCGGCGCTGGCGGAACTCTTTACCAGCGCCGGCCTGCCCGCCGAGATCCACGATGATGTTGCGGGGCTGGTGTGGGGCAAGCTGGTCGTCAACGCGGGGATCAATGCGCTGACGGCGTTGCTGCGGGCGCCCAATGGCGCGCTGGCGGAGACGCTGCCAGCGCGTGAACTGCTCGCCGCTGCGGTGCGCGAGGCCGCGGCTGTAGCCACGACTCAGGGGATCAGCCTCCCGTATGCCGACCCGGTCGAACACGTGCTGGCCGTGGCTCGGGCCACGGCGGCCAATCGCTCTTCAACGCTGCAAGACGTGCTGCGGGGCGCGCCGACGGAGATAGCTGCGATCAACGGCGCCGTAGCCCGGGAAGGCGCGCGCCTGGGCGTGCCGACGCCGGTCAACGCCCTCCTCGCCGGGCTGATCGAGGCCCTGGAGGCGACGGCTCCGCAGCGGGTGAGGGGGTGAGGGTGATTTTTGATTTTAGATTTTAGATTTTGGATTGCCGCGCTGGGGAGCACAATGCCTGAAACCGCTTCAAGCAATGCGTTGTCATCAACGGTAATTGGTATAATTGGCTCTCACCTGACAGCTCTACAACTCCACAGCTCTACAGCTCTACACTTCCACACACCCTCACGCGGCTCGCTCGACCCGGGTAAGGAAATCGCGGACGGCCTCTTCGAGGCTGATGGCGCCGGAGAGGATGCGTTCGTGGTAGGCAGGGATGAAATCAAACAGGATCGACTGCCCGGTGCGGAGTTCGCGCAGCATCAGGTGGGCGTAGGACCCCACCGCTTCGAGCATGCCGCTCTGGACGAAGGCCTGTTCGGTAGCGCCGACATCGTAGCGCACACGAGTGATGCGCGCCTGCCAGCTATGGCGTTCACGAGTGAGCCGGGCATACGAGGCGCGGGTATCGCCGTCGAAGGGCAGACCCACCGAACCGGTATTCACGACCAGGGTTGAGTCCACCTGGCGCACCAGTGGAGTATGGGTGTGGCCGGCGCAGAATACCGCCGCCGAAGGGTCAATCTGCGCGCGCACTTCGTCGAGCGGCGCGCCGCGGTAGATACCGTCGCGGTCGTGGCGCACCGAGGCGTGGTAGATTGCCAGGCGTTCCCCATCGAGATCCAGGGTCAGGTGTTCGGGCAGTTCGGTGATCTGGGGGATCATATCGGCAACCTGGCTATGGGTCCAGGCTGCCATGCGGCTCACTTCATACTGCGGGCCGCTGGTTGGGAAGTCGGGGCGCTGGCGTTCCTGTTCAAAGACCAGGACGTAACGCTCGTGATTGCCGCGGATCACCTGCCAGCCACGCTCGTCACGCATGCGCAACACCAGTTCGAGGCAAGCCCGAGGAAGCGGGCCGCGCCCGACCATATCGCCGGCGACGATCACGAGATCGGGTGACCAGGACTCGACATCTTCGATCACGGCATGCAACGCTGCAGGATTGGCGTGAATGTCAGCAAGGACTGCGATGTTCATGCGTGGTTATGCAGCTATCTCGTTGCCTTCAGGCGCGCGGCTTACCTCGCGCAGGGTAGACAGGTCACGAATGCGTTCCGTGAACAGGATGCCGTTGAGATGGTCAACTTCGTGTTGAATGGCCCAGCCGAGCAGTCCGTCGGCGCGACGCAGGCGGAGCGACTTGCCGTTGAGATCCTGAAACTCCACCGTCACCCAGGTCTGCCGGGGCACCTGGCCGTACCAGCCGGGCAGGCTCAGGCAACCCTCCTCGCGCAGCACCTCTTCGCCGCTGCTCTTGACGATCCTGGGATTGATCAGCACGAATTGTTCTGCTGGCGCGACCACGACAGTGGTCCCGTCTTCGCGTTCTTCAAGCTCGGGCGGCAGTTCGATCACGCACAGGCGGATAGGCAGTCCGATCTGCGGCGCTGCCAGGCCCACGCCGTTGCTGGCGTGCATGGTCTCGAACATGTCCGCCACAAGGCGCTTCAGGCCCGGATCGGGCAATTTCACCGGGCGGCAGTGTGTTTTGAGGATCTTCTTGTCCTCTTCGTTGTCAATGCGAAAAATGCGCCGTATGGCCATAATTGTTCTCATTTCTGGTGGAGAAGCTGCGTTACTCCACGTTGCGGCTGCGCCGCACAACGACGTGATGAAAAGAGCTTTTTCCTGGGAGGGAGGTGGGGAAACCCGGTTTCCCCATGTCCCAACCGCTGTTGGGGGCGTCTGGCAACCCCCAGGCAGGAAGATGGGGAAACCCGGTTTCCCCATGTCCCAACCGCTGTTGGGAGCGTCTGGCACCCCCCAGGCGGGAAGATGGGGAAACGCGGTTTCCCCACTTCCCAACCGCCGTTGGGGATGTCTGGCACCCCCCAGGCAGGGGGACGGGGAAACCCGGTTTCCCCGTGTCCCAACCGCTGGTGGGAGCGGCTAGCACCCCCCCCAGGCAGGGGTGCGGTTCGACAGGCTCACCGCAGGTGGGGAAACCCGGTTTCCTCGTGTCCCAACCGCTGGTGGGAGCGGCTGGCGCCCCCCCCCCAGGCAGGGGTGCGGTTCGACAGGCTCACCGCAGGTGGGGAAACCCGGTTTCCCCGTGTCCCAACCGCTGGTGGGAGCGGCTAGCACCCCCCCAGGCAAGGGGATTGGGGAAACCCGGTTTCCCCGTGTCCCAACCGCTGGTGGGGGCGTCTGGCACTCCCCAGGCAGAGGGATGGGGAAATCCGGTTTCCCCATATTTTCACCTCAGGATTATAACATACCTTTGAGAGAGATCACAGAACGTGTACCGGATCAACATCAACGCTCCAGCCATAGAGCGGCTCAAGCGCATCGAGCACGGCGTTGAGCGTCTGTTCGTCGGCTGGTGGGGCGACGCGCAGGATCAGGTGCCAGCGCCAGCGCCCGCGCACCCGTTGGATGAAGGCGGGCGCCGGCCCGATCAGGCTCCAGCCTGCCAGCGCGCGCTGCTCGAGCAAGACGCGCACTCGTCCGGCCAGACGTTCGGCTTCGCGCTGCGCGGCGCGCGGGTTCTCGGCGGCGTACACCAGGCGCACCAGCCGGCTGAAGGGCGGGTAGCCGGTGACGCGGCGAAAGGCGATCTCCTGGGAGAAGAAGCGCCGGTAGTCGTGCTCCTGGGCGGCGAGCAGGGCGTAATGCTCAGGGTTGTAGGTTTGAATGAGCACCTGGGCGCCCTCAGAGCGCCTCCCGGCCCGTCCGGCCACCTGGGTCAGCAGTTGAAAGGCCCGTTCGCCGCTGCGAAAGTCGGGCAGGTGCAGGCTGGTATCGGCGGCCACGACGCCAACCAGGGTGACCATGGGCAGGTCGAGGCCCTTGGCGATCATCTGGGTGCCGACGACGACATCAGCTTCGTGGCGCAGCAGCGCATCGAGCAGGCGCTCGTGGGCGCCCTTGCCGCCGGCGCTGTCGCGGTCCCAGCGGAGCACGCGGGCGGCGGGAAAGAGCGCCCGTACCTCCTCAGCTACGCGCTGGGTGCCGATGCCGAAGCTGCGCACGCGCGCGCTCAGGCAGCGCGGGCAGATCACCGGCAGCGCGGCGCGCGCGCCGCAGGCGTGGCAGAGCAGCACGGTTGTCCCGGCCGCGGCGTTCGCGCTTTCCGCGGCGTCGTAGTGCAGTGTGAGCGGGCTGGAGCAGGTGCTGCAACTGGCCACGTAGCCACAATCGCGACACATGACGAAGGAGGCTGCGCCGCGCCGGTTGAGGAAGAGCATGGCCTGCTCGCCCCGCGCGAGGGTAGCGGCGAGGGCCTGGTGCAGCGGCTGGCTGAAGATCGAGGCGTTGCCCTGCTGGAGTTCGGCGCGCATATCCACGATCCGCACCGGTGGCAGCGGCAGGGTGCGCGAGCGGGGCAGCCCGTCGGCGCCGGGCGCGCTGCCCACGCGCTCGGGGAGTTCCAGCAAGCGGTAGCGGCCCTCCCGCGCGGCGTGGTAGCTCTCCACTGCCGGGGTCGCGCTGCCCAGGAGGGTGACCGCGCCGCTGAGGGCCGCAAGTTGCAGCGCCGTGTCACGCGCGTGGTAGCGGGGGCTGCCCTCGTGCTTGTAAGTTAGTTCGTGCTCCTCATCAACGATCACCAGCCCCACGCGCTCCAGGGGGGCAAACACCGCCGAGCGCGAACCGATTGCCACCAGCGCCTCGCCGCGGCGCAGGCGGCGCCAGGCATCGTAGCGCTCGCCCAGGCTCAGGCCGCTGTGCAGCACGGCCAGTTGACCCGGAAAGCGCGCGGCGAAGCGGCGCACCAGTTGGGCCGTCAGGGCGATTTCGGGGACCAGCACCAGAGCCTGGCGGCCCAGTCGCAGGGTGCGGGCAATGGCGCGCAGGTAGATCTCGGTCTTGCCGCTGCCGGTGATTCCGTGCAGGAGGAAGACCGGCGCTTGCGCCTGCCCGGCGCCGGCCGCTTCGGTGTGGGTGGCGGCCCGTTCGAGGGCCTGAACGATGGCCTCGTAGGCCGCGCGTTGCGCCGGAGTCAGCGGGGGGGGCTGGTCGGGCGGCACGGCGACGGTCAGGGGATCGCGCTGCACCTCGCGGGTTTCGAGCGCCACCAGGCCCCGTCGCTCCAGGGCGCGCAGCAGGGCGGCGCTTGCGCCGGTCGCGGCGTAGAGTTCCGCCAGGGGGCAGGCGGGGAGCGGATCGGCGTGGTTCTCCCCGTGACGCGCGGCCAGCCATTCAAGGACGGCGCGCTGGCGCGGCGCGCGACGCAGGGCCTCCAGCGTCTCCGGCAGGGTCGCCAGCGGTACACGCAGGCGCGCCAGGCGCTCGACGCGGGGGCGGACCCGGGGGGGCGTCGTGGTCGCGCCTGCGACGATCAAGCCCCGCTCGGCCAGCGCGGTGTAGGCGGCGCGCAGCTCGGCGTCGCTGCCGCGCAGCGCCCGGCGCAGCGCCGCCTCGTCCTGTTCGCCGCGGGTGCGCAGGTAGTACAGGATCGCCCGCTCACGTTCCGGGAGGGCCGGCAGATCGGCGTTGAGGCCGGTGGGGGTGGCGCGCCAGGTGGTCGCGCGTTGCTGACCCACGCCGGGGGGCAGCAGCAGGCTCAGCACGGCGTAGAGCGGCGCGCGGTAGGTGCCGGCAACCCACATCGCCAGGAGCAGGCCCGTCTCGGTGATCACCGCCTCAGGGTCGGCCAGGCCGATGATCTCGCGCAGGTGCTCGGCGGGCGCGGCGAGCGCCGTCAGACGCAGTACCACCCCCTGCACCTGACTGCGACGCAAAGGCGCCCAGACCAGTTGCCCGGGGCGCACGAGGCTCTGGAGGTGCGGCGGCACGCGGTACGAGAGCACCGGCGGCGTTCTGCCGCTGGCGTTGAGGGCGATCTCCGCGACGATTTCGGCTGCCATAGGCGCAGTATAGCACCATATGCAGGAGCGCTTTGTAGAGACGCAGCGCCGCTGCGCCTCTAGGCCCGGACCCTCCCCACAGGCAGGGAGATGGAGAACCCGTAGCTATGCTACAATCCCCCCGCGTGATCGCTTCGTTCCGCGCACAGCTCTG
>CAKZKA010000194.1 GCA_937120965.1 uncultured Chloroflexota bacterium
GAGCAGGCGCAGGCCCTCCTGGCCGAGCCCCTGGAAGGCGTAGGGGCTCGTCCGGGGCTTGTACGCGCCGCCGCGGAGCATCGTCGCGCCGGCGGCGTGGACGACGTGCGCGGTGGTCATGAGCTGGTCGCGCGACTCGACGGTGCACGGCCCCGCGATGAGCGCGATTTCGTCTTCTTCTGTCGCTCTTTATGGTCAATCGCCGGACTCAGCCACTTCTCTTCGATATCGATCCGCGACATCCCGATGCCGTTATCGCGCACTTCGATCCGGGTGCTCTCTGTCGCCGACAATCCCATAATAGCGACATCCACCCGGGTTGCATCGGCGTCGTAGCCATTCTTCACCAGCTCGATCAACCCGACTGCCTGATCGCTGATTAGCTGCTCACCAAGCAGCGAGAGAAGCCGGGCGCGCGGGCGGAAGGTGACTCTTGCAACAGTATTCAACGCAAGTCTCCATCAGGAATATCAGCGCAACCTGGTCTCAAGGCCCGCTGAGGAATGCCAGACTACGTAGCCATCCGGTCTACGGCGCCACCCGCCTCGGCGGTGTCAGCCAGGCGATCACCACACCGATCGGGCCGGTCAGCATCGCGGTCAAGGCCATAGCGATGTTGCGCCGGCCCTTGCTGACGAACATGTACTCGGCCACCAGTATCCACCCGTACCAGGCAAAGAGCGCCAGTTCGGGTGTGCTGACCACCAGGGGAATGGCGGCGAGAGAGCCCAGGCCGAGGACAAGATGCAGCCAGGGCCGATGGACCGGACGCGGCGCGGGTTGCGCGTGCTTCGGCCAGAGGAACAGGGTCCAGATGACCACGATTGGTGCTATCGCATTCAGCAGCAGAGCAAGCAAGGCAACGATCCAGGGATTGCCGCCGCGCTGCCGGTAGATGTACCAGCTTGCCAGCACACTTGCGATCCAGGAAACGAAGACCAGCCCCGGCGCTTCAAAGACCAGCTCCAGCGCTCTAAAGATCAGCTCCGGCACTTCAAAGACCAGCTCCAGGGCTTCTTCAGAGATCAACTCCAGCGCTCCACCCATTATACTTCCGCTGATCAGCGCAACGCTTGCCAGGCTGGCGCCGAGGGCGTTGAGGCCCGGGATGGTCAGCGTCGTCGGGAGTGGTGGGGAGGTTGCCGGGCCAGCCGTCGGTTGCGGCTGCGGCAGCACGATCGTATCACCAGGCGCCGGGCCGGTCGTGGTTACCGCAGCAGCCTGCGGCGCGAAAGCGGCAGGCGGCGCCGCCTCGACCAGGCTCTGCCAGCTCACGCTCGCATACGCCATCGGGAGATCGCCGGGCTGCTCAACAAGAGCTGGCGCTACGCCCTGAAGAGCGCGCTTCAGACTCGCAATGTCTGGATAGCGTTTGTCCGCCTGGATCTCCATCGCCGTCCAGATGGCCAGCGCAACGTGCCCGGAGATGTTCGGGTTGAGCTGGATGACGGGTGGGAGTGGGTCGTATGGCCCTGCGATGCGATCGGTCACCGGCGGCGGCTCCTGGCCGGTGAGCAGGTGGAACAGGGTTGCGCCCAGGCTGTAGACGTCGCTGCGTGGATCGGCGCCCCGGACGCCAATGCTCCACTGCTCGATTGGCGCATAGGCCGGGGTCAGGCCACGGCGCGAGTTCCGGGTCTGCTGCGAGCCCTCTTTCAAGAGCCCGAAGTCAACCAGCTTCACCAGACCCTCGGGGGTCAGGCGGATATTGGCCGGCTTGATGTCGCCGTGGATGATCGGCGGCTGCTGGCTGTGCAGATATATCAGCGCATCGCAAATCTGAAGCGCATAACCCATGACCTGCGACTCAAGTAGCGGTCCCGGTCGGCGTGAGAGCACGTCGTCGAGACTCTGGCCCGGGATGTACTCCATCACGAGAAACCCATTGCCCTCAGCCTCGAACATCGCGTAGTAGTGAGGCAGGTTGGGATGATTGAGCTGCTGAAGCACCCTGAACTCGTTGGCAAACGAGCGGATACTCTCGGGGTCAAAGGTCTCTTTCAGCGCTACCACCAGGCCATGGCGCTGCATATCCTCGGCTTCGTACACCACGCCGAAACCACCGTGACCGATGACGCCCCTGATGCGATACTGCGCCACGCGCGCGCCCGGGTCCCGCAGCGTGAGCGCAAAGCGCAGGCTGCGACCGCAAGACCGGCAGTGCTGCGCCCCATCACGGTTGTGCGCTCCACATCCCGTTCCATTCCTGAGATCGTGACAGATCATCATAGTCATCTGTTACCCTCAAGAGTCGTGTTCAGAAACGCGCCGGGCGCGCCGCGCGCGGCGTAGTCGAGAGCGATAGTATCTCCTCAACCACCTCTGAACGCGCTTCCCAACCTTATTTCCGATCATAGCGCACCGCTGGTACGGCGATCGTACCAGCGCGGCGCAGTGCATGGGCCGGGGTGAACATAGCCCGCGCGGGAGGGTCTGGGAGGGTGAAACCCTGCAACGGGTTTCACCTGTTCTGGAATGGGCTTCCTGGGACGCAGAGGGGAAAGGGGCCAACGAAGGGGAAACGAATAAACGAATGCGCAAGGTGAGCCTGCCTCTGAGGTGAACATCGCCCGCGGGAGGGTGTGGGCGTAGGGGCGCGGCGCCGCCGCGCCCCTACCACCTCCCAGGAACCAAGCCGCCCGCGGGGAGGGTGTGGGAGGGCGCAGCCCTCTCAGGAAAAACTCATGTTCATCTTGTCGTTGTGCCGCGCAGCCGCCGCTCGAAAGCGACGATGCGGCCCGGGCCGACGCCCTGCTGCGCGCAGCCGGGCTGCGCTGAGCATCCAGCGCCCTGAACATACCCCGGCAGGCGCCGCTCTTGCAGCGGTATGGTACGCTAGAAGCGGAGACACGCGAAGGTGTGCCATGCTTCGCAGGCTTCTGTTCCTCGCCGCCCTGTGCGCCCTGCTGCCGCTGTTGCCCGGAACCCCGGCAGCGGCGCAGACCGGGCTTCGCTGCTTCTTCGAGACTGGCTTCTGTATCGAGGGCGCGATCCGTCAGTACTGGGAGCGCCACGGCGGCCTGGCGATCTTCGGCTTCCCCATTGGCCCCCCGCAGATTGAGGAGGTCCGCGACGAGCAGGGCAGGGTGATCTTCATCGGCCCGGTGCAGTGGTTCGAGCGCGACCGGCTCGAGGATCACCGCGCCACCGGCCAGGGCATCCTCGCCGGCCGCCTTGGCGCCGAGCAGCTGCGCGATTTCACCCTTCAGCCACTGCTCACCCCGCCCCCCGCCGTCGATCCGCCAGCGGCCCGCGGCTGCCGCTACTTCCCCCAGACGCGCCACGGCCTCTGCCCGCCCTACCTCCAGGTCTGGGAGCGCAGCGGCGGCCTCCAGCGGATTGGCTATCCGATCAGTGAGCCTTTTCTGATGACGATGGGGCCGTGGACCGGCGAGGTGCAGTACTTCGAGCGGCGGCGTATGGAGCGCCATACGGAGCTGCCCGGCGCGCCGGTGTTGCTCGGGCTCCTCGGCCGCGAGCAGCGCCTGCGGGTACCCTCGGCCAGCTGCGTGACAGGGATGGACCCGGCCTTCGGCGACTACGCCTGGCAGACCTACGGGCTGGCGATGTACCTCACCGGCTGCCCGACGGTGGCCCGGCGTCACATTCCGCTGGCCGAGCAGTGGTTCGAGCGTGGCTTGATGATCTGGACGGGCCAGACGTTCAATACCCGCATCTATAGCATTCGTACCACGCCGCTGCCGGTGATCTGGGCCGGCTATGCCGATCGCTGGGCGCCCTGGGAGCCGGAGAGCGCCAACCTGACCCCGCCGCCGGGGCTGCTCGAGCCGAAGCGTGGCTTCGGCAAGGTCTGGCGCGAGGAGCCGGGGGTGCGCGAGGCGCTGGGTTGGGCGACGACGCCGGAGCGTGGTGATGTGGGCATAGTGCAGACCTACACCGGAGGCGCGGCGATCTATATGCCGGGCATCAATACGGTCTACCTGCTCGGGCCGAATGGGCAGACCTGGGCCTTTGGCCGCTACCCCTAGTGCCGGGCTGCCCCCTCTCAAACCCTCCCCTCGGGGAGGGGCGCGGGGAAACCGCGTTTCCCCACCTCAAACCCTCCCCGCAGGGAGGGGGCATGGGGAAACCCGGTTTCCCCATGCCCCAACCGCGGTTGGGAGCGGCTGGCGCCCCACCGGCAGGGGTGCGGTTCGACAGGCTCACCGCAGGTGGGGAAACCCGGTTTCCCCATCTCTCAACCGCTGGTGCGAG
>CAKZKA010000195.1 GCA_937120965.1 uncultured Chloroflexota bacterium
TGGCGCCCTCACCGGCAGGGGGTTGGGGAAACCCGATTTCCCCTTTTCCCAACCGCGGTTGGGAGCGGCTGGCGCCCCCACAGGCAGGGGTATGGGGAAACCTGGTTTCCCCATATGTTCACGCTAGTATCCACCATGCTTCAGGATCTGCTATGGGACAACCACAGCGAATTGAGACCTCCGAACGCTCACTGGCAGCCCGTTTCAGCGCCTTTCTGAGCTGGTGCATCGCGCTAGCTGCCATCCTGACGCTCATTGACCTGGTCGCTGGCATATTGCTTTCGCAAACCCTGTTGTTAGTCATGGCCGGCGTCAACTTCGGAGCAGGAATGCTGCTCTGGGGCATCCGCGCTGTAGCGCGGCGCGGACAGACATTGCTCGCTGCCGGGCTATTCCTGACGCTGATCTTTTCGGCCTCGCTGGCGATTGCCGCGCTGGTGCCAATCATCGCCACGCCCCTGATCTTTATCGTTACCGCCTGTGGTATGGTGGTGCTGCCACTCATTCCGCGTCGCCGGTTGCTGGCTCTGTTTGCCGGGCTGCTGCTGTTGAACCTCGGGCTGGCCCTGATTGGCGAGTTTGCGCCTGATCCGCAGAATCTGTCTGCTCTCACCAGCTCCGTACTGTTCCTGGTGAGCATGGTGACGGGCATTGTGCTCCTGTTCCTTGCCGTCTGGCAGTATCACCGGCAGATTACCGGGGCAATGCAGCAACTCGAAGAACTGAACCACGCCCTGGTCGCAGCCCGAGACGGGCTGGAGATCCAGGTAAGCGAGCGCACCACAGCCCTGCGGCAGGCTCTCACCGATGTCGAGGCGCGGGCCGCTGAAGAGACCCGCCTGCGCCAGGAGATTGAGCAGCAGCGTGAGGTCATCCGCGACCTGAGCATGCCGGTGCTGCCCGTGAGTCATGACACGCTGGTGATGCCGTTGATCGGCGCGCTGGACAGTTCGCGCCTTGCGCAACTCCGCGAGCGAGCGCTGGGCGCGCTCGAGCGCACCGGCGCGCGCCAGATGGTGCTCGATGTGACCGGCGTGCCCGCAGTCGACTCGCAAGTAGCGCGGGGCCTCCTGGACGTGGTGCGCGCGACCCGTCTGCTTGGCGCGACCACGACGCTGGTGGGCATCACGCCCGAGGTGGCCCGGACGATCGTCAGTCTGGGGCTGGATCTGAGCGAGATGCGTACCCGTGCCGATCTGCAGGCGGCACTGAGGGGTTTGTAAGTGGAGCGATAACCTCACCATCGGGAGGGGAACAGGGAAACCGGGTTTCCCCGTTCCTCTGCCGGAGCGCAGGCGGGCACAGCCCGGCGCAGCTTTCACGTTCGCGCTGAGGTGAAAATAGCCTGCGCGCGGGAGGGTTTGGGAGGGCGAAGCCCTCCCAGGAAACAACCCGCGCGCGGGAGGGTTTGGGAGGGCGAAGCCCTCCCAAACACAAATATGTTCACTCTGGCGTTGTGCGCCCCGCGCATGGGGCCTGTTGTAAAGATGCTGCTGGCGAACCCGGATGCGCGGGCGTCCGGCCCGCGCACCCGACGTGGACAAAACGGAGTTCGCCGGCAGGATCTTGCAAACAGCCCTGTGTTACCGCGCACCGCGTTCGACAGTAGCCGGGGCCTGTGCTACAATCTGGAGCCATGGTGACGGCAACCGCAAACGGAGGAACCCATGCGGATCGAGCGTAACCTGGGCATGGACCTGGTGCGTGCCACAGAGGCCGCAGCGCTACGGAGCGGCCGCTGGATGGGACGCGGCGATAAGAACCGCGCCGACCAGGCCGCCGTCGATGCAATGCGCTACGCGCTCGACAGCGTGCCGATGAATGGCGTGGTCGTGATCGGCGAGGGGGAGAAAGACGAAGCGCCGATGCTCTACATCGGCGAACGCCTGGGCAGTGGCGAGGGTCCTGAAGTAGATGTCGCCGTTGACCCGGTCGAAGGCACGACGCTGCTGGCCGAAGGTATGCCGGGTGCCATTGCCATCGTGGCCATCGCCGAGCGGGGGTCGTTCTACAACTGGCAGGGTATCGCCTACATGGATAAACTGGCCGTCGGCGAGCGTGCCAGAGGGGTGATCGACATCAACGCTCCGGTGGCCTATAACGTGCGGGCCGTCGCGCGCACGCTGGGAAAGCAACTCGAAGATGTAACCGTGGTGGTGCTGGATCGTCCCCGGCACAAGGAGCTGATCCGAGAAATCCGCGAAACGGGAGCGCGGATCAAACTGATCCTCCACGGTGATGTCAGCGCCGGGATTATGACCGCCATCGAGAACCCGCCGGCCGACATCCTGATGGGCATCGGTGGTGCGCCCGAGGCGGTGATTACCGCAGCGGCGCTCAAATGTCTGGGGGGCGAGATCCAGTGCAAGGTCTGGCCGCGCAATGACGAGGAGCGCGCCAGGGCCGCCGAGCTGGGCATTGATCTGAATAAGGTCTACACTACCAACGACCTGGTCAGAGGCGAGAATGTCTACGTCGCCGCCACCGGGATCACCCCCGGCGAGTTCCTGCGCGGCACCGAGTACTTCGGCGGCGGCGCCCGCACCCACAGCGTGGTGATGCGCTCCCGCTCCGGCACGGTGCGCTACATTGATGCGACCCATCGCTGGGACAAGCTCATGCGCATCTCGAATATGCCCTACGGATGATGGATGTGCGGGTGGAGACGGTACGCCAGCGCCTGAACCTGGCGCGTTCACCGGAGGTCGCGGCTGCGCTGGCGCTCACGCTGGGCGGAATTGCTGGCGGAGCGGCGGCCTTCGGGCCGCTCTACGCGCTGGCCGGTATGCTTGCGCTCCTGGCCGGCTATGCCCTGCTGGTATCCACCTCCGCCGGCCTGCTCAGTGTGTTCGCTATCAGCACCATTCTGCCCTTTGCCACCCTGCCCTTTAAGGCGATCATCACCCCCAACTTCCTCACCCTGGCTCTGGTTACCCTGCTCGGGGTGTGGGTGTTGCGCATGCTGGCCCGGCCCACCGAGTTCGAACTGCGCCTCAGCTCCCTGGGTCTGCCCATTCTGGCCTTCATTGGCCTGACCTTCTTCTCGCTCTACCTCGGCGCCCGTGGCCTGCCCGATCCGGCAACTCTGCATAACTACGCCAAGTATGTGCTGGGCGTTCTGCTCTACTTTAGCGTGATCAACTGTGTGCGCACCCGCGCCGAGGCCCGCCTGATGGTGCGCGGTCTGATCCTCAGTGGCGCTGGCGCGGCGCTGATCGGCCTGATCCTCTGGGCGCTGAACGCCGACCTGACCCTCCGCATTCTGCTCAGCCTCGGGCCACTTGGCTACCCTACCAGCGGGCGCGTCCTGCGCTTCGTCGAGGATGATCCTGGCGGCCTCGAACGCGCCATTGGCTTCGCGGTAGACCCGAACAGCTTCGGCGGGATGCTGGCCCTGGTGCTGGCCCTGGCTGCAGCGCAACTGGTGGCTCGCCAACCGGTGATGCGCCGCTGGCTGCTCGGCGCCCTCGTCGCCGTTATGCTCCTGACCCTGTTGCTGACCTTCTCGCGGGCGGCGCTGCTCGGCCTGATCGTCGCGGCGGCCTACCTGGCCACGGTGCGCTATCGCCGCCTCTGGTGGATGATGATCGCCGCCGCGCTGCTCGGCGCCGGGCTGCTCTTCGGCCTGGGGTATGCCGGGGCCTTCATCGAGCGCCTGATCAGCGGGTTGCAGTTCCGCGATCAGGCCCAGCAGATGCGCCTGGCCGAGTTTCGTAATGCCATCGCCATCATTCAGCGCTATCCGGTCTTTGGCATCGGCTTCGGCCAGGCGCCTGATCTGGACCTGACCGCCGGGGTGAGTAGCATCTATCTGGCCATCGCCCAGCGCATGGGCCTGGTGGGCCTGCTGGCGTTCCTGGGCATTGTTGGAGCCTGGTTCGCCCGCACCATCGCCACCCTGCCCGCCCTCGATGATGAACGGAGCAACTGGCTCCTGGGCTGCCAGGCTGGCGTGGTAGCCGCCCTGGCCGTTGGTCTGGCCGATCACTACTTCTTCAACATCGAGTTCAGCCATATGAGCGCGCTGCTCTGGGGAACGCTGGGATTGGGAATGGCGATTATCGCCTTGCCGGCGCCCGAGGGGCACGGGGCCACGGGGGTCGCCCGGTAGCGCCGCAAGCGCCCCTGCGGCGTTGCCGGGCGCCAGGGGAATGAAGAGGAGTTACGCCGATGAAGCTGACCTGTCTGCAAGAGAACCTCAAGCGCGGCCTCGCCACTGTCAGTCACGCCGTCGCCGCCAGGAGCACGCTCCCGATCCTGGCGAACGTGCTGCTCGCCACCGATGGCGGACGGCTGAAGCTCGCTGCAACGAACCTGGAGATCGGCATCACGCACTGGATCGGGGCCCAGGTGCAGGAGGCAGGGGCAATCACCGTGCCGGCCAAACTCCTCGCCGATGTGGTCGGGGGCCTGCCAAACGATCGGATAACGCTCACCCTCGACGCCCGCACGGCAACCTTGCGCGTGGAGTGCGGGCGCTTCGTCAGTAATATCAAGGGCGCCGATGCCGACGAATTTCCCACTATGCCCTCGATTACCGACCGCGAGGCGACGATCAGCCTGCCGCCCGATGTGCTGCGCCAGGCCATCGAACAGGTGGCCTTCGCCGCCGCCACCGACGAGTCGCGCCCTGTGCTAACGGGAGTGCTGGTGCGTCTCCGCGAGCAGACGATGTTCATGGCCGCCGCCGATGGCTTCCGGCTCGCCACACGGCAGGTTCCGCTCCCCGAGGCGGTGAGTAAGCCGGTGGATTTTATCGTCCCGGCGCGCGCCCTGCTGGAGCTTGCGCGTATCGCCGGCGAGTCCGAGGGGCCCATCAGTATGACCGTGACGCCCGGCGGGGGCCAGGTGCTCTTCCAGACGGCTACCACCGAGTTCGTTTCCAGCCTGATTGACGGGAGGTTCCCGGATATCGAGCGCGTGATTCCCCAACAGTACGCGACCCGCGTTATTGTTGACACGGCGGAACTCGCCAAGGCTGTCAAACTGGCCTCGTACTTCGCCACTGCCAGCCAGAACGCGATCAAGTTGACGATGGAACCGGGCGGCGAACTCGGCCCGGGACGCCTGGTGATCAGCGCCAACGCCACGGACGTGGGCGATAACCGGGGAGAACTGGATTGCATGGTGCAGGGTGAAGGCGGGCAAATTGCGCTCAATGTGCGCTTCCTGAGCGATCTGCTGGGGGTGTTGAAAACCGCGCAATTGGCGATTGAAACCCAGTCGCCGCAAAGCCCCGGTGTGTTCAAGCCTGTGGGCCAGGAAGGGTACCTGCACATTATTATGCCGATGAGCATTCGCTAAGGCAGCCGGGGAGCGCGGGCGTCCCGCCCGCATCCCATATTGGGAGGACTTCGCCCTCCAAACCCTCCCGGTGGGGAAGGCTTGCCACACCCACAGGCAGGAGGATGGGGAAACCCGGTTTCCCCATCTATTCACCTCAGCCTTGTAGAACATGACGCGATCAGCTATAATGGGCCGGACTGTAGCCACGTACCGTTACTGCATACCTCGCGGTTATCCGCATATCTGATTGTGCCTTATAAAAAGGACTGACAACCAGGTTGTGGCAGGTCGTTGCTTGTGGGGAACTGCTGCTTCCAGCCAGACCCGTCGGAATCAAGCTGTCAGGCCGATAGGGTTGATTGAGGAACTCTGGTCGTGAGTGTAACCTCCGTTGTTCTTGTGCATGCCCATACGCTGTTCCGCGAAGGATTGCGACAGCACCTCCTGGCCCATCCGGAGTTTCGGATCGTGGGCGAGGCCAGTAATGGGCAACAGGCGATCCAGACCGTTGATTATAGTGATCCAGATATTGTTCTGATGGAAGTGGATCTGCCCGGCGTCAATGGCCTGGAGGTTTCACGGGCGATCAAACGTTCCCACCCGCACATCGGCATCATTCTCTTTAGCTCGGAGATGGACGGCGACCACGTGGTCAAGGCCATTCGCGCGGGCGTGGCAGCCTATCTTCCACGCAATGTTGACTGGACCACTCTGCTCGCCACGTTGCACGAGGTGCGCCGCGGCGCCTACCCGATCAATGATCTGGTGCTCTCCCTGCCCGAAGTGGCCACCCGGGTGCTGGCCGCCTTCCGTCAAATGGTCGTTGATGAGGATGTCCAGAACATCTATTCGCCTCTCTCGCCGCGAGAGCTTGAGGTGCTCGAACTGGTGGCAGCCGGTCGCACCAATAAAGAAATTGCCCAGCATCTCGACATCAGCAACCAGACGGTAAAGAACCACGTGTCGTCAATTTTGCGCAAACTGGCCGTGAATGACCGCACCCAGGCCGTGGTCTACGCTATGCGCCGCGGCTGGATCAAAGTGGTGTTGCCCGGTGAGTGAGCGCGCCTGCGTCTCTCTGGGCGGCCACGCGCCGCCCGATGCCCCCGCGCCTTGACCAGGGCGTCGCTGTGGGGAGAAGGCTACCGACCCGTGAAGCCGTTTTCGCAGAGACTCTCCCGCACCCTGCTCGTGCTCCCGCTCGTTCTGCTCATGGCGCTCTCCGCCTGCGATCTTACCACCGTCGGCGAGACCGAGCAGATTGCGAATATTGAGACCATCCGCGCCGGCACCCCTTCGCCTACCGCCACGCCTACAGCCACGCGGACGCCTACCCCCACCGCTACGGCAACGCCTACGGTTGGCCCCACGGCCACGCCGTCGCCGACGCCGCTGCCACCCACGCCCACGCCCAATCCGGCCCTGGTGGGGTTCGGTTTCTGCGATCAGCGCGTCGGGACGCTTGCCGGGCGCTTCTCCGCCCGCCTGCTCGCGGCTGACGCCAGTGGTACGCCCGCCTTCGAACAGGTCGTGCTGCGCTTCGAGCTGGCCCCCGGTTCCGCCCCCCTGGGCGCCGTGGCATCCTGTGCGCCAGCAGGCGACCTGGACGCCAGCCTGGCTGCCGACCTCGATGGCGCCTATGCCCTGCGCGTCAGCCTGCCCGGCTGGCTCCGCGATGAGGCCTTCCGCTCCTCACCCATCACCTCCACCCTGGCCTTCAGCGGGACGCGCACCCTCACCAGCGCGCGCCTGGTTCCCGCCGCGAACCCCGATGCTGGCGTCGATCTGCTGATCGGCCTGTCCGAACCTCTGCCCTTCCGACTTACGCTCGAGCGTAACCCCACCCGCCTGACCCTGGCCGTCGCCCGCACCTCGCCTATCGTTGCCGCCAGTGACCAGTTGCAGGTGCCGGGCAGCGGCGGCGCGCCCGCCCTCAGCGGCCCCTCGTTCATCCTCTTTGATGGCGATATCTGGCGTGTCGAGTCGGGTCAGCAAGACGCCGGGCCGGGTCTCACCCCCGTCGGGGCTGGCGCAACGAATCTCACCGCCTCACCGGAGACTGAGACCGCCCTGGCCGTCAGCCCCGATGGAAAACAGGTGGCTTTCTGTCGCTCCGCGCCCGGCCTCGACCCTGCCGATACCGATCTGCCTGTTCCGGGTGCGCTCTGGATTATGAACGCCGACGGCTCCGCTGCCCGCCCCCTGGCCCAGGTGGGCGTCGGATGCGCTGACCCGGCCTTCAGCCCCAATGGCGCCAGGGTCGTCTTTGCCGTTGATGAGACGGGTGTCGCGCCGATCCAGCGCACGCTCTACGCCGTGCCGCTCGAACGGGGCCGGCCAGAACGCCTGATTGATGGCGCTGATGAGTGGAGTCGCTTCGCCCCCCAGTGGCTCGAAGGCGGAGGGTTGATTTTCGCTGCCACAGCCCGGGACGGGCGCAGCACCCTCTTTTTGCGCGATCCGCGAGGGGAGATCAGCGACGTGGGCGCCAGGGTGCTGGTAAACGATGCCGGCGATGCGGTCTATCGCGGGTTTGGTCGGCCCCTCGCCGCCCCCGACGGGAGCCGCTTCGCGGTTGAGGCTCTGCGCGCCGATGGCCCGGGGGCCGATCTGGTGGTGTTTGACGCCAGTGGCGGCATCCTCGAGGTGATCGGCGCCGCCAGGGTGGTGCTGCCAACCCCCACGCCGACACCTTCGCCCACCCCAACTACCGCCGCCACGGGCGAAGCCGCGCCAACCGGTACACCAGCCAGCGGCACGGTTGAGGACACCCCGACGGCCGTACCTGCCACCGCCACGGCGACCGCCCCTACCGGCAGCCCCGCCCCCGCCGCCGGCGCCCCAGCCCCGCGCGCCGCCACGGGTAGCCCCACGGCGCCGGTGAGTCCTACGGTCTCACCTGCGGCCACCGAAACCGTGACAGCAAGCGCAACCCCGACCGTTACCGCAACCGGCACGCCAACCGCCACCGCTACGTCAGCGCAGGGGGGCACACCCACCGCAACCGCGCCACCCTCGCCCACACCGGAACCTGAACCCCCGGCCGAACCGCGCCGCGAAGGTCCTTACTGGACCCGCCCCCTCGCCTGGGATGGACAGGGGCGCCTGATCTACCTCACCACGCTGTGCGCGAGCCAGGTCGCGCAGGAGTACCAGGTGTACCGCTGGGCCGGCGCGCGCCGCAGTGAGATGATCATGAGTGGGAGCAGCCTCGGCGGCGTTGGCGCGGCAACGATGGCCGGTCAGCAACTCCTCTACGTCCTTACCGACACGGCGCCTCCCGGCGCGCGAGGACCGCAGGCGCAACACCCGCGCAGCCCGGCGAGCCTCTGGGTCTGGGACATCTCCAGTGGTGAGCGCGGCGAACTACTCCGCGGCGAGCGAGGGATTGGCGCGCTCGAGAGCGTGCCCTGACGGCATTTCTTTCCCTCCGCGATGCTCCTCATCCAGCTTCGCCACACCCAACCGGCGCACACGCGCAAAGGGTTTGGGGGCGTGCAGCACTTCCAGGAAAAACCCTTCAAGCAGCATTGGGCATAAAACGTACAAAGCATCCCTGCGTTCACCTCCACACTCCACACCTCCACAAGGCCCTATGCGGAGGCCTGGAGTTGCGGAGAACAGGGCGCGGGGTACGTGTTCAGATTTACTGCAGAGCACGCAGAGGAGCGCAGAGGATGGACTTTTTGAAGCCCTCCGCGCCCCTCCGCGCCCCCCGCGGTGCATACGTGTTCAGTACATCTGAACATTATCGAGCGAGAAGTGTCGCACTACCTGGCAAGCCGGCAGCGACCGTGGCAACGCGCAGTGCAAACCGGCGGTCGGA
>CAKZKA010000196.1 GCA_937120965.1 uncultured Chloroflexota bacterium
GTCGAACCACCTGCGGTGAGCCTGTCGAACCACCTGCGGTGAGCCTGTCGAACCACCTGCGGTGAGCCTGTCGAACCACCTGCGGTGAGCCTGTCGAACCGCCTGCGGTGAGCCTGTCGAACCGCCTGCGGTGAGCCTGTCGAACCGCCTGCGGTGAGCCTGTCGAACCGCACCCCTGCCTGTGGGGGCGCCAGCCGCTCCCACCAGCGGCTGGGGAATGGGGAAACCGGGTTTCCCCATTCCCCTCCCTGAGGGGAGGGTTTGGGAGGGCGTAGCCCTCTCGACGGGGGCGACGTCGCGCTGATGCCGGAATAGGTCGCCCGAAGGTGCGCTACCGGAGATGCCTCGATGCGCCACTTGCATCTGACTGCGACCTTCGCGCGCCGACGCGCCGCTCCGCCGGCCACCGGCGCCAGTGCTTTAGACGAGGGTCGTGGATACCCCGGAGCGCAGCCTGACCGTGGAGCCACGCCAGTGTGCCATCTGTCTCCGCATACAAGGCCACGGGCGCCCGGTCTACTCCGGCAAGCGGGTAGCCGCCTGCTGCTTCTGATCCTGGCGCTGGCCCTGGGGCCGCTGCTGGTGGCCTGCGCCGGCCTCCGCCCCGAGGAGCCGCGGCGGGCCCCCGCGGGCACGCTCCGCTGGAGCCTCGAAGGCGTCAGTGACATTACCCGGCTCGACCCGGCGCGCCTGAGCGGCAATCAGGAGAATATTCCCATTTACCTGATCTTCGGGGGCCTGGTGCGCCTGAATGACCGCCTGGAGGTGATCGGCGACGGCGCGGAGCGCTGGACCGTGAGCGGCGATGGGACCGTATACACCTTCTATCTGCGGCCCGGGCTGAAGTACGGCGACGGCTCCCCGGTGGTGGCGCAGCACTTCGCCGATGCGCTGGCCCGTACCCTGGCCCCCGCCACCGGCACCGAGTTCGCGCTCACCTTCCTGCAAAACATCATCGGCGCGCGCGAGGTGCGCGCCGGGAACGCCGCCTCCCTGGCGGGCGTGCGCGCCCTTGACGAACGGACGCTCGAGGTGCGCCTCGACTCGCCCCGCGGGTACTTCCTCTCACAGCTCACCTACGCCATCACCTACCTGGCGCCGCCGGGGGCGATTGAGGCAGCGGGCGCGGCCTGGCTCGACCGCGCCTTTGGTACCGGACCGTTTCGGGTCGTGGAGCACCTGCCGGCGCAAGGCCTGGTGCTGGAGGGCAATCCACACTACTGGGCCGGGCCACCCGGTGTAGAGCGGGTGGAGTTTCGCTTGTTCCCCAACACCGATGCGGCCTTCAGCGCTTACCAGGCCGGCGAGGTTGACGTGATGGGCAGCGTGCAGGCCGGCGTGCCGGCAGCGCGACTGGCCGAGACGGCGAACCTTCCCGACTTTCAGACGATCAGCACGCCGGTAGCGCGCTATGTTGGCTTCAACAACACCCAGCCACCCTTCGATAACCTCTACGTGCGACAGGCCTTCGCTCAGGCCGTGGACAAGGAACGCCTGGTGGCCCGGGTGCTCGAGGGATCGGCCACTCCGGCCTGGCGCATCCTGCCCGCAGGCTTTGCGGGCACCCGCGAGCCCATCGCGCCACTCGCCTTCGACCCCGTGGGCGCCCGCGCGGCGCTGGGCCTGGCCGGCTACGTCAGTGGCGCAGAGCTGCCGCCAGTGACCCTGACCTACGAGAGCGGCGACGCCGACCTGGGTCGGGTAGCCGGGGAACTGCAACGGTTCTGGCGCGAGAGCCTGGGGGTTGACGTGCGCCTCGATCCAGTGCCGCGGCAAACCCTGATCGACCGCCTGGACGCCCTGGTGGTGAACCCTCGCGCCCCCGATGCCATGCAGATGTACCTCAGCGTCTGGGGCGCTGACTATCCTGACCCGCAGAACTTCCTCTCGCTCCAACTGCACAGCGCCTCGCCCTACAACAACGGGCGCTGGACCAACGCCCGTTTCGACGCCCTGGTTGAAGAAGCCGATCGCATGAGTGGACGCGGCGAGCAGGCCGAACGCTTCCGCCTGTACCGCGATGCCGAGCAGATCGCCATCAACGAGGTAGGCTGGTTGCCCCTCTACAACCCCCTGGTAACCCTCGCCATTCGCCCGACCGTTCGCGGCCTGACCCCGACCGTTTCGCCCCAGGGCATCGTCGCCGTAGACTGGACGCAGGTGCGGATCGAGGAAGGGCAATGAACAGGGGAAACCCGGTTTCCCCATGCCCCGCCATCGGCGTGCTATAATCAACGACGATCCCGACGCGCAGCAACCCTCCGTGTGATACGTTGCGCTTATGTCCACTCGGCGCGCGACTTCCTATCCCCCGCTGCCCCGCTTCAACCGCCCGCGCCGGCGGCGGCGCGGCCCGGCATTCCGGCGACGCCACCCCGTCCTGGCCTTTCTCGGTCGCCTCGCGCTTGCCGCAATCAAACTGACCCTGGTGGCCCTGCTGCTCGTCATCGGAGCCGGGGTATGGCTCTACCAGCGCTACGCCAGCGATTTGCCCGACCCGGCGCAGATCGCTGAGTACCGCAGCTTTGAAACCACGCGCATCTATGCCCGCGACGGCACGACCCTGCTTTACGAACTTGTCGGCCCGGAAGCGGGCCGGCGCACCCCGGTGGCCTTCGAGCAGATCCCCCAGGTACTCAAAGACGCGACCATTGCCGTCGAAGATGCCGGGTTCTACCAGAATCCCGGCGTCGATCTGCGCGGGATCATCCGCGCAGCCCTGCAGAACTATCAGAGCGGCGAAATCGTCAGTGGCGCCTCCACCATCACCATGCAACTGGTGCGCCACATGTTGCTCGACCCCGAGGAGCGCAGCGAACGCAGCTACGAGCGCAAGCTCCGCGAAGCCATCCTGGCCTACCGCGTCAGTCGCGCCTATGGCAAGGACCAGATCCTCAACCTCTACCTCAACGAAGTGTACTACGGGGCCCAGGCCTACGGCGTCGAGGCAGCCGCGCAGGCCTACTTCTCCAAGCACGTCTGGGAATTGACCCCCGCCGAAGCCACCCTGATCGCCGGCCTGCCCCAGGCGCCCACCACCTACAACCCCTTCACCGACTTCGCCGCCGCCAGAGCGCGCCAGCGCGTGACCCTGGACCTGATGGTCGAGCACGGCTTTCTGAGCCGCGCCGAGGCCGAGCGCATCTACGCCGAGCCAATCACCCTCGTCCCTTCACGCAGCGACCTGATTGCGCCGCACTTCGTCTTTTACGTGCGCGACCTGCTGGAACGCCGCTACGGCCCCGACGTGCTCTACCGCGCCGGGCTGCGGGTGATCACCAGTATTGACCTGGCCTGGCAGGCCGAGGCGCAGCGGATCGCCCGCGAGCACATTGAGGCCCTGCGCGCGCGCAACGCCTCCAACGCCGCCGTGGTAATGCTCGCCCCCGATGGACAGATCCTGGCCATGGTCGGCAGCATTGACTACAACGGCCCCGATGGGCAGGTCAACGTTGCCCTGGCCCGCCGCCAGCCCGGTTCGGCGCTCAAGCCGTTCATCTATGCCGCCGCCCTGCAACGGGGCTGGACACCGGCCACGGTGATCTGGGACACGCCGAGCCGCTGGGTCAATGCCGATGGCATCGTCTACGAGCCGCGCAACTACGACAACGCCTTCCACGGGCCGCAGCGGGTGCGTATGGCCCTGGCCAATTCGTTGAACATTCCCGCCGTGAAGGCCCTGGAGCACGTTGGGGTAGCCAGTTTCGTCGAAGTGATGAGCCGCCTGGGGATCACCTCCTTTGACGACCCCGGACGCTTCGGGCTGGCAATGGCCCTGGGCAGCAACGAGGTGCGCCTGCTGGAACTCGCTGGCGCGTACAATGCCCTTCGCAACGGAGGACGCTACGTGCCCCCGGTCGCCGTGCTCAAAGTGACCAACAGCCGCGGCGAGGTGCTGGAACGCTGGCAGCCCGATCCGGGCCGCCCGGCGTTCGGCCCCAACAGCGAGCAGATCGCCTATCTGATCACCAGCATTTTGAGCGACAACCAGGCCCGGCGCTACATGTTCGGCGCCAACAACGTGATGGAGCTGCCGGAAGTCATTGCGGCGGCCAAAACCGGCACGTCGAACAATTTCCGCGACTCATGGGCGCTGGGCTACAGTACTGAGATAACGATTGGCGTCTGGGTGGGCAACAACGACGCCTCACCAATGGACGAGGTGGCCGGCGCCAACGGGGCTGGGCAAATCTGGCGCGAGTTAATGCTGCGCTACCACGTCGGGCGCCCGGCCACACCCTTTCCGCGCCCCGCAGGCATCGAGGAGATCCCCATCTGCGCCGACACCGGTGGGCGGGCCGGGCCGGGCTGCCCGCGGCCGATCACCGAACTGTTCATCGCCGGCACCGGACCAGCAGATGTAGACGTGGTCTATCAAACCGTGCGCGTCGGCGGCAACGGAACCTGTCTGGCAGCCCCCTACACCCCTGCTGCCGAGGTGCGCGAGGTGCAGTACCCCCTGTATCCACCAGAGTTTCGCGAGTGGGCCGCCCGCAACGCCCCGCAGCCGCCGACCGAGGTTTGCCCGCCGCCGCAGGCGCCGACAGAGATTGTGGCGCGGCTGGCGCCCATCGGCGCGAGCGGCGTCATTACCGGCGCCCAGGTGTTCATCAGCGGCACCGCCCGCGGCCCATTTGTCCTCGAAGTCGGCCCCGGCAGCGCCCCGAGCGCCTGGCAGACCATCGCTCAGAATCCCCTGCCGGTAGAGGACAGCCTGCTGGGAGTCTGGATCATCAGCGGATTGGCGGCCGGCGACTACACCCTGCGCCTGCGCGTGATCACGGTTGAGGGATTGCCTGTCACAGCGGAGCAGGTGGTGCGCTACGCGCCGGGGAGGTAGGACCGGGGGCAACCCGAATGTTCACCTCAGGCGCACCTTGAGCATTCGTTTATTCGTTTCCCATTCGTTGGCCCATTTCCCCCGCGTCCCACGAAGCCGATTCCAGAACAGGTGAAACCTTTTGAAGGGCTGCACCCTCCCAAACCCTCCCGCGCGCGGGCTATGTTCATAGTAGGGGGTGAGGACCAAGCAGCGCATCCCAACGCCACCACGCCCGTCGGCGCTCATACGTTCTGTCCGCCCCTAAACGGTGTCACGTCCGGATCGTCGCCCCGATCTCGCGCTCCAGGCCGGAGATGATCTTCTTCCGCACACGGGCCAGCTCCTCATCGGTGAGGGTGCGGTCGGAGGCGCGAAAAGTCAGGTGATACGTGAGACTACGGCGGTCGGCGCCAACCTGCGGCCCGGTGTACACATCGAAGAGGGTCAGCGCCTCCAGGAGCGAACCGGCTCCCCGGCGGATCAACGCCTCCACCCGGGCAGCGGGCACGTCCACGGGAGCGACGATGGACAGATCCTGCACCGTGGCCGGGAAGCGCGACAGGGGCACAAACGTGGGCGGCCGGGCCGCGCCAAAGAGGGCGTCGAGGTCCAGCTCAGCAGCCACCGCCCGCGACACGCTCAGGCCAAGGCGTTCACGGACAGCCGGATGCAGCTCTCCCAGCACCCCGACCTGCCGCGCCGTCGTCGCGTCGCCAGTCTCCAGCAGCAGCGCCGCTGAGCGGCCGGGATGGAAGCGCTCATCGTCGGCCAGCGGGACGTAGCGCAACCTGTCGGCCAGGCCGAGACGCGCGGTGAGCACTTCAACCACACCCTTGAGGTCAAAGAAATCGAAGGGCTGCCGGTCGGCGCCCTGCCAGCGCTCCGGTTCACGCGGGCCGGCCATCGCGATAGCCAGGCGGCGCGGCTCATCGGGGAGCCAGCGCCCGTCCACGCCGGGCGGCTCAGGCTTGAGGTAGACGCGACCAATCTCAAAGAGCATCGCCCGCTCACGCTCGCGGAGGTTGAACTCCAGGGCCGCAGCCAGCGAGGGCAGCAGCGAGCGACGCATATAGGTCCTTTCGGGCGCGTTGGGGTTGGCCAGCTTGAGGTAGCGTTCGGCCAGCGCCTCCGACGGCGCTACGGCCGCCACCAGGTTCATATCAATCAGGGAGTGGGTGATCAACTCGGTCAGCCCCGCGCCGACCAGCAGCTCGCGCACGCGCTGCTCCAGCGCCAGTTCGGGGTGGGTATCCGAGGGGGGCAACTCATCGGCCAGGCGCGTAGCCGGGATACGGTCGTAGCCGTAGATCCGCGCCACCTCCTCGCACAGGTCGGCGGTAATGGTCACGTCCTGCCGGAACGAGGGCACCTCGACCAGCACCGCCGGCTCGTCGCCGGTAGTGGGGCCACCACGGAGCGCACAGCCAAAGCCGAGGCGCCCGAGCAGATCGGCGATGGCCGGGGCGGACAGATCGACACCCAGGATGCGCCGGACCTCGGCGGGGGTCAGTTCAAGCGTCAGCGGTTGCCAGGGGCGCGGATAGGCATCAATCAGGCCCGCGCTGATGGTAGCGCCGGTGTACTGGCGCATCAACTCCAGACACCGGCGTTGCGCGATGGGGGGAAGGGCGTAATCCACCCCGCGCTCGAAGCGTCGCGAAGCCTCACTGGGCAACTTCAAGCCTCGCGCTGTCTTGCGGATCTGCACCGGCTCCCAGATCGCCGCCTCCAGCAGCACCCGGGTGGTGCGCTCGCGCACCTCGGAGAACTCACCGCCCATCACCCCGGCCACCGCCAGCGGCCCGGTCGCATCGCAGACCAGCAACGGCGCCCGCTCCAGCCCACTCTCAGGGCCAGGAGTAAGGTCGCGGTCCTTGCCGTCGAGGGTCGTCAGGCGTTCACCGGGGCGGGCCAGGCGCACGATCAGGTGCTGGTCGGCCACTCGGTCGGCATCAAAGGCATGGGTCGGCTGGCCCCATTCGAGCATAACATAGTTGGAGATATCCACCACATTATTGATCGGGCGCATACCGGCGTGGAGCAGGCGGTGCCGCATCCAGCGAGGCGAGGGGCCAACCCGGACGTGTTCGGCCAGACCGAGGGTAAAGCGAGGGCAGAGATCAGGCGCTTCGATCGTCACCGCGGCGCGCCCGGCGATAGGCGGCCCTTCGGCCAGCACCTGCGGGTCGGGGAGGCACAGCGGCGCGCCAGTGATCGCGGCGACCTCGCGGGCCACACCGACGATCGAGAGGGCGCGGGCATAGTTGGGGGTAATCTCAATCTCCAGCACCACCTCGCCGAGCACATCGCGCGCCGGCACGCCCACCGGAACATCGTCCTCCAGAATCAGCACCCCCTCGTGGTCCTCGCTGATGCCCAGCTCCTTCTCGGAGCAGAGCATGGCATCGCTCATCACACCGCGCACGGGGCGACCCTTAAGCGTGGTGATCACCCGGCCCTCGGCGTGCCCATCGAAGAGCCGGGCGCCCTCGCGGGCGAAGACGGCCTTCAGCGGATGGGAGAGGCGGCCCTGACCGCGGTAGGGAAACAGATTGGGCGCGCCCGTGACCACCGTATGCGGCTCGGGCGCGCCGTAATCCACGCTGGCGAGCACCAGGCGATCCGCATTCGGGTGCGGCAACACCTCCAGAATATTGCACGTGACGATCTTCTCGGCGTCCCAGGGCAACTCGGCGCCTTCGACCCCCACGTAATGCACCGCGGCAACCTCGAGGCCGCTAAAGGTCAACTGTCGCGCCAGTTCTTCTGGCGGCAGGTCCACGGTGACGAACTCTTTGAGCCAGCTCAACGGTACTTTCATACAGCCCTCGCAACGGGAATCCCGGAGGATTGTAGCCCGCGCGCGGGCAGTCGTCAAGCCGCCGCGTCGCCGCGCTACCCTGCGGCGCACCCGCAGGCAAGGCCGTGGGGCAACCCGGTCGCCCCTTTCCCCAACCGGTGCTGGGGGCGCCCCGTTGCCCCACAGGCAGGGGCGCGGTTCGACAGGCTCACCGCAGGCGGTTCGACAAGCTCACCACAGGTGGGGAAACCCGGGTTCTCCGTATGTTCACCTCAGAGTCAGCCACGCCGCGCGCATTCGTTTATTCGTTTCCCATTCGTTGGCCCATTTCCCCTCTGCGTCGCAGGAAGCCCATTCCAGAGCAGGTG